>JBMOJP010000161.1:0-2916 GCA_049315725.1 Chthoniobacterales bacterium | reverse complement strand
CGGCAGCCCTGCCCGAGATTGTTCGGAATTCCGCCAATCAGCCATGAGGGATGACGTCCGGCCGACTCGAAAATCCAGGCCAGCATCGAAGTCGTCGTGGTCTTGCCGTGCGTTCCGGTCACCACCATGTTGTGCCGTCCCCGCAGGAAAAAAATCTTCAACGCCTCGGGCAACGAATAATAAAGCAGTTTCCGGTTGAGCACCGCCTCAACCTCCGGGTTGCCCCGGCGCATGGCGTTGCCGATCACGACAAAATCGGCGTCGTCCGGGATGTTTTCCGGACGATATCCCGCCGTGATCTTAATCCCCTTACCCTCGAGGAAGGTGGACATGGGCGGATAGACGTTCTCGTCCGACCCGGTGACCTCGACGCCGCGGTCGCTCAGGCCGGCGGCGAGCGAGCCCATGGCCGTGCCGCAGATGCCGGTGAAGTGCACCTTGCGCAAACCCGCGTCATGAATTGCAGCCATTAGTAAACGTCCTTGCGGTAGCGTTTGGCCTTCTTCAACTCCTCGACGTAGGACGCCGCATCCTCCGGTGATTTTCCGCCCTGACTGGCCACGATCTGATGCAGGGCGTCATCCACGTCCTTGGCCATGCGCGAGGCATCGCCGCAGACGTAAAAGAATCCACCCTCCTGCAGCCACTGCCAAATCTCCGACGCGTTCTCCAGCATGCGGTGCTGGACGTAAACTTTATCCGCCTGATCGCGGGAAAACGCCGTATCCAAGCGGTGAAGCACCCCGGTTTGCTGCCAGCGGAGGATTTCGTCCTCGTAGAGAAAATCCGTCGCCCGGTGGCGGTCGCCAAAGAAAAGCCAACTCGGTCCCGTCGCCCCGGTGGCTTCGCGGTCCTGCAAAAACGCCCGGAACGGAGCAATCCCGGTGCCCGGACCAACCATGATGATGGGAGCGGCCAGATCCTCGGGCGGACGAAAATGTTTGGCCGAGTGGATGAAGACCGGCACGGGTGAACCTTCCGCGCGATCCGCGAGAAAGGTCGAACAAACCCCGTGACGCGGACGTCCGTGCAACGCGTAGCGCACGACGGCCACGGTGAGATGAACATCCTCCGGATAGGCCCGGGCCGAGGACGCGATGGAATAAAGCCGGGGCTGCAATTTGCGCATGACCTTGACCAATTCCCCCGCCGTGAAACGGGCCTGCGGGTAGGCCTGCAGGATGTCGATGACCTCGCGGCCATCGATCCAATCCTCCATGACAGACTTGGCCTCGGGGTCAACCAACTCGACCAGCTCCTCCGCCGCCGGGTCTTTCTCCAGAATGGCCGTGAGCAGCTGCCGCGAGGGCTCGCGGAGAGTCACTTGCCGGCTCAGAACGTCGCGCAGAACAGCCGGTTCCGGTGCTTCCACCACTTCATCGCCCGTCAATCCCGCGGCCGAGAGGACTTCGACCACCTCGGCGGGATCGTTGCGGGGAAAGACGCCGAGAGAATCGCCGCTCTCATAAACCAGACCCGAACCGGCCAGCGAGACCTCGAAATGAAGCGTCTCCTTCCCCGAACCGCTGCGGGTCAGCGGACGCGCCTGGGTCAATTGCGCCGGAAACGGATTCTTCCGGGAGTAAGATGAACTCGACGACGACATTAGTTTGATCCTGCCTTTGGCCACCCCACATTGCACGCCTCAAACCACCCGCCCAAGCAGGCGCGCGACCACGGACTGGTCGGTGAGGACACCGATGAGCCGGCCGGTTCCGGGATCGCGCACCTCCGCCACCGGCGTGGGCGAACGGCGCAAGGCGGCCAGAGTCTTCCAAGCCGGGAGATCAGCGGCAAAGGACAGGAGCGGCCGCGCAAAGGACTGGGCCCGGGCTGACCGTGCACCCGAGAGGGCGGCCGCCCCGCATGACATGACGCCGAGTGGCAGTCCGTCAGCCCCGAGGATCAAGACATACCGCGCCTCCGCCAACGAGCGATCGGTCAGCATCTGGCCAAGCGTGGCATCCGCATCAGCCCGCAAAAACTCGTCCACCGGCAGGGCCAGACGGCCGGCCGTGAGGTGCCGGAAATCCAGCACACTTCGCAGCATGGACTGCTCCAAGGCGGACACTCCCTCGGTTTTTTCGGCCAACGCCATCAGCTCCTCCCCCGCGGGCAATTGCGGCAGGGGATCCGCCTTGACCCGGCGCACTAGCCCCGCCACGGGCCGGGCCAGGGGCGCCCAAAATGATCCGGCCATGCGGACCATCCACCAAAAACGGCCGAGCACGAAAAAAGGCATGCGCCGGAAAATCTGCCGGGCCAGCACCTGCACGAGCAGCGCATAGGCCGGAACAAAAACCACCGGAGCCACCCACCAAAGCCGGGGGCCGGCCCAGCGCGAAACCTCGGCGGCAAAAATAGCCAGGGCCGCGGCCGCCAGAACATGGGACGTCCAGGCAAGCACCAGAGGGGCTTGGGGTTGAACCGCCTCCCATGCGGCCATCTGCTGCGCCTGACGGTTTCCCTTCTCGGCCCGGTGACGCAAGCGCACGCGATCCAGCGCCTGCCACGCCGCTTCGAGTCCGGAATAGACAAACGCCCCGACGAAAAACAAGACCACCAGCAACCAGATCATTGCTCCCCTCCCCCGGCGTCATCTGCGGCCGACTTTTGCAGCAAAACCTCGCGCACGCGTTTCTGATTCATGGCCCGCACCGTGACCTTCCACCCGCCCACTCGAATGGAGGTGCCCGTCCGAGGCAGGCGGCCGAGCCGGTTGACGATGAAGCCGCCAATCGTCTCCACTCCATCCTTCCGCAGGTCGAAGCCGAGATATTCCCGCAAGTCCTCCAGCCGCGCAATGCCCGAGGCCAGCAGGCGGCCATCCCCCAGTTCCTCGATGTAGAGATCGGTCTCCGCCCGCGGCGCGGCGGCCCCGAGCAGGTCTTCGACAAAATCATCCAGGGTCACCAC
>JBMOJP010000007.1:0-45893 GCA_049315725.1 Chthoniobacterales bacterium | reverse complement strand
ATGGCCGGGCGGTGGCCAGGGCTACTTCGTGTTGGAGCAAACGCCGCAGGACATGGAGCGAGGCGACCACGACATCCGGTTGCGCGGGGCTGAGTTTTTCGACCGAATCGTAACCGGTGAGGATGGCGATGCTCATGACTCCGCCCGCATGCGCGGCCTCGACATCATGGATCATGTCGCCGACGAAAGCTGTTTCCTGCGGTGCCAGTGCGTGGGTCGCGAGGATTTCGCCGATCTTGGCCCGCTTGTCCATCACGCCGACGTAAGCGTGCTCGAAGGCATCGGTCAGGCCGAGTTTCTCCGCCTGGACCTGGAAATGGGCCGGCTTCATCGAACTCAGGAGAAAGAGTCGCCGCCCGGTGTCCCGACAAAAATCCAAAAACTCAAAAAGTCCGTGCAGCGGAGCCACCTCGTCCTGGATCTCAACAAAGCGCCGGTGAAACAGTGCTTCCAACCCGTCCAGCGGAATTCCCGGCAGAAACTCCTCATAAAAATCGGTGAAGGGCAGCCGGAAGTGGCGGCGGAATTCCTCGCGGCTCAGCGGCGGCAGGCCGTGGTGGGTGAAAACGTAGTTGGTCGCGCCAATGACGGGCGGAAGGTCGTCCACCAGCGTGCCCGACCAATCAAGAAGAAGGTTGCGCAGCATGATCAGCCGAAAAATTTGACCTCGCGGATCTTGTCCGCCCCGAATTCCGCCGCCAGCTTGCGCGTGATCTCCGCCTTCCAAGTCCGCTCAAGCTCGAAGCGCACGCTGGACTGGTGGACCTGCACATGGAGGACACGATTGCGGATGCGGTCCGGAACAGACTGGGCGGCGATGAAGGGTCCGACGAGGCCAGCCCAGGCGCGGCGCACCGCGTGTTCATCCATCGCGTCGGCCAGGCCGAGCTTGGGCAGAAGGGCGGCGAGGGCCGCAGCTATGGTCGTCGCATGGGAGGAAGTGTCCCGCTCCTCACCGTAGCTACGCCATTCCGCCACCGCGTTCTTGGCCCACTTGCTCATCGTTGGCGGGCCCGGCGGGGCGGAGGGGCTACGCGCCGTTGTCGCCAATGGCCTCGACCGGGCAGCCTTCCATTGCTTCCTTGCACAGGGCTTCTTCCTCGGGCGACTCGGGTTGCTTGTAAACGTAGGAATACCCGCCGTCGTCGCTGCGGGTGAAATTGGCCGGAGCCGTCTCGCGGCAGAGGTCGCAGTCGATGCATTGATCATCGACGAAATATTTTCCCGTGACGTTTTCGGAATATTTGTTTTCGAGTTCAGCCATGACTTGGTTAGAGGAAGATAAGTAACCTAAAAAGACTGCCGTGTTTTGCCAAGCAAAAGCGACCTAACCATGAGCCAACCTCCGCCGCCTGCCTCTTTTGGTGAATTGATTCGTTTTTTTTCCTGGCTCGGATGCAACAGCTTCGGCGGGCCGGCCGGTCAGATCGCCATGCTGCGCGAGGAGCTGGTGGTGCGGCGGCGCTGGCTCAGCGCGCAGGAATTCTCCCACGGGCTGAACTTCTGCCTGCTTTTGCCCGGGCCGGAGGCGCACCAACTGGTCACTTACTCCGGGTGGAAGCTGCACGGGCTCCCCGGCGCCATCGCCGCCGGCGCGCTTTTTGTCCTGCCGGCGGCGATGCTCCTCTGGGCGCTTTCCGTCGCATATCTCCATTATTGGGACTTCCACCCGATGCAGACCATCCTGGCCACCGTGCGTCCCGCGGTCCTGGCCATCATTGTGGCTGCGGTCTGGCGGATGGCGCAGCAACACTTGACCGCGACCCGCGACTGGGCGTTGGCCGCGGCGGCCTTTGCCTCGATGCTTTTCCTTGGGTTGCCTTTTCCGTGGGTCGTCGCGGCCGCCCTCGTTCTTGGGGCGGTCCGCGACGCGCCGGAGGCCGGGCCAGACAACGCCGCCACGGTCTCACCGGTGCGGCGGACTCCGTGGTTGGCCGTGTTCGTCGCCTGGCCGCTCTGGGGCCGCCCCGATCGTGTGGGCGTCGGCCACCTTCGGTCCGCACGGAGTGGCCGGGGTGCTGCGGGTGGTCGCTAGTTGACCGCGCCGGCGGCCGGCCCGCTGCCGTCGAGTTCCGGAATTTTTTCCCCGCCCTCCTCGGCCCGCCCGCCAAGATGCTTGGCGAGAAATTGTTCGACCGCGCGGTAGAAATACATCCGGTTTTCCTCGTTGGCGAAACCATGGCCCTCGTTGGCTTTCACAATGTAGGGCACATCGACCCCGCGCTTTTTCAAGGCCTCGACAATCTGGTCGCTCTCGGCCTGCTTGACCCGCGGGTCGTTCGCCCCTTGGGCGATGAGCAGCGGAGATTGAATGCGGTCGGCGGAGAAGAGCGGAGAGGCCGCCGTGAGGAGGTCCTTGTCCTTCTCCGGATCGCCGATCATTTCATAATTCATTTTTCGCATCGGCTCCCAATAGGGCGGGACGGTTTCGAGGAGGGTGAAAAGGTTCGACGGTCCGACAAAGCTGATCCCCGCCGCATAGATCTCGGGGGTGAAGGCCATACCGGCCAACGCCGCGTAACCGCCATAGCTTCCGCCGTAGATGGCAATACGTTTCGGGTCCGCAATCCCCTCGGAGACGAGCCACTTGGCCGCGTCGGTCACATCGTCCTGCATGGTTTTGCCCCATTGCTTGAATCCCTTCTCCCAGAACGCCCGCCCGTAACCGGTCGAGCCGCGGAAATTGATTTGCAGGACGGCGTAGCCGCGATTGGCCAGAAACTGCGCCCCGCCATCAAAACCCCAAGCATCGCGGGCCCACGGGCCACCGTGAACCAACATGACAACCGGCAGGTTCTTCGGCTTCACCCCCGGTGGCAGCGTGAGATAACCGGGCAAGACCAATCCATCACGGGCGGTCACCCGCACCGGCGTCATCGGGGCGAGCTGGTTCTCATCCAACCACGCAGAAACGTCGGCCAGCTTGCGCAGCTCCTCGGTGCGCGTGTTGTAGAACCAATAGGCCCCGCGCGTCCGGTCGCTATGGGTGCGGACGATGAATTTGTCCTCGTCGCGGTTCATCGAGCTGAGGGAGACCTCCACGCCGGGCAGCTTTCCCTCCAATTTTTCCTGCAAGTCCCGCCGCCAATCGTCAAAGAAATGGTATTCCTGCTTGTCCCGCGTGAAGGCGGCGGCGGTGATGACCTTGCGTTTTTCCGAGGCCAGCAGGGTGCTCGTGTCCACCTCGGGATCTTCGAAGATGACTTCCAGTTCCTTCCCCGTCGCGGGGTCGAGGCGAACGATGGCCGACTTGTCGCGCCCGAGGTTGGAGGAGGCGTAAAGCTCCTTGTTGTCGAAGGTGAAAAAGAGCGGATCAATGCTCTCGCGGAAGTCGGTCACGAGCACCTTCTTGAACGGCTCGCTTTCCGTCGCGCGGTAAAGCAACTCGGTGTTGACCCCGTCGGTCTGCACGGCGGCGCGCACCTTGCCCTCATGGTCGGTCACCCAGTCGGAGACGCTCCCCGGATTCTCCGCCACCAACTCCATCTCGCCGGTGCGGGTGTTGAGGCGGAAAACATCAAACACGCGGGCATCGCGTTTGTTCATGCTGATGAGCAGATGATCCTCATCGTCGCGCAAGTCATCCACCACCCCGACCCGCACGCCCGGGAACGGGGTGAGATCCTGGCGGTTCGTGCCGTCCGCGTTGATGGCGAAGAGGTGAAAATTTTCATCCCCGCCGTCGTCCTGCAGATAAACAATCTGGTCCTTGGCCGCCCAAAAATAACCGGCCAGGTCGCGCTTGGTCGCATCGGTCAGGCGCCGCGGTTCCCCGCCGGCTGCCGGCTGGACGAACACATTCAGGCGATTCTCCCATGGTGCCATCCAGGAAATGTAGTCCCCGCCCGGGCTGAGCTGGTAAGCCGCGCCCTCGGGATTGCGGAAAAAGTCGCGCAACGGGATGAGCGGCGGCGCCGGGGCCGCGACCACGGCCGGGGCATCAGGTTTCGGCGCCTCTTCGGCAGGTCGGGTGGCCATGGCCATGAGATTACCGGCCCCGAGGGCCGAGGACAAAAGAAGGATTCGAATCATATTGGTGGGAGGTCAGACTGCCACCACCCGTCCGCCGTTCAAGCAAACCTCGCAGCCTTGCAAATTTGTGTTTTACCGGGCACCAGCTTCCGGCAGCTTGACGCTGCTCGTCGACGGCGAATTAGGCCGCTTTCATGAAATTCCCCCGCTCCTCCTCGTCGCGTCCCCTCTGACCGGCCCAACCGCTCCGGGCCCAACTGCCAGCGGGAACGGCTCTCGGCATCATCCCCAGCTTCGGACACGTGGCGATCTCCCTCACCGAGGCAGACCCTGATCGCACCACGGCAGGAGAAGCTGCGGGACAGCTATGCTTTGGCTTCTTCGGGCGCGGTCAATGTGCGGTGGTATTCCTTGTATTGATAGTAGGGATAATCCGTGCTACCCATCTCGGCACAATTGTAAATGAGACCGCGGACGTTGACCCCGCGAACGGCGAGGAGCTTGAGCGAGCGGATGAAGAGACGAGCCGAGGTGAAACGGGCCCGGACGACAAAGAAGACGGCATCGACCATCGGGGCCATGGCGCTGACATCATCAGCCGCCAGGACCGGACAACTGTCGATGATGATGTATTCAAACTGTTCCTGCAGCGAGGCCATCAGTTTGCTGAAACGGGTCCCGGGCACGGTCTCCGAACCGCCGGCCAAGGCCCGGCCGCGGGAAAGAAATTTGAGATTGGGAATGTGGGTGGGATGAATGCACTCGCTCTGCGTGGTGGCTTCCTTGATGAGCAACTCGGCCAGACCCAGCTCATTGCCCAGGGAGAATTGGCGGGCGAGGTTCCCGCGCCGCAAGTCGCCATCGACCAACAGGGTCTTCGATCCGGCCAGAGCGAGCGTGATCGCGAGGTTCATCGCGAGGGTGGATTTGCCCTCACCGGGGATGGCGCTGCTGATGAGGAAGCTCTTCGGGTTGAAGTCACCCTCGGGCATGAAGAGGATGCTCGAGCGGATGTGGCGGAACGACTCCACGAGGATGTGGCGTTTGTCCTCCTCCTGCAGCGAGGCCATTTCGGAGGCCTTGAGCCGCGGGATGAGGCCGACCACGTCGAGCTCGGCGTGGGCTTCAAGCTCGGAGACGGAGATGTAGCGGTCATCGAGCTTGCCGATGAGCAGGAGGACGCCGAGGCCGATGGCGAAACCGCCCATGCCACCCATGAGAAGAGCGCGGCCGAGGTCCGGACGGACGGCCGAGGGCGGGGTGCCGTATTCCATCACGCTGACCACGTCTTGGTCGATGTTGCGGTTGACGTCGACATTCTGCACGCTGGCGAGGAGCCGTTCGTAAAGGCCCTTGAGCCGCTCGACTTTGCTCTGGATGCGCTCGTATTCCCCGAGGCGACGGCTGAGGTCGAGGGCCTTGACTTCCCATTCCTTGATCGAGGCCTCGGTGTTCTCAATCTGCACCTTGAGCGAGGAAACCTGGGAAGCGAATTGATCGGCAGTCTGGCCCTGGAAAATTTCCATCAGGCGATCTTGGAGGGCGATTCTCTGCTGGAGTTCAACCATCTTGGGATGGCGGGGCTTGAGGGAGATGCCCATCTCGACCTGCTGGGCGCGGAGGAGCTGCAATTCCTGGCGGGCCTTGAGGTAATCACCGGCCGGGCCGAAGCTGCGCATGAGCGAGGTCATGCCGTCCGGCTGCTTATCCGCGATGCCCTCGACCTGGTTGCGGCGATCGAGGTTCTGCTCAAGCGAGAGGGTTTCCAGCAACTGGTATTCCGTGCGCTGGTTGGCCAACTGACGGTTGAGCTGGGCAAGGTAGGCCCCGGCGCTGTTGCCCTCCTCCTTGAGAAAGACGACGTTGTTTTGCTTTTGCCAGTCGAAGAGTTCCTCTTCCGCTTTGCGCAAGTCTTTCTCCAGATTCACCACCTGATCGGTGATGGCGCTGAGGGTCACATCGGATTTATCCGCCCGCATGGTCCGGCGGTAGGCAATGTATTCGTCCATGACCGCATCAAGGTAGGCCTTGGTCTGCTGCGGCTGGAGCCCTTGGGCGGTGACGGCAAAAATCGAGGTCTTTGAAATGATGTTGGCAAAAAGGCGAACGGGGACTTTGTCCAGGTTCGGGTTGAGGGCCATGACACGGGCGTCGGCCCGGCGGGCCACCTCGCTGCTCTGCAGGAGCTCAAGCTGGGTGCCGAAAAAATTCGCCGCCTCCTCATTGTAAACCGCACCTTCGGGCAGATTGATTTTGCCCGAGACCATGAGGCGGCCGCTTGATTGGTATTGCGGGGGCGCACTGAGGACGATCCAGGCTTGGAGACTGAGGCCGATGGAGGTGGTCAGGAGGGGAATCCACCACCAACTCTGCAGCATGTATTTATACCGCTGGAAAGTCAGCTGCAGGATCTCGGCGCGCTCGTGCTGTTGCGCGCCAGCCGTGGTGGTCGGATCTTGGATGGCAGCCATGAGGCTAAAAGTTGACCAATCGTTCGGAGACGACGATGAAATCGTTCGGCAGGACCTCGACGTCGAGATCCTGACGGCCTTTCTCGATGATTTCCTTAACGTCGATGATCATGGTGTCGGTCGTGCCATCGGGTTTGGCCCGGGTCAATTTGACTTTCCGCTGGTTGGCGAAATCTGCAAACCCACCCGCGCGGAGGATGGCCTTGCTTACGGTGAACTTCTCGTTGAAAGGAATCTCCTGTGGCCCCGCCCCATTGACTGCGCCGGTGACGTAAATACGCCCCGGGGTGCGCTGGCCTTCCATGTCGAGCCCGAGAATGACGGTGGCCGTCTGGTAGTAGTCGCGCTCGAGCAGGCTCTTGATTTCATGCGCGAGCGTCCGCGGGGTCTTGCCGTGCGCGACCACGCGGCCGACATAAGGAACTTCAATGTCCCCAGAGTCGCTGATGCGCAGGCTCACGGGGGGATCGCGGTCCTCGACGATGCGGAAGTTGATCACGTCGCCGCGGGCGAGCGGGCGGTTGCCATCGAGCACATCCATGGACACCATGGCGGAGACAGCGGCTGAGCCGGCGCGGGTTTGCTGGGTTTCCGGCAGTGGTGGCGGCGGGGTGCCGTGGGGCAAGGCGGCCTGCTGCTGGCGGCCCGCCACGGTCACGGGGAGCTGCTGGGCCGACACCGCTCCGGCCAAACCGATGGAGAGGAGGAATGGGCGGGCCCCGAACCGCAAGGACAGAAAGTTCATGCAGCTAGAAGGTGTAGGTGACAATACCTCCGAACTGCTGCTGGGTGTAGTCGTAGGAGGTGAAAGTGGAAGCCTTGGCGAGGCCTCCGACGAAAATGCTCAAAAGCCAGTGCTCGGACAACTGGTAGTTCAAGTTGATGGTGGCCCCGACGCGGTCGAAGTCCTCGGAGTTGGGTCCGCTGGACTCGGTGCCATTCTCATAAAACGCCGAGCCGCCGAGCGACCAATCGCGGATGAGCATCCAATTGAAGCTGTAACGGACATAGAAGAGAGCGAGGTAGTTCGATTCGGAGCTCGGCACGCCCTCGAAGCCGGTGCTGAGGCGATGGCTGAAGAAGCGGTTCAGCGTGTTGTCGACGTTGAAGTAAAAGTAGGGCTTGCTGTAGTTTCCGGTATTGAGCGGGTTGTTGCTTTCGTTGAAGTCGGTGATCTGCCAGCCGACCCCGCCGCTCCAGTCCAGGTAGCGGGAGACTGTGCCTTGGGCGAAGCCGCCCAGCGTGTAGTCGATGCTGTTGTTCAAGGCGTTGGAGCCTGCGTTTGATCCCTCCGTGTAGATCGAGCCGGTCGCGGAGCCTTCGAGCCCGAGCCGCAGGTAGGGCAGAACGAGAAAGGACGCGTTGCCGAAGACCTGGTTGGAGATGCGGTTCATGTAGTCGAAGTCGTCATTGAGCGCGTAGTTGACGTAGTTGGAAAACCCGGCGCCGAGCAGCACGTCGTTCAGGTCCCAGGAGACGTTGATGCCGGCGGTGTTGTTCAGCATCGTGTAGTTGACGGCATCGCTCAACGAGGGGTTGTCCACCGGATTGTTGGTGATGGAAGGGCGATCGAAGAAGGTGATCTGGACGTCGTCGACGAACAGATTGAACATGAACTCGGTGCCCGGAGAGATCAGGAGGGTCTGCCCACCGACACCAGGGTCGTTGGTGTAGTAATCGTAGCCCAATTCGACGTTGAGACGGAGCTTGTTGAGCTTGGTCATGGGCCAATAAACGCCCATGCCGACGCGCGGACTTAAGACGAAGGAGGCGATCGGGTTGTCCTCGGAGACATTGACATTGCTGTTGTAGGAGGCACCCAGCGAGGCGTTGAAGAGCATTTTGACCGGGCCAGCCTTCACATTGTAGCGGGAGGTCGGAATGGGGCTGGAATAAATCGGAAAAGCCGCCCGGTCGCCGCCCAGCGAGGGGCGGGAGATATCTTGGGCCTGCGCGGTCGTGAGAACCACCAAGAGACCAAGGGCTAATTGTCGTATATTGGTCATCCGAGAGGTCTTCGAGGTTTTGTGCGGGGATTCGCCAACTGTTTACATAATGAGGAAACAGCCCTCTAGACAAGCTCAAACTGCTCACGGTTGGCACAGATGGGCGCAGATGGCTCACTGGTTCAGAAGCAGCTGGCCTCGAAGGCGAGAAGCCACGGAGATCAATCGTCGCACATGGTCGGAAAACCGGTGCGCAGGGCCAACTGCTCCTCGAACATCTCATGGTGGGCCGAGGTCTCACCGTCGTGCAACCTTCCGATGAAACTGCGGGCGAGGAAGACGAGCGGAACCAAGGCACCAAAATAGACGGAGTATCGGTTGAGGGTGAAGAGCGGCAGGACAATTTCCAGACGGCCCACCGTGTCCAACAGTGCCCCCCACGCGATGGGGGCGCCGCCCAGCCCGAGACTGGTCACTACGGTGAAGAGCGCAAAAAAGTGGTTGCGACCCATGCGGGGCACACTGCCCATGACGGTCCGCGTGCTGGCCAGTCCGAAGACCGCACCGCTCAACCCGCCGAGAAAGTTCAAGGCTCCAACCAGACCGGGCCAGGCAGGAACAACTCCGGCGGCCATGGCCCACCATCCGGCCACCACGACCCCGAGCAGGGACAGCGTGTGCCGCAGCCAAGGCTTGCTTCCGGTGGAATCAATGGCCCGACCCGCCAGGGCCAGCCCGGCGAGCGCCCCACCGAAAGCCAGCGCGCTGAGCAGCAAGACCGAGCCCTCGGAAAACTTCTCGTGGGCGGCAAGAAACTCGATGGTGAAGACGCCCAGGCCGCCCGAGACGAGCACGTAAAGCATACTGAAGGCGAGCAGCCAGCCAAAGGGCGGGAACCTCATCATCGCCCCCCAAGGCACACGCACGGCCGAGCGGCGCAGTTCCTCGGGCGAATCAACGTCCGGCACGCGCTTGATGAACCAAAGGCTGGCCAGCGCCGCCACCACGCCCAAACCAAAAACGGAGGAATACTCCCACGCCTCAACCGATCCAGCCATGACCCATGACGACACGAGCAGGGCAAACAGACATCCGGCATGCATGAACGCCTGGTCACGAGAGAGGAAACGCCCGCGCCGGGCCTCCGGAATCAGCGCGGTCAGCCACGGCAACCACGCCCCGGAGGCGAGGCCGCGGAGGAGATTGAATCCGAAGAGCGCGCAGATCAGCACAAGGAGGCGCGAACCGGAGGACAGCGGCGGCCAGAGCGGAAGCACGGCGACGGCGACGGTGAAGAGTGTCCGCGTCCCCCACCCGGCCATGATGAAGCGACGGTAGCCCACCCGGTGGAGGAAACGCGCGGCCACCAACTGAAGAATGGTCAGCAGCGGGGCGAGCGAAGCAATAACCCCGAGAACGAGGGAGGAGGCGCCGAGCGACTTGGCGAAAAGAATGACCGGTGCGCCGAGGATGATCTGGAACGAAACCGCGTTGAAGAAACTGAAGCCGTTGACGTAAAGCACCCTGGGAGGCAGGGCGGAAGCGGGCGGCGGAACGGCACTCATGCGGAAACTCCCGAGCCTAAGGCCGGCCAACCGCCGACTCAACGCGGCTTCAAGTGCGGGAAGAGGATGACCTCGCGGATGGACTCAGCGCCGGTCAGAAGCATGACGAGGCGGTCGATGCCCATGCCGATGCCGCCGGCCGGGGGCATTCCATACTCCAAGGCCTGGAGAAATTCCTCATCAATCTTGTGCTGTTCGCCGCCGGACTGCTCAACCAGCCGCTGCCGCTGGACCACCGGGTCGTTGAGTTCCGAGTAACCCGGCGCGATTTCCTGGCCATTCATGACCAGCTCGAAAACATCGAGGACCGATCCATCGTCCGCGTTGGTTTTGGCCAGGGGAATGAGTTCCTTGGGGCAATGCGTGACGAACACGGGATCGATCGTCTTCTCCTCGACGAGTTTCTCGTAAACGTGCTGCGTGACCTCGTAGTCCTCGAGGCAATGGGAGATATCAAGGCCGAGTTCAAGGGCGCGCTTGCGGCGGCCCGTGACATCAAGGTCAAACCAGCCCGGCACGGCCGCGGCGACGAGATCGCGATAGGGCACCCGGCGCCAAGGCCGGGCCAGGTTGATCGTGCGCCGGACCGCGCCATCCGCATCAACGTGGTTGATCCGCAGTCCGCCGCAAACCTTCTCCGCCACGGTGCAGACGAGATCCTCGATCAGCGTGGCCATCACTTCAAAATCCGCGTAAGCCCAGTAAGCCTCGAGCATGGTGAACTCGGGGTTGTGGCGGCGCGAGACGCCCTCGTTGCGAAAGTTGCGGTTCAGTTCGAACACTTTGGTGAATCCGCCGACGAGCAGGCGCTTGAGGTAGAGCTCCGGCGCGATGCGCAGAAAGAGATCGAGCCCGAGGGCGTTGTGGTGCGTTTTGAAAGGATGGGCCGCCGCGCCTCCGGGCACCGCCTGCATCATGGGCGTCTCCACTTCGAGAAACCCCCGATCCTCAAAAAAACGGCGAATCTCGCGGATGATGGCGAAGCGCTGGCGGAAGGTCTTGCGCGATTCCTCGTTGGTGATCAGGTCGAGGTAACGCTGGCGGTGCCGGGCCTCCACGTCCTGCAAACCATGCCATTTTTCCGGGAGCGGATGGAGCGATTTGGCCAGGAGGACAAATGCATCGGCCCGCACCGAAGGCTCGCCGGTCTTCGTCGTGAAGCACTCTCCTTCCACGCCGATGAAATCGCCGATATCGAGCTTCTCATAGACGGCCACCCCGTCGGGTCCGATGGTCTTGTCCTGCAGGTAGATCTGCATCCGTCCGCTGTGGTCGCTGACGTCGAGAAAATGGCTTTTACCCATGTCCCGACGTGCGGTCACACGTCCGGCCACCGCCACCTTGCCCCCCTCCGCGAACCCGGCCCGGACAACACCCACGTCGCCCGTCACCGGGAAGGCCCCGCCGTAGGGCCGACGCCCCTCGGCTTCCAGAATGGCGCGCTTCTCCAAGCGCACCGCGGTCAAATTGTTCACTTCGCTCATCAGGCCGCGTAGGATGCGATGCAGCCCGCGGCGGCGCGAGATGAAATTACCACGCCGCCAGCCCGCGCTGGCCGTCGCGGTCGAGGAAACGTCCGGCATCGCCGTCGGTGAGTCGCGAGATCGTCGTGGCGAGACTGGCGGCGGATTCCTCCACGCTGAGCGCGGCCTTCGGCCCGCCCATTCCGGTGCGGACCCATCCGGGGGTGACGGCGACCACCGAGCACTTTGATCGCGTGCTTGCGCTCGTATCCGCACAAAGCACAGACCTCGACCAAGAGCCGACTGCGACCGTGCCGGCCACGCCGCGCATAGCGTTCCCGGGCCTGCTCCCATATCTCTTGGCGACTCTTTTGACTCATTTTTAAGGACATCCGGCCATGGTGTCTTTTTCCTTGAGGCAATTCGGGTGGAGGGTGGCATATTCGGCCCTCCTTGACACCCGAAACGCCCCGTCTAGCGTAAACTCCTTCATGATGCCACCAAGCGAAGGGGTCTCACGCCCGCCGCGGCATGCCTGGAAGAAGAACAAGGTTTTTCAATTCCTCGCATCGCTGCGTCTCGCCGTCACCCTGCTCTCCGTGCTTATCATCATGAGCATCGTGGGAACGATCGCCGAGTCGAAGTTCGACTCGGACACCTCCCGCGTCTGGATTTACGAAGCTCCGTGGTTTCATCTCTGGCTGGCCCTGCTCGCGGCCAATCTCATCTGCAGCGCCCTCATGCGCTGGCCCTGGCGTCGTCATCACACCGGATTTCTCCTCACCCACCTTGGCATCATTGTGGTCATGGTCGGCTCAGTCGTCGGACAAGTTTGGGGCGTCGAGGGCACCATGACGCTCTTACAGGGCAGCGAGCCGGACAACGTCCTCGTCCTGCAAACGCGGCAGATGACCATCCGCGACACCGACGCGCAACGCGCGGTCATGATCCAACTCGGGCGGCGGCCGCTGAGCGTGCGGGAAGACCGTCCTGTCCCGCTCTGGAACTCTCCCGGCGGTTGGAACATCGAGGCCGTGGCCAGTTCTTCCCGGTTGCTCGGCACGTTCGAGCCTTCCGCCACGCCCGGGGGCAAAACGGCGGTGCGCGTGCGGCTGCAGACCAAGGCCATGAATCAGACGATCGACCATTGGTTGCTCGTGGGCGACCGCAACCACGGGCGCCTGGACCTTGGACTCATCACGGTGGATCTGGTCGGACCGGGCGAAGAAGCCCCGCCGAACGGTGCGGCCAACCGGGCCATTGTGCGGTCTGGATTGGACGCTGGCCTGAGCGTGGACCTGCTGGCCGGGCCACGCAAAGCAGCCAGCGCGCCACTTGTCCCGGGCCAACCGGTGGCGACCGGGTGGAATGACTGGACGATCGAAGCGGTGCAGGTGCTGCCCGCGGCCGCCCCCGCCTTCCGCTTCGCTCCGCTTCCCGCCGGGAAACCGACTCCTCCGGGCCAGCCCCTGCTTGATGGCGTGCTGGTGCGGGTGACCCGCGCCGACGCGAAGATCGAGCAATGGGTCGCGGCCGGATGGCGGGTGGGCTTTCCCACCGGGGCATTTCCGATTGATGTCAGCTACGGCTGGGAGGTTTACCGCCTGCCCTTCGGCCTGGTCCTTGACAGCTTTGTGGTCGAACGCAATGAAGGGACAGACGACCCCGCATCCTTCCGCAGCAATCTGGCCATGCTCCAGCCGGATGGAGCGCGCGTGGCGACCGGGTCGTGTTCGATGAATCAGCCGGCCAATTACCCGCAGGCTTGGTGGCGCTCGATGACCGGACTAACTTACAAAATTTCCCAGGCCTCGTGGAACCCGAACGATCTGGGGCAAAGCTCGGTGCAGATCCTGCGCGATCCGGGCTGGCTCGGCAAATGGGTTGGTTCGCTCATCCTCGTCAGCGGCCTCGTGCTGATGTTTGTTTTTCGCCGCCCATCGGAACATTCCCCTGCCCCCAAGACCTTCGCCTCGCCGAGTGAACCCGTCCTAACCCACGCCTCATGAAACTCCTCCTTGCCCTACTTTTTGCCCTCGCCCTGCCGTCCGTGCGGGCCGAGTCAACAAACCTCCAACCCTGGGAAGCCCTCGTCGTGCAGGATTCCGGCCGCCGCAAACCGGTGGGAACGTTCGGACACGAGGTGCTGGTCAAGATCTCGGGTCGCGATCCGATCCGCACGGCGGATGGTGCGTCGTTCGACGGCAGCACGTTTGCCTTTTCGCTGCTCTTCGCCACCCGCGAATGGAAAGACGAGCCCCTCATCCTCATCTCCTACCGTCCGCTGGTGGAAAAACTTGGCCTCGACCCGGACCATAAACGCTTTTCCCGCAAGGAACTCGCGGGCGCGGCCGACCTGACGCGCCTCGGGCAGGAGGCCGCCGCACTCCGCCAATCCGGGCAGCCCGTGCCCCGGCTGAACAGCGAAGCGCAAACAGTTCTCGGGCGCCTGCAACTTTTCGATGCCCTTAGTTCAACCTCGGCGTTTCTCCTCGCCCCGCCCCCGCCGGGCTCACCGGCCGGAACCGCCTGGCTCTCCATCGACCAGTTGGCCGTGACCTATCCGCCGGAAAAAGCCGGCCCGATTCTGCAGGACCTGCGCGGGCTCAACCTCGCGGTCCGCGGCGGGAGCGAGACGGACTTTGCCACCGCGGCGGAGCGCTTGAAAACCGATCTGCGCGCGCTCAATCCGGAGGTTTATCCGCCAGTCCCGACGATCGAACGCGAATTGTCCTACAACCGACTCAAGCCGTTCGATGCGGCCATGTGGCTCTTCGCCGGCGCCGCCATTCTTCTGGTGGCGGGGGGCCGCCATGGTTGGCGCCGCTGGCTGCTCCGCGGCGGCGTGGCCGTGACCCTGGCCGGCTTTGTCATCATGGTCTACGGCATCCTCCTCCGCGTCATCATCGCCGGACGTGCGCCCGTGACGAACATGTATGAGTCGGTCGTCTGGGTCGCCATGGGGACCGTGCTGTTCGGTTTGGTCTTCTACGCGGTTTACCGCAGTCGTCTCATGCTTCTCAGCGCCCTGCCGGTGAGCTTTCTTTGTTTGATGCTCGTGCGCAGCCTGCCGGTCGCCATGCCCAGCCGGCTCGATCCGCTTGTGCCGGTTTTGCGGGATAATTTCTGGCTCACCGTCCATGTCCTCACGATCACGCTGAGCTACGCGGCCTTTGCCCTCGCCTTGGGATTTGCCCACGTCGTCCTCTGGCAATACATCCGCCATCCGCAAACCGCGGGGGCCATGCGCCAACTGCACATTTGGCTTTATCGCATGATGTTTGTCGGGCTCATTCTGCTCGCCGCGGGCACGATCCTCGGCGGTGTCTGGGCCAATTACAGCTGGGGCCGCTTTTGGGGTTGGGACCCGAAGGAAACCTGGGCCTTTATTGCCCTCCTCATGTATGTCGTGGCCATTCACGGCAAGATGGCCGGCTGGTGGGGCGACTTCGGCATCGCCGTGGCTGCCGTGATCAACTTTGCCGGCATCATCATGGCTTGGTATGGCGTCAACTACATCCTTGGTGCCGGACTGCACAGCTATGGCTTCGGCGTGGGCGGCGAAGGCTACATCCTCGCATTTCTCGCCGCCGAGGCGGCCTACGTCATGACTGCGGTGCTCCGCCGCCGCGGAGCCACCGCGCAGACGGTCGAAACTCCCCGGGCCGCCGGAGCTTGAGACTGGGGCCGGGTCGTGTGGATTTTCAGGTGCAGGTTAAGAATGTCTTTGACCACGTGCCGGCCGAGAAAACGGAAAAACCGACCCGTGCCGTGGATGCTGCCAAACTCGGTGCGATCAAGATCCACACAGGCCTGACCAGTCAGACCGCCCTGGCCCTCCGCCGCCTTGAGGCGTCCGATCAGCATCCGCTTCATCGACGTGTCCCCACGCACCAGGCTCGTCCGGCAGAAGACCCTGCACCTTCTCGCGGAAGGAGACCTCGTCCGGGGCAAGCGTTGAGCGAACCGGGCAGGAGGGCTGCCGCAAAGATCTCCTGAGGCACAACGTGGGGCAGACGCGGGATGGGGCGGGCGCCAAGCCTGCGGCGGAACATAAACGGGCGATGTTTATTTCCTGCCGGGGACTTGCCCGCGCAGCCGCAGGGCTCAATCATCCACCATGACCAAAGCGGAGTTGCAGAGGGCGGCCCAGAACGGGGGATTCGCGCGCTGCCGGGTCGCCGCAGCCGGACCGGCCCCGCACGGCGATGCCCTGCGGCGGTGGATCGCGGAGGGCGCCCATGCAACCATGGAGTGGATGGCCCGGACGGCCGAGGACCGGACCGACCCGACCCGCGTCCTGCCGGGCGTGCAGTCGGTGGTCGTTCTGGCCACGAACTACTTCCACACTGAGCAGACGCAGACCAGCCCTTCCGACGGCCAAACCCGCGGGCGCATCGCGCGCTACGCCTGGAGCGATGATTACCACGAAGTGATTGCCCCGCGGTTGGTGGCTTTGGACGCACTGATGACGGAAGCCGGCGGGCACCAACGTTGTTTCACCGACAGCGGACCGGCGCTTGAGCGCGATTGGGCCGCGGCCAGCGGCGTCTCCTGGCACGGGAAGAGCACCATGGGAATCCATCCGGAAATGGGCACCTGGTTTTTTCTTTCGGTCATCATGACCACGCTTCCGTTCGAGCCGGATGATCCCCTACCTGATCGCTGCGGCCGCTGCACGCGGTGCATCGACGCCTGCCCGACGGCCGCGATCACCGCACCCTACCATCTCGATGCGCGGCGCTGCCTTTCGTTTCTCACCATTGAAAACAAGGGGCCCATCCCGGAGGAATTCCGCGTCGCCCTCGGCAACCGAATCTTCGGCTGCGACGACTGCCTCGACGCCTGTCCGTGGAATCGCTTTGCCCGCGCCTCGCGCGATGCGGCGCTGGCGCCGCGGTCGGACATTCTCGCCACGCCGCTGCGTGATTTTCTTGCGCTCGACCAGGCACAATTCAAGGCCCTCTTCCGCGGCTCTCCCATCCTGCGGGCCAAACGCCGTGGGTTTTTGAGGAACGTCTGCGTCGCGCTCGGCAACACGGGCGGCGCGGAGGATTTGCCCGCCCTGCGTCGCGCGCTGGACGATGCGGAGCCCCTGGTGCGGGAACACGCCGCCTGGGCGATTTCACGCCTGGCGGAACGTGACTAGGCCGGCCCCCAAGCCTTGGAAAGGCGTCCACCCGGAACCCCGGCGATGGCGAGGCCGTCCGACGCGTAGTGCGCGACATCGTTGAAAAGCGTGAGTCGGGCCTGCGAGAAGTCGCGGAAGTCGAGAATGGTCAGCGAAGCCGGATTCAAATCGAGATGGTCGCGGTAGCGACGGGGATCAAAGCCGAGGACCGCGCTGAGCAACAGCCGAATGGTGGCCTTGTGCGAGACCACGCAGATCGCCTCGCCCGGGTGCCTGGCCACGACCGCAAGCAGCGCCGGCATGGCCCGCGCGGTCACGGCCAGTCCACTCTCCCCGCCATCCGGGGCGAAGTTGTAGGGATCCTGTTCCCAATGCGCATACATCTCCGCATGGTTCTCCTCGGCCTCGACCCGCGTCAGCCCCTCCCACACGCCGTGGTTGATCTCGAGAAATCCGGCGTCAGCCTGCACCCCCAGCGCGTGCGGTTCGGCCAGAATACGTGCCGTCTCCATCGTCCGATCGAGCGGTGAGGCGTAGAAAGCAGCCACCGTTTGCGGAGCCAGGCGCCGGGACAAAGCCCGCGCCTGCTCGCGTCCGGTCTCACTCAACTCAACATTGGTCGCTCCGGCAAAACGGTCCTCGGCGGAAAGCACCGTGGCTCCGTGCCGCACGAGAAAAACGCGCGTCGTGGTCATGCCCGCAGCTTGGCCGGCCGCCACCCGCACGTCACTTCCTCAACACGGGCCGCCACCCCGCCACATGGTCGAGACATTCGGCCATGGCCGGGGCGAGTAGTTCGAGGCATTCGGCAATGGCGCTGGGTCGTCCGGGGAGATTGATGATGAGTGAACGGCCGGCGACCCCGGCCGTGGCACGGGTGAGGATGGTCGTGGGGACCTTGGCAAAGGATGCGATGCGCATGACCTCGCCGAAACCGGGCAATTCTTTTTCGAGCACCTCCCGCGTTGCTTCGGGCGTGACGTCACGAGCCGACGGACCCGTGCCGCCCGTGGTGACAATGAGCGGCAACTCACGGTCGATCATTGCGCGCAGAGTGGCCACGAGATCCGCACGGTCATCGCGGAGAACACCAACTTCAAAGACCATCTCTTCGGCAAAAAAACCGCGCAACACCCGCTCGATCTCCGGGCCGCTCGCGTCCGCATAAACGCCGGCCGACGCCCGATCGCTCAACGTCACCCGGCCAACATGAAAGACGCGCTTGACCACCCACGCACCCTAGCTGGCCGAAGCCCGGACCGCAACCGGATGGGGCAACAAACTATTGACACCACAACCGGTTGTGGTGGAAAAGAAGCGCAGTTCTCGTTTAACACCATGCGTTGCCCCCGTTGCGGAGATTTGCGCGACCGCGTCATTGATTCCCGCGTCATCCAGGAAGGTGATCGGATTCGTCGCCGTCGCCAGTGCGTCGCCTGCCGAACCCGCTACACCACCTATGAGGCGATCGAGCAGATCGAGCTCCGCGTCCTCAAACGCAACGGCCGCACCGAGCCGTTCCACCGCTACAAAATTCTCAGCAGTCTCTCGAAGGCCTGCGAGAAGCGGCCCATCCGCCTCGACCTGCTGGAGCGCCTCGTTGATGAAATCGTGGTAGAACTCGGCACCGAAACTGGACGCGAGGTCCCCAGCCGCCTGATCGGCCTGCGCGCCATGGAGAAACTCCAAGCCATCGACCCCGTGGCCTATGTGCGCTACGCCTCGATCTACCGGCAATTCCAGGAGGCCGGTGAGTTTGTCGATGAGGTTGAGCAGATGAAAAAGCGCAGCCCGCGACGCGCGGACCAGCCGGAACTTTTCGCCGTCAGCGCCAAACCCCCGGTGCTCACGCCATGATCGCCCTGGCGGATAATCTGCCGCTCGTCCGGCTCTCGGACAAACGGGCCGTGCGCTTCGACCGCGCCTGGCTGCAAAGCGCCGTGGCCGAGGCCGCCAGTCAGGCCGGCTACGACCGCTGGTGGCTCGCGCCTCATGTGACCGAAAGCGTGACGAGCTACCTCGAGCGCGAATTCGAGGACAACGTCATCGCCAATCAGTGCCTGAACACCCTCGTCTGCAGCGTGCTCCAGGTCATTGGCTACCCCGAGGTCGCCCGGGGCTTTCGTCTGCCTGATCCGCCGGCCCGCGTCTCGCTCGACTCGCTGGCCGAATCCGCCGGTGCCGGCTACGAACTGGCCTTTTTTCACGAGCTCGACCAGGCCCTGCACCGCGTCCTGTCCTCGCGGAGCATGCGTATCGAATTTTGCGACCTGACGGATTGCGTCAAACGCCTCCGGCGCACGCGGGGCTGGGGCCGGGACTGCATCCGCCTGCGCAATGAAATCGTCGCCCACATCCGCGGTCAGGCCGCCCGCCTGCGCCGACGCCGGGGGTTGAATCTCGAGCTGACATGACCGTTTTCCAGCGCATCGCCGCGGGCGAGATCCCGGCACGGATCGTGCGGGACGACGAGGAAGTCCTCGCTTTCCACGACATCAACCCTCAGGCCCCCGTGCACATCCTCATCACGCCCAAGCGGGTCATTCCCCGCATCGGCGCGGCGGCGGACAAGGATGGTGCCCTGCTCGGTCGTTTGCTTCTCGCCGCCCGGCACATTGCGCGGGCCGAAGGTCTGGACCAATCAGGCTACCGCCTTGTCATCAACCACGGGCCCGACGGCGGCGAAACCGTCCCCCACCTCCACATCCATCTCCTCGGCGGACGCCCCCTCGGTTGGCCTCCCGGCTAGCGCAACATCTCCGCCACTTCGCGCGCGAAGTAGGTCAGGATGAAGTCAGCGCCGGCGCGCTTGATCGCAGTGAGGGACTCGTCGCGGCAGGCGGCATAGTCCAACCAGCCGGCTTGCGCGGCGGCATGGATCTGCGCGTATTCACCCGAGACTTGGTATGCGGCGAGCGGAAGATTTGTCTGTGCACGCACGGCGCGGATGATATCGAGGTAAGGACCAGCCGGCTTGACCATGACCATGTCCGCACCCTCGCGTTCGTCGAGGGCGACTTCGCGCAGCGCCTCGCGACCGTTGGCCGGATCGAGTTGGTAGGTCGCCTTGCTCAAGGTCGCAGCGCCCGGGACCGGCTGGCTGCCAACCGCATCGCGAAACGGCCCGTAGTAGGCGGAAGCAAACTTGGCCGCGTAGGACAAAATACAGGTCTGGGTGAACCCGGCGTGATCCAGAGCATGACGGATCGCCCGAACGCGCCCGTCCATCATGTCCGACGGAGCCACGATGTCCGCCCCAGCCCGCGCTTCCAGCACGGCCAACGCGCAGAGCAACTCGACGGTGGCATCGTTGTCCACGTCACGACCGTCCGGCGTGAGCACGCCGTCGTGGCCGTGCGAGGTGTAGGGATCGAGAGCCACGTCGGCGATGAGCACGAGGTCAGGCACCGCCGCTTTGACCTCCGACAGAGCGCGAAAAAGGAGGTTGTCCGGCTCAAGAGCGTGGGAGCCGCAGGCGTCTTTGTGCGAGGCATCGAGAACGGGAAAGACCGCAACCGCGGGAAGGCCGAGGTCAAAGGCCTCACGGCACTCGCGCACCAAGTCACGGACAGTCCGTCGCTCGACCCCCGGCATCGAGGAGACGGACTCGTTCGCCTCGCCGCCATGGACAAAGAGCGGGTAGACCAGATCCTCCACGAGAACACGTGTCTCGCGCGTCATCCGGCGCAGTCCTTCGCTGGCGCGGTTGCGGCGGAGACGAATGTCCAGTTGCACGGAACGGCTACAACGCTTGCAGCGCCGCCTCCAGTTTGGCCCGCTTGGCCCTCCATTCGGCGCCGCGCTGCTGGAAGGACTCGATGACCTTCGGGGGCGCACCGGCCACAAAAGAAGCATCCGCCAGCTTGGCCTCAACCTTGACGATCTCCGCATCAATTTTGGCAATTTCAACGAGCATTCGCGCGCGCTCGGCCTCGACGTCGATTTCCAACTCGAGGTAGATCTCGCCCAGCGGGGTCAGAGCGTGCGGCATTTTGCGCGTGGGCCCCGCCCCACCGACGTCCTCGATGTGGGAGGCTCGTGCGAGGGAGCGAAAGACCGTCAGATCGACATCCGCAAAATCCGGATGACGGGCCAGGTGGACAACACACTCGGCATTGGAAGGAACCTTGAACTCCGCCCGAAGCACGCGCACCGCACGGACCGCTTCGTAGACGGCCGCAACCGCGTTGGCGCCCCGGGCCTTCTCCTCGGCGAAAAGGCCGGGGAGGGAGTCCTCGGCCGGCGGGGCCGCAAAAAGAATCATGCCCGCACGGCCAAGCCCGCTCGAAAGCCCCAAGCGGTGCCACAATTCCTCCGTGATGTGCGGCATGAAAGGATGGAGCAGCCGCAGGTAACCGCCGAGCACGTGGTCCATGACGGCACGCACGCTATCAGCGGAAGCGCCCCCGGCCGCCAGTTCCGCTTTGGACGCCTCGACATACCAGTCGCAGTAGCTGTTCCAGAAAAAATCGTAAAGCAGCGTGGCGGCATCGTGGAAATGGAAGTCGGCCAGCGCCTGTCTGTAGCCGGCGTGCATGGCGTCGAAGGCCACCACGACCGCCGTGGAATAGGGCGACAACTCATGCTCCGCCAGCGGGCGCATCGAGGTCGACGGCCCCTGCATCTCGCGGAAGCGGGCCGCGTTCCAGAGTTTGTTGGCAAAGTTGCGTCCCTCTTTGATCTGGTTCTCGTCGAAACGCACATCCTGACCGTGCGGCGCGATGCGCATGAGCCCGAAGCGCAGGCCGTCCGCCCCGTATTTGGCCATGAGATCGAGCGGGTCGGGCGAGTTACCGAGGCTCTTCGACATTTTGCGGCCCTTGAGGTCGCGAATGATGCTGGTGAAAAACACATTCCGGAATGGCGTTTCCCCGGTGAATTCCAGCCCGGCCATGATCATGCGCGCGACCCAGAAAAAGATGATGTCGGGGCCGGTGACAAGATCGTTCGTGGGATAAAACTTACCCCGCGTCGCCTCATCCATCGTGCCGAAAGGCCAGAGCCAGGAGCTGAACCAAGTGTCGAGCACGTCCTCGTCCTGCCGCCAGTTTTCCGGATCGGCGGGCGCTTCCAAGCCGACATGCATGACCGCAGGGTCATCAAGACGATACCAGACGGGAATGCGGTGCCCCCACCAAAGCTGGCGGCTGATGCACCAATCCTGGATGTTCGTCATCCAGTGCTCGTAGATCTTGGCCCAGCGCTCGGGAACAAAACGAATCCGGCCCGAAACAACGGCGTCGAGGGCCGCGGGCACCTGCGGATAACGAAGAAACCATTGCTCGCTCAAGCGCGGCTCAACCGGCACGTCAGCCCGCTCGCTGTAGCCGACGCTGTTCTCGTAATCCTCGATTCGGGCGATCAGCCCCATCTCTTCGAGCTTGGCCACGGCGGCGTCGCGGGCGGCAAAGCGGTCCATGCCGGCAAATTCGGCGCCGGCCAGGTCGTTGAGCGTCCCGTCCGGGTTCATCACGTCAATGACCTCCAGCCCATGCCGCTGGCCGATCTCGAAGTCCGCTTTGTCATGCGCGGGGGTGACCTTGAGCACGCCGGTGCCAAAGGTCATGTCGATGTGCTTGTCGCCGACGATCGGAATCATCACCCGGGGGAACGGCCTCCAGGCGTGACGCCCGATCAGATGCGCGTAGCGCGGGTCATCGGGATGCACCGCCACCGCGGTGTCGCCCATGAGTGTCTCGGGGCGGGTCGTGGCGATTTCCAGGTGGGTCCCGGGTTCTTCCGCCACCTCGTAGCGCATGACGTAAAGTTTGCCGCGAGTCGGCTTCATGATGACCTCCTCGTCGCTCAAGGCGGTCTGCGACACCGGGCACCAGTTGACCATGCGCTTGCCGCGGTAGATCAGCCCCTGGGTGTGCAGGCGCACGAAAGCCTCCTGCACCTGGCGGGAATAATCCGCGTCCATGGTGAAGCGCTCCCGCGCCCAGTCGCACGAGCAGCCAAGGCGTTTCAGTTGCTTGATGATGATGCCGCCGTGCTTTTCCTTCCACGTCCAGACGCGGCGGAGAAATTCCTCGCGGCCGAGATCGCGCCGGGTTTTGCCTTCCTCCTTGCGCAGTTGGCGCTCAACCACGGTCTGGGTGGCGATACCCGCATGGTCGGTGCCGGGCAGCCAGAGCACCTCATGCCCGGTCTGCCTCGCCCGCCGGGCCAGGATGTCCTGCAGAGTGTTGTTCAACACGTGCCCGAGGGTGAGCACGCCGGTGACGTTGGGCGGCGGAATGACAATGGAAAAGCCCGGCTTCGAGGAAGACGGGTCGGCTGCGAAGCAGCCTTCTTCTATCCACTCATCATACCATCTCTCCTCGACTGCAGCGGGTTCGTAAGCTTTGGAAATCTCGGACATCGAACCCGGCATCATTAAAGACCGGCCGCCTGGTGTAAATCGCTTTCCCGCGTCAGTGATCCCGCCGACGCAAAACCAGGATGGTGATGTCGTCCGACCGCTCCGCCTCTCCGACGTGGTCCCCCACGGCACGCGAAACCGCCTGGACAATTCCGTCGGAGGTTGCCCCGCCTCGATCAAGCACCAGCCGGAGGGGTTCGTTGCCGAAGAGCCGCCCCGCCTCGTCCATCGCCTCGGTGACGCCATCGGTGTAAACGACCAAGGCATCGCCCGGAGCCAGATCGACCGTCCATTCGATGAAAACCGCCGATTCGTTCAAGCCCATAGGCTGTCCGCCGACCGGGCCAAACGCCGCCCCGTTGGCGCTGCGCACGACCGCCGGCGGATTGTGCCCGGCGAGCCCGCAGACAATCTCTCCCGTTTTCACGTTGGCGACTCCGAGAATCATGGTGACAAATAGGCAGGCTTCATTCTCCCGGCACAACTCCCGATTGACGCGGGTGAGGATTTCCGCTGGCGGACGATCGGGTCGGGCCACGGCCCGAACCATCGTGCGGGTGACGGCCATGAACAAACCGGCCGCCACGCCCTTGCCGGACACATCCCCGACAACAAAACACAGATGGTCGTCATCGAGAAAAAAGAAATCGTAAAGATCCCCGCTGACCTCGCGGGCCGGATCGAGCCGGGCGAAAATTTCAATCTGCGGTGACTGGACGGGACCCGGGAACGCCTTGGGCAGCAAGCCGGCCTGCAGTTCGCTGGCCAGATCAAGATCACGCTGCAGCGCCGCCCGCTCGACCACGGCGGCCTGGGCGCGCACCCGAACCAAAGCCGCGGCAATCAAGCCCGCGAAATACTCAACCAACCTCTCATCCGCCGGACTGAAGGCGGCCCGCCCCACCGGATTGAGAAACTCGATGACCCCGAGGCACTCCTCGCCATCAAGCATGGGGGCCGCGACCAGCGCACGGGTGACCCAGCCCGTTTCCTCATCAGCTTGGCGGTAAAATCTTGGATCGGAGGCCACGTCGTCCACCCGGATGAGCCGCTTCTCCTCCATGGCCGCCCCCACAATGCCCTTCCCGGCAGGGACGCGGAGTTCATTGAGCTGCGGAGCGCTGTCGCCGAAGGCCGAGTGAATGACGAGATCGCCCCCCGGACCGTCGGGCAAAAAAATCGAACATGCCTCGACCTTCATCCACGGAACACTTTCGGTCAGAATTTTCGCCAGCAGTCCATTCAGATCGGGCTCGCGGCTGATCCGGCCGGCCAGACGCAAAAGCCCGTCGTAGTCCGTCTTTGCGGGAGTCTCCTCTGCCATGCCGCGGAGAGTAACGCCGGGCACAGCTTTGTCAGGGGCTTTCCCGCGCCGGGGACGTAGAGCGCGACCGGGCAAACTCTCACGCGGAGGCCGAAGATGCCCCGAACAACATGGCCAGCACGGCCGCCGTGTCGGACAAGTCCTCAAAGAGAAAATCCGGACGGTGCGCCGCCAGTTCCTCCCGGCTGGAGCCCCCCGTGGCAATGGCCACGGCCCAGAATCCCGCCGCGCGGGCGCAATCAATGTCTTTCGGCGTGTCGCCGAGAACAAAGATATCCTCGGCGGCAAAACCCATGCCGTGACGCTCCAGCGCCCGGGCCTGCGCCACCGGGCCGAGTTTGTTGCGATCGACATGATCGTCGGCATAGGCCCCGAATTCGAAATAATCCCATACCCCGTAGTGACTGAGCTTGATTTCCGCCCCGCGCTCGATGTTGCCCGTGAGCAACCCGAGCACGGCGTCGGGGCGCGCTTTCAGCGCATCGAGCAGCGCCACGATACCCGGCAGGATGCGGCCGTCCCGACGGGGCAGCTCGTGCGGAAGATTGTGGACGTAGCCATCAAGAAGATCCGCGATGTTTTCCGGCGTGGCCTCGATGTTGTGCGCGGCAAACATCTGGCGCACGATGGCACCGTCCGTCGAGCCGGCGAAAGAGATGCCAGACAAGTCATCCTCCACGCCGAAACGCTCCCGTAGGGCGGAGCGCAGCGCATGCTCACCCGCGCGTCCGGTGAGCAGAAGAGTGCCGTCGATGTCGAAGAGAATGAGTTTCTTGGCCATGGTGTGAATGAGTCTAAGGCACGGCGCAAGCTTGCTCCCAGCCGGGCCCCAGCCAAATCTAACCTTATGACTGTCGAACGCGTCCTCGCCGTTGATCCCTCCCTGCGGGGAACCGGTTATGCCGTGCTCGAAGCGAATGCGGGCCAACTCCGCGCCCTCGCCTATGGCGTCGTGGTCAACCCGCCGAAACTCTCCGCCCCCCAGTGCCTGCGGGAAATCCATGAAACCCTCACCCGGGTCGCAGAAAAGCTCGAACCCACGGCCTTCGCCATCGAGGGCATCATCTATGTTCAGAATGTCCGCACGGCCATCATTCTCGGCTCCGCCCGCGGAGTCGCGCTGCTCGTCGCCGCCAGCCGCGGACTCGAAGTCCACGAATACGCCCCCCGCTTGATCAAGCAGGCCGTGGTCGGCCGCGGGGGCGCGCAGAAGGACCAGGTGGCGTTCATGATCCGCGCGCTCCTTGGGCTGACCGAAACGCCGCCGCCCGACGCCGCCGACGCCCTGGCCATTGGTGTGACGCACTTCAACCGCCTCGCCACCGCGATCCGATGAGCGAGCCGGAGACAGACTGGGTGGGCCGCATGTCCTACCCGCAGGCCCTCGAAATGCAGGAGGCGGCCGTGGCGGACCGCTTGGCCGGACGGCGGGGCGACCGCCTCTTTCTCCTCGAACACGACCCGGTTTACACCATTGGCCGGCAACGCGACCGCTCCAGCCTCGGCTTCGCACCACTCCCCCACCCGGTCGAGGAAATCAACCGCGGCGGCCAGGCCACCTACCACGGACCGGGCCAGTTGGTCGGCTATTTCATTTTCGACCTGCAAAAACTAACCCCGGACCTCCACCTGTTTCTCCGCTGGATCGAGGAGAGCCTCATCGCCGTGCTTGACTCCTACGGCCTCGCCGCAAGCCGCCGCGAAGGTCTGACCGGCGTGTGGATCGCGGACCGGAAGATTGCCAGCATCGGCGTCGGCGTGCGCCGTTGGGTGACGATGCACGGTTTTGGTCTCAACGTCGGATCAGACCTCTCCGGCTTCGCCGCGATCACGCCCTGCGGCATCGAGGGCGTGACCATGACCTCTCTCTCCCGCGAACTCGGAGTCGAGATTTCCATCGAAGAGATGGCCGAAGCGGCCATCCGTATCATTGCCGCACGGTATTCGCTCCTCTCAACCCTCATCCCTCAACCCTCGGCTCCCCCATGATCTGGCACCTTGTCACCGTGGGCAAACCTGCCCTCAGCTACGCGCGGGCCGGACGTGATGAATACCTCGCGCGCCTCCAGCGGTGGAGCCGCATCGAGCAATTCACGGTCAAGGCCTCCGATCCCGGACGGGAGAGCACAGCCCTGCTCAAGGCCAGCGAGGGCTGCTTCCGCCTGCTGCTTGATGAGGAGGGAAAACAAATGACCAGCCGCACCTTCGCCGCCCACGTCGGCGCATGGCAGCAGGCCGCGCGCCCGGTTGCCGTGATCCTCGGCGGCGCCGACGGCCACAACCAGAGCCTGCGCGAAGCAGCGGACTTTGTTTGGTCGCTGGGCCCGGCCACGCTGCAACACGAGCTCGCGCTTGTTGTTGCCCTCGAGCAGATCTACAGAGCCCACACCATCCTTGCCGGGCATCCGTATCACCGCGATCAAGGCAGCAAGGCCTTGACCCGTCTGGCGGCGACGACCTCCCCGGCGGCAAAACGTTCGTAGTTCGCCTCGATCTCCCCGGGCCCGTAGGAATAGTTGACCATAAAATTGTAGGATTCCTTCCAACTTTTGGCTGAATGGCCGCCGTTCGGATTGATCTGCTTGAGGCGGGCGCCGTTGCCGAGATGGAAGCGGGCCACGGGATCGGCCAGCGCGTAGCCGCTGGTCGCCGACTGGATGAGGTGAACCGCACACAATCTGGACAGGTCTTTGACCATCTTCTCCGGCAGGGGTCCGGGACCCGCCGCAGCCAAGGCCGGGGCCACGGTCTCCCGCAATTTTTCCACCGAGCGCGCTTTGGCTGGTTCCAGCACCTCCGTCGAAATCGGACCGCGGGCGTTCAGGAACGAGGCGAAGGACGGCACCGGCGAAAGCGTGCAGAACCGCTGCAATTGCGGAAGCTCGGCCCGCAACGCCTCGACCACCCGCTTGATGAGAAAGTTGCCGAGGTTGACGCCCTTGAGGCCGGGCTGGCAGTTGGAGATCGAGTAGAAAGTCGCCACTTTGTAATTGCGCGCCTGCGCGTCCGGGGCCGACTGGCGCTCCAGCAACGGGCCGATGGCCCGGGGCATCTCCGGCACCAGCGCCACCTCGACAAAGATGAGCGGCTCGCCGGGCAGGGCCGGATGAAAATAGGCGAACAAACGACGGTCCTCCTCCATGCGCCGCCGCAAATCCGCCCAGCCATCAATGGCATGGACCGCCTCGTGCTTGATCACTTTCTCCAACAAGCTGGCCGGCGAGTTCCAATCGATCCGTTGCAGCTGCAGGAATCCGGGATTGAACCAAGAACTCAGCAGATGCTGCAGGTCGTGATCCGCGGCCGCGAGCTGTCCGCGCTTTTTCCGGTTGGAGAGAATCTCCCGGCGCATCTGCACAAGGCACGCTGTGCCGTGGGTCGCACGATTGAGCCGGCGGAACAACTCCTGTCGCGGCGCCTCGGATGCCGCCGTGAGACGAACCAGATCCTCCGGCGAGCCCGTGGCTTCGTAGGTTTTGGCCGCCGCCATGACCGCCTTCGGCTCGGGGTTGTAGCCGACGGCCAGCCGGTCGTAAAATTCCTCACGATGCACGGCATCAAGGTGCCCGAAGCGCACGATAGCTTGATCGGCCAGGCTCAGACTGATCGAGTCGCCCGCCGCCCCAAGGAGACGGTCGCAATCCTTGACCAAATCCCGGAGGAGGTTGGTTTGACCGACTGAGGCCCGCGTTCTCCTTACTGCTTCAAACATGAGTTTCTCCTTGGATGATGTCTGACGACAGCATAGCCTGAGTAAAGTATTAGCACATCTAATAGTTTTACAGCTGCCTTCCCGGGCGAGTTGTGCCCCGCTGCCACCCCGCGGGTCAAGGTTCCCCGCCCCCGCATTCTTTTCACCAGCGTCTTCGGTCCGTATGCGCAGGATGACGAGTATGGCAGCCGGGCCATCAACCCGATGGAGCTCTACCACAACCAGGTGACCCGCGCGCAGGGGCCGTTTTCGCTGCGCATGTTCCATCGCTCGTGGGGACTGATGATGCTGCGCGAAAACATCTCCGCCCCCAACGCCCTCCTCGACTTCCCCACCCTCGAGCGCTTCACCGCGGAACTGCGCCGCGAGAAATACGATGTCGTAGCCATCAGCGCGATCCCGCCGAATTACCTCAAGGCGGAAAAAATGTGCCGCCTCATCCGGGAGATCCAACCGGAGGCCGAGATCGTGGTCGGGGGCCACATCTCGGGTCTGCCCGACATCCAGCAACGCCTCGGGGCCGATCACGTCGTGCGCGGCGAAGGCGTCCGCTGGTTCCGCCGTTTCCTCGGCCAGGACGAAAACGCTCCCGTGCACCATCCGCGCATCCTCTCCGGCGTCGGTGCCCGCACCATGGGCGTCCGGCTGGGGGAAAAACCCGGGGACACCGCCGCGACGCTCATCCCGTCGGTCGGCTGCCCCATGGGCTGCAATTTCTGCGCGACCTCGGCCATGTTCGGGGGCAAGGGGAAGTTCGTGAATTTCTACGAGACGGGCGACGAACTGTTCCGCGAAATGGAAGGCCTCGAGCGAGACCTGCACGTGCAGACATTTTTCATCATGGACGAGAATTTTCTCCTCCACCGCAAGCGGGCCCTGCGCCTGCTTGAGTTGATGAAGGAGCAGAACAAGAGCTGGTCGCTCTACGTCTTCAGCTCGGCCAACGTGCTCAAGTCCTACACGATTGAACAACTGGTCGGCTTGGGCGTTTCCTGGGTCTGGATGGGCTTGGAAGGCAAGGCCAGCCGCTACCACAAGCTACAGGGCGCCGACACGCTCGACGTGGTTCGCACGCTCCAAGCCCACGGAATCAGCGTGCTCGGCTCCACCATCATCGGGCTCGAAGAACACACGCCGGACAACATGGCCGAGGCCATCGAGCACGCGGTCAGCCACAACACGGAGTTCCACCAGTTCATGCTCTACACCCCGGTGCCCGGCACGCCGCTTTTCGAGGAACACAAGGAAAAGGGCACGCTGGTCGATCCGGAGTGGGCCAACGGCTCGGATATTCATGGCCAACTGCGTTTTGCCCACCGCCACCCGCACCTACCCGCCGGCACCGAGGGCACGTGGCTGCTCCACGCGTTCAACCGCGACTTCGAAGTCAACGGTCCCAGCATTCTCCGCATGGCTCAGACGGCCCTGCGCGGATGGCAACGCTACAGCCAGGCTGCCGACCAACGGATCCGCACCCGTTTCCGTCGTGAGGGCGCGCGGCTTCCGGTGGACTACGCTGCCGCCGTCTGGGCGGTCGGCCGTTACTTCCGCACCAACGACGGCGTGGCCCGCCGCGCGGCGGAACTCCTCGAACAACTGCGGGCCGAGTTCGGCCTCAAATGCCGCGTGGCCTCCACGCTCGGCGGGCGCTGGCTGCTGCGCAGCATCCGGCGCGAGGAACAGCGCCTCGCCCGCGGTGAGACCTGCGAACCGCCGACATTTTATGAGAAGTCCGCGGACTTCCTCACGCTGCGGACTGCGTCCTGAGTCGACCGCCGATGTTCCGCCCGAGCCTTGCGCTCCCCCCGATTTTCCATGCCCTCCGCGGCTACGGTTGGGTCGACTTTCGCGCCGACGCCTTGGCCGGCCTGACGGTCGGCGTCATCGCCCTGCCTCTGGCCATCGGGTTTGGCATCGCCAGCGGCGTCACGCCCGCGCAGGGACTGTGGACCGCCATCATGGCCGGCCTGATCGTGGCCGTCTTCGGCGGGTCGAGATTCCAGATCGCCGGACCGACCGGTGCCTTCGTGCCCGTCCTGCTTGCCGTGGTCATTGGCCATGGGGTCGGCGGACTGCTCACGGCGACCTTCCTGGCCGGCCTTCTGCTTTTGGCCATGGGATTGACCGGCATGGGCTACGCCCTCAAATACATTCCCTTTCCCGTCGTTGCCGGGTTCACCTCCGGCATTGCGGTGATCATTTTCCTGTCCCAATTACCCGCCTTTTGCGGCATCGACGCGGGACGGCCGGAGCATGCACCCGAGATGGCCATGGCCCTCGCGGCATCATGGCGGAACTTGCAATGGCCGACGGTGGGGATCGGAGCCTCCTCGTTCCTCATTTGCTTCGCCGGGCCCAAGTTGGCCCGCCGCCTCCCTCATGCCCTGGTCGCCGTGGTCGGAACCACCTTCATCGTGTGGTTGATGCAATGGCCGGTCGAAACGATCGCCGGAAAATTCGGCACCGTCACCCAGAGCTTTCCTTCCTTTGCCTGGCCGGCCCTCAGTCTCCAGATGATGCGCGATCTGGCCGGCCCGGCCGTGACCATCGCGTTGCTCGGCGGCATCGAAAGCCTGCTCTCGGCCACCGTGGCGGACGGCATGACCGATACGCGGCACAACTCAAACCGCGAACTCGTGGCCCAGGGACTGGCCAACATGATCGCCCCGCTTTTCGGCGGCTTTGCCTCGACCGGTGCCATCGCCCGCACGGCGGCCAACATCCGCGCCGAGGCGCGCACCCCCGTCTCCGCCCTCGTCCACTGCGCCGTCCTGCTCGTTGTCGTGCTCGCCGCCGGAAGGTTGGCCGGCCTCATTCCCCTCGCCGCCCTCGCCGGAGTCCTCATGGCCGTGGCCGTGCGCATGGCCGAGTGGGACAGCTTCAGCGAGGTCTGGCACAGCTCGCGGCTGGATTTCGCCGTGCTGGCCATCACTTTCATTCTCACCGTCGTGTTTGATCTCACCGTGGGCGTGGGCGGCGGGCTGTTCCTCGCGGCCGTGCTATTTCTCCGCAACATGGAGTCCATCAGCCGCGTGCGGCCCTTGACGGCCGAAACCGATTCCGAACACACCGGCGGGCTTTCGCTCGTCGGAAAGGACGTCCCCGAGGGCGTCGTGCTGTTCCGCCTCGATGGTCCTCTGTTTTTCGCGGCAGCCGACCGCCTCGAAGCCGCCCTGCGCAGCCATACCGGGAAACCGAAAATCGTCATCTTCCGCATGCGGCATGTCCCGTTCATGGATGTGACCGGTCTGCGGGCCCTGGAAGTGGCTTGCGAAAAGATGCGGCGCGACGGCGTGCAGGTCCTCATCACCAGCGCCCAACCCCAGCCGATGAAAATCATGCTCGCCTCGGGCCTGGCAGGGCGCCTCGGCCTGGACAATTTCTGCGGCGACATCGACCACGCCCTCGAGCGTTCGCGGACCTTGCTCGAAGCATCCTCTCCCGCCACCTGAGTAGACCGGGTCACCTGCAAGCCAGGCTGGCTTTCAGCCATTCCAAATGCTCTTGCATCGTATTAGCATGTCTAATATGTTGCACATATTCCGCTTGGCGCCTCCCTCACGCGTTGCGGCGGGACTGCTCCCTCCAAGCAGTAGAGATGCCACGACCGCCGAGTTTATTCACTTACTGGAGAGCCCCTGCCACTGCGGCGATCCTCGCCGCGCTGATCGGCGGATCCGTCTGTGCCGCTGAGTCCGACACGATGCGCTGGCTGGAGGGCAAGCATGCCACCGGGGACTGGCTGGGAGCTCGCACGGAACTGGCGGAGCATGGGGTGGAATTCGAGGGCCGCTGGCGGGGAGTCTATTACGGGGTGCTCGCCAGCGAGAACGGACAGGCCGAATACTTCGATCAGGAGTTGGCGTTCTGCGGCTCGGTGGATTTTCGCAAGCTGACCCACAGCGCGGTGCTCGAAGGCCTGACCGGGTTCATCGAAACTCGCTGGCGCGACCCGGCCGAGCAGGACAATCCCAACGAATCTGTGCTGGCCGAGCCCATGTTCAATCCCTCGCCCTACGAGAGCGGTGTGGGCTGGCGTCTCGTCTCATTCGGCCTGCGCTACCGTGCGCCCGCCATCGCGGGGCGGAAAGATTTTCTCACCCTCACGGGCGGATGGCTTCGGCCGGTGCGCGAGTTTCTGACCCAGCCGCTTTCCCTCAATTTTCTCAACACCGCCATCCAGAGCGCCAAGGGCCTGGGCGGCAACATCCCCTTCTCCTCCAGCTTCTCCACCTGGGGCGGCACGCTGGAGGTAAAGCTGCTCGACTGGCAATACACCAAGGTCGGGCTCTTCATGAGTTACCCCGAGGCGACCTTCGGGGAAAATCACGGTCTGATGATGAGCGGATACCCGAGCGATCCCGCGAGGAATAGTGAATTCTTCATCGGCGAAACCGGCGTCACGCCGCAGATCGGCCCGGACAAGCTGCCCGGAAAATACGCCTTCGGCGGCTATTTCTACGGCGACCCAAACGGGAAAACCGGCGGGAGCAAATACGGATTCTATTGGCAGGCCGACCAGATGCTTTGCCGCGAGAACAGGCCGGACGCACCGTCCCCCGACGAGGGCCTGCGCGCCTTCAGCATGCTCACCTTCGCGCCGCCCTACAACAACCGCTGGCCGCTCTACGCGCAGGCCGGACTGGTCTACGAAGGACTCAGCCCCACGCGGAACAAAGACCTCGCGCAGATCGCCGTGGCGGCCGGACGCGAGGCCAACGTGAAGAATAAAACCGGCACGCTCGTCCTCGAAGGGGGTTACCGCGTGCAAGTCAACCGCTGGGCCTTTCTCCAACCCTACGCGCAATACCTCGCCCAACCCGACGGCGGCCAGGCGGTGGGCGATGCCGTGCTGCTCGGGGTGTTCGCCGGCCTCAACTTCTAGCCGGCGAGTGCAAACGCGGTGCGGGTCAGCCCGCGATGCCGGCACAACGCCCCAAACAGAGGTTGTCGCTTCGCCTGACCAGAGCTAACTTCGCCATGTGCTTCACGCCTCGGCCGTCCTGAGCACCACCGGGTTGGGTGGGCTTTATTTTATTTCAGCGCCAGCGGCCGGTATCGCTCTCGGTCTGGGTTGGCCGATGTCGGCCCTCCTCGCGTGGGTCGGTTACTCCGCCGCCGGCATCATCGTCTCCAGCTTGGGATCACCCGCCCGTGCTTTCCTCATCCGCAAAATGAACCTCGATCCCGCGGGGTCGAAAAACCGGTTTTTCTGGCGCTGCTGGGAGCGAACCGGCCTCCTCGGCTTGATCCTCATCTCACCGGTCACCATCGGCCCGAAAGGTGCGGCTCTGGTCGGTCTGGCCATGGGCGAGCGCCCGCTGCGCCTCATGCTCAGCATCTCCCTCGGCGCGCTTCCGTGGGCCCTGGGCCTGGCCCTGGCCACCAATTGGGGCATCTCTCTCATCCATTGAACCTTGACCGACGCGACCTGCCCCGCCACGAAATTCCCGGCCGGATCCGCCTGAGAAAAAATCCCCGCCCCGCTCGTGGCGGCCCGTCTTTTTGCCATGCCAGGAGATAAATTCGTTTTTCATGACGTGCGCGGCATCCGCTGGGGAGCATTCAAAATCTTCGCGGTTGTGGCCGGCATTATCTCCGCCGCAGCCCTCGGGCTGTTTCTCCATTCCTTGTTCGTCGCTCCATCATTCGTTTCGCCCAACTCTCTTGCGGAGCTAAAGACACAATTGCGCGCCGAGCAGGGCCGCCGCCAGACGTCGGCCGCGGTCCAGAAGCAGGGCGCCGAACCAGGCGGCCTGAACGCGAAGAATCCATCCCTCCCGCCCGACCGACGAAAAAGCAGCGGGGGTATCAAGGCGGCCTTCTTCTCCCCCGATGACAGCCAGGCCCTGGAATCTTTGCGCGCCCACGGGGGGCAACTGACGCATCTGTGCCCTTCATGGCTTGAGTTTGTCGACCCCGGTGGCGACTGGACCGGGGACGAAGCGGCGGCGGAGTGGGAACTGCCGGAGAGCGGTTCCGCCAAGCTCATGCCCGGGCTTTCCAATCTCCACGACGATGAACGAGTCCCCGAGGCGGTGGAGGCCCTCTCGCTCGAGGGGGAAGACGAACAGGTGAAGTTCGCGACGCGACTCGCGGAGAAGCTGGAGGCGATCGGCGCGGCCGGCGTGGTTCTCGACTGGCAGGAGGTTGATCAGGGGGCGGACCACGAACTGAGCCGGCTGGTCGCGCGCATCGCCGGCACGCTGCGCGAACATGCACTCGAGACCTGGCTGTGCGTGTCGCCCGATGCCACCTTCGCCGGGTGGGACTACGAACTGCTCGGCCGTCACGTGGATCATTTCGTCATCCTGCTGCACGACGAGCACGGAGCGGGCGAGGCCGCCGGACCGATTGCTTCACAAGAGTGGTTCGAAGGCTGGCTGGAGACGATGGGCCGAACCGGCACCCCGGGAAAATGGATTGTCTCGCTGGGTTGCTACGGCGCGGACTGGGCGGAGGGCCGGGCGGGAGCCGAGCAAATCTCCTTTGCGGACGCCATGAGCCGGGCCGGCAACGCGGGATGTGGTGAAGTGCGCACCGACGCACCTTTCTTCAACGGGACCTTCTCCTACTTCTCCCAAGGTGATGCCCACGAGGTTTGGTTCCTTGACGCCGCCAGCCTCGCCAACCAATACAACGCGGTCCGCGACCGCGGTCTCGCCGGGATCGCCCTGAACCGCGTCGGACTCGAGGATCCCGGGATCTGGAAAATTCTCGCGGCCAACACCACAGCCACGGCCGACATGCTTGAGCAGACCATGCCCGGCGGACTTTCCGTGACCTCCATCGGCCGGGGAGAAGTCGTGAACCTTGACCCCACCACCCTGCCGGGACGGCGCGCGTTTACGGTCAACAGCTCGGGACAGATCTCCTGCCATTACGAGACACCGCCCGCCCACCCCACGCTTTTTTGCATGGGAGGAACGGACGCCAGCCGTGTTTGCCTAACGTTCGATGACGGTCCTGATCCGGATTGGACGCCAGCCATCCTGGACATCCTGAAAGAGCGCGGCCTCAAGGCGACGTTTTTCATTGTTGGAACCGAGGCGGAGAAGTATCCGGATATCATCCGCCGGATGGCCGAGGAAGGACACGAAATCGGCAACCACACCTACACCCATCCCAACCTGGCCGAAGCCCCGGAGGCCCTGATCAAGCTTGAGCTCAACGCGACCCAACGCCTGATTGAATCCATCATCGGCAAATCCACCGCCCTTTTTCGACCGCCCTACGATGCGGACGCGCGACCGACGAGTCTGGCCGAATTGGTGCCCATCGAAGTCGCCCAGTCTCTGGGCTACCTCACCGTGCTCGAAAGCATCGATCCGCGCGATTGGCAGGAGCCGGACGCGTACGAGTTGCTTCAACGCGTGAAGGACGCCCGCAAGAACGGCAGTATTCTGCTCCTGCATGACGGAGGGGGAGACCGCAGCGCCACGGTCGAGGCGCTTCCGTCCATCCTCGATTATCTGGAAGAACGCGGCGACCGGATCGTCAATATCAGCGAACTGGTCGGCATCGACGCCAACGAGCTCATGCCCCCCGTGGGCACGGGAATGAAGTCGGTAAATTTCTTCGCCAGCAGCGCCGGCTTCACCTTGATGCGCCTTCTGCAAAACGGCCTGCACGCTTTTCTCATTCTCGCGAGTCTTCTGGTCGTCGTGCGGACGGCCCTCGTGGTGTTCCTCGCCACCACGCACAAGTTCCCGGAGACCAATGCCACCCACGGTTGGCAGCGCATCTCGGTCATCATTCCCGCCTGCAACGAGGAAAAGGTCATCGGGCGAACCGTCCAGTCCATGCTCGACTCGGATTATCGCGGCGCGATGGAGATCCTCGTCGTGGACAATGGGTCCTCCGATCGCACGGCCGAGATCGTGCTGGCCATGACAGACCAGCGGGTGCGTTTGCTCCGACTGGGCAACCGCGGCAAAGCGCGCGCCTTGGAGCACGGCGTGAAGGAAGCGCAGGGCGACCTCCTTGTCTTCGCCGACGCCGACACACAGTTTGCGCGCGGCGCCCTGACTCATCTGGTGGCGCCGCTGGCGGATCCGGCCATCGGGGCGGTTTCCGGGCAGGCCCGAGTGGGCAACCTGCGCACGTTTCTTGGACGATGCCAGCATGTCGAATACCTCTGCAGCTTCAATCTGGACCGCCGGGCCTATGCCGCTTGGAACTGCATCACGGTGGTGCCCGGCGCCATCAGCGCGGTTCGACGCACGGCCCTTGAAGAGGCGGGCGGATTCTCCCGCGACACCCTGGCGGAGGACACCGACCTTACCCTCTCGATCCACCGCGCCGGCCACCGGGTGGCCTACGCGCCGCAAGCCCTTGCTTACACGGAGGCACCCGAGACCTACCGGCAGCTCGCCCGGCAGCGCTTTCGTTGGGCTTTCGGCACCCTCCAATGCGTCTGGAAACACCGCGACATTGTCTTCAATCCACGTTTCAAAGCGCTCGGCTGGTTCAGTCTGCCGAGTATCTGGTTCTTCCAAGTTCTGCTCGTCGCGTTTTCGCCCTTGATTGATCTTCTCTTTCTGCAGGCGCTCCTCCTCGGGCATGCCCTCGATATTCTGCCCTTCTTTCTTGGCTTCATCGCCTGCGACATCGTCCTGGCCATCGTCGCCATGAGGATTGAGCGACTGCCGCTGCGTGAGGCATGGTGGGTCATCCCGCAACGCTTTGTCTACCGACCGCTGCTGGCCTACGTCGTCTGGAAAGCGTTGCTTCAAGCGGTGCGGGGCGCCTTGGTCGGCTGGGGTCAACTGCCACGCACGGCGTCCGTGCCAGCCACATGAGGTTTCTCCCTGCCATCCTGGCGCTTTGCCTGGCCGCCCAAGCCCGGGGCGCGGGAGACTCCTTGCCGGGCCTGCCCGACCAGCCGCAGCCCGGGGTCTATTTTGGCGCCTACATGGACTTCGGCGAAACCGAGGACACCGTGACGCTGGAGGGCATCGAAAAGTTCGAGAAGTTGGCGGGCAAGACCGCGGCTCTCATCGCCTCCTCCAGCTATTGGGGTGAACAAACGTTTCCCGCGAACAACCTCTCGCTGATCTCGCGCCACGGGGCCACGCCCCTTGTCTTCTGGTCACCGTGGGACAAGCCTTACGAGGAAAAGCGCGGCCCCGACCGGTTTTCCCTCCGCGAGATCCTCGCGGGGCGGTGGGATGATTACATCGACCGGTGGGCGGATGGAGCCCGGGAGTTCGGCCAGCCGTTCTTCGTCTCGTTCTGCAACGAGATGAACGGCGATTGGTTTCCGTGGTCGGGTTGCTTCTACGGTGCGGCCCAGGGAGGCAATGAGGTCTTCAAGAAGGCATGGCGCTACGTCGTCGACCGCGTGCGCGCACGCGGGGCGAGCAACATCCTCTGGGTGTTTCATGCCAACGCCTTCCCGGCGGAAAATGACGTGTGGAACACCATGGCATCGTATTATCCCGGCCCCGCCTACGTGGACTGGCTGGGCCTCAGCATCTATGGAAAGCAATCGCGCGAGGGAAACACATGGGCAAATTTCGGGGATCTGATCGCCTGGCCCTTGCAGGAAATCGGGGCGCTCGCGCCGGACAAGCCGATCATGATTTCCGAATTCGGTTGCGGCGATTTCCCTCACGTGGGCAGCAAGGCGGAATGGATCCGCGACGCACTCTCCCTCATCCCCACCCACCCTCGGGTCAAGGCGGCTGTTTACTGGCACGAGCGGTGGCAGAACGCCGACGGCACCTTCAGCAACCTCCGCATCAACTCCTCCCCCGCCGTCCTCGGCGCCTTCCGCGAAGGACTGGCCAGCCCGCTCTGGCTGGGTTCGCCCCGACAACCAGCGCCCCCCGAGCCGTAGGAAGCATCCAGCCATCAATCAAGCGTCTGACGGTAGCGCTTCACCCCGATACTCAACACGACCACGGCGAAGAGCGCGATGGGCCAAAGTTCGCGGCCAAGGTCGGTGAACCCGATCCCCTTGAGCATGACCCCGCGGGCAATGCGCAGGAAATGCGTGATGGGAAGAATCTCGCCGATGACCTGGGCCCAACCCGGCATGCCACGAAAAGGAAAAAGAAAACCGGAGAGCAGGATGGAGGGAAGAAAAACGAAGACGGACATCTGCATGGCCTGCAATTGGTTTTTCGCAATGGTGGAAAAGGTGATACCCATGGCCAGGTTGGCCGCGATGAAGAACAGCGAGGCGAGGAGAAGAAGAAAAAGATCGCCGTGGATCGGCACATCAAACATAAACCGCGCGGCCAGCAAAATCAGGCCGACCTGGATGTAGCCGACGAAAATGTAGGGCGTGATCTTGCCGAGTAGCACCTCGGTTGGACGCAGCGGCATGGCCAGCAGGTTCTCCATCGTGCCTCGCTCGGTCTCCCGCGTGATGGCCAAACCCGTGATCAACACGAGGGTCATGGTCAGAACCACACCCATCAGCCCGGGCACAATGTTGTATTGCGTGATGGCCTCGGGATTGTAACGCGCGTGGACCCGCATCTCGATGGCCGGAGGCTCGGGGGCCAGGCGGTCGAGCGGACCCTTGAAATCGGCCAGCATGGCCGTGTTGACCACCCCGGCCAGCGCGGCCAGTCCACCACTCGTCGCCGTCGGGTCGGTCGCATCCGCCTCGACCAAAACAGCCGGACGGTCCCCGCGCAGCAAATCACGGGAGAAGTTTTCCGGAATGCTGACAACGAATTGCACCTGCCCGCGACGCAGCAGTTCCTCGCCCTCCGCTTCCGTCGTGACCCGCCGTTCGAAATCAAAGTAGGAGCTGTTCTTCAGCCCGTGCAGGAGCGTCCGACCCTGCGGCCCGTCGTCGGCCATGAGGATCGCCGCCGGCATGTGGCGGGGGTCGGTGTTGATGACAAAACCGAAGACAGTCAACTGCATCAGCGGGATGCCGAGAATCATCGCAAAGGTCAGCCGGTCGCGGGACATCTGGATGAACTCTTTGACCACCATGGCCCAGAGCCGCGCGAAGGAGAATGCGGTGGCCGTGCTCATCCGTTGAAGTTGTCCTTGGCCGTGAGCATGAAATGGATGAAAACATCTTCCAATCCGGAGCGAACCATCTGCCATCTGTGCTTGCCGTCGCGGAAAGGCGCGATCGCTACATTAAGTAGGCGGGCGTCGCTGCCGCTGACGTGCAAATCCTGGCCGAACATCGCCGTCTGCTCGACCCCCGGCAGACCCTTGAGGGCACGGGCCAATTCAGCCAACCCCGGGCCGCTGACCGACCAGGTGGTCAAGCCAGCTTGATCAATCACTTCGTCCACCGTGCCATCAACAAGCAGGTTGCCGAAGGAAATGTAGGCCAGCCGGTCGCAGCGCTCGGCTTCATCCATGTAATGCGTGGTCACCAGGCAGGTCAGGCCACGCGAAGCCAGCACATGAATGTGGTCCCAAAAATCCCGCCGCGCCTTCGGATCCACCCCCGCGGTGGGCTCGTCGAGCAGCAACAGATTGGGTTTGTGCAGGAGGCAAGCCGCCAAGGCCATCCGCTGTTTCCAGCCGCCAGACAACTGCCCGGTTAACTGGTTCCGCCGATCGTGCATGCCAAGACTCCGGATGCTCTCCGCTACGACCTCGCGCCGGTTGGCCATGCCGTAAAGCCGCGCGACAAAATCCAGATTCTCCCGGATGGTCAGATCCTCATAAAAGCTGAACCTCTGCGTCATATAGCCAACCTGCCGCTTGATCGCCGCGCTTTCGGTCAGCACGTCGTGCCCGAGGCAGGTTCCGCTCCCGCCGTCGGGCCGGAGCAGGCCGCAGAGCATGCGAATAAAGGTCGTCTTGCCGCTGCCGTTGGGTCCGAGAAAACCGTAGATCTGGCCGCGGGCCACGCGCAGGTCGATCGCGTTGACCACCGTGCGGTCGCCGAAACGCTTGGTCATTCCGCGCACGTCGATCACGAGATCCGTCATGGCGGGCTAAAACGAGAGTTCGACGTCCACCGGCTGACCCGGATGCAAGGAGCCGGCCAACGAGGGGTCCACCGACAACTCGATCATGAAGACGAACTTCTCCCGCATCTTCTGGCTGTAAATAACCGGTGGAGTGAACTCGGCCCGCGGCGAGAGGAACGTGACCGTCGCCGGGTAGGGCTCAGCCACGCCGTCCACCATGACCTGCGCCGCAGTTCCCACGCGCAATCGGCTGAAGACATCCTGCGGAACAAAAGCGCGCACTTTGAGGTTGCCCGGCGGAAGCAGGACAACCACCGGATGACCGGCCGGGACCCAGTCACCCACGCGGTAAAGCGTGTCGCTAACCAGCGCGGCCTGGTGCGCGCTCTGCTGCTTCTGCTCGAGGTTCCATTTCGCCCGCTCCAAGCCGGCCTGCTGGGCCAAAAGATTCTGCTCAGCCGCCCGCACCACCTCGTCCCGCGCCCCCAGCCTCCCGGTCTCCATGGTCGATTCAAGCTGCGAGACCCTTTGGCGGTCCTCATCCCGCGTCGCCTGGGCCATGTCCACGTCCCGGCGCGACGTCACACTCGAAACGAGAAGCTTCTGCTGCCGCTTGAGTTCGATTTCGGACAAGGCCAACGAGGCCTTGGCCTGCTCAAGCTGCGCCTGGATGGCGTTCATCTCGCTCGGCCGCAACCCCTGCCGCGCGTCGGCCAATTGGGCCTCGGCTTGATCGACCCGCCGCAGAGCCTCATCCCGCGCCGCCCGCTCGGACTCCTCCTCCAGTCGAAAAAGCAGCGCCCCCGCCTCAACCTGCTCCCCCCGCTTAACAGCCAGCTCAACCAGCCTTCCTCCAAACGGGGAAGCCACATAAACAAACTCCCCCTCCACATACCCCTGCACATGGCTGGGCTCCTCCTTGGCGCACGAACTGAGCCCGAAAGCACACGCGGCCAGAAGAACCGTGAGAGCCAGCCGCCGCGAACGATGGAAACGCGCCATGAGATCTATCCTAGACTGCGACCGGTCGAGAAAGCACATCGGAAATGGCCAGCCGCCCCGTCCACCTCCGGGCTTCACTATATTTGCTTCTTCATATATTTGCATATGCGTATATTTTCAACCGATGAATCTCGTCCGTATTCATGAATGCCTCTGCGACCGCACGAGACTTCGTCTGGTCCATCTGCTCCTCAATGGCCCGCTTTGCGTCTGCCACCTGCAAAAGGTTCTGGGTGAGCCGCAGGTTAAAATCTCCCGCCACCTGGCCTACCTGCGCGAACGCGGCATGGTCTGCGCGGAGCGCTGCGGGCAGTGGATGATTTATCGCCTGCCGGAAACGCGCAACCCGCTGCTCGAAGCCAATCTGGCCTGCCTGCAGGACTGCGCGTCGGAGGAAACACTTTTTCGCGAGGACAAGTCGCGCCTGGAAAAATTGCGGCGGCGCCTGAGGGACGATTGCCCAGCCTGCGTGCGCGAAAACGTGGCAACCCGCTGACTTCTTATGTCCGACTCCATCGTCCGCAAAATGTCGTTCCTCGACCGCTACCTCACGGTCTGGATTTTTGTCGCCATGGCCCTCGGGGTGGCTTTGGGAAATTTCGCCATCCCGGACCCGGCCGCATTCTTTGCCCCCGTCACCGTGGGCACGACCAATCTGCTCATTGCCGCCGGCCTGATTCTCATGATGTATCCGCCGCTGGCCAAGGTGCAATACGGCGAGATGCCGCGGGTCTTTGCCAACACGAAGATCCTCGGGCTTTCGCTCCTGCAGAACTGGATCATCGGCCCGGTGCTCATGTTTGCCCTTGCGTTGATTTTTCTGCATGAACGGCCCGAATACATGGTCGGGCTCATTCTCGTGGGGATTGCCCGGTGCATTGCCATGGTCCTCGTGTGGAATGAGCTGGCCAAAGGCAACAGCGAGTATTGCGCCGGTCTCGTCGCGCTCAACAGCGTCGCCCAGATTGTCTTCTACAGCGTCTATGCCTGGCTCTTTCTCACCGTGCTGCCCCCGTTCTTCGGACTCCAATCCACCGTGCTCGAAGTCGGCCTCGGCGAGATCTTTAAGAGCGTGATGATCTACCTTGGCATTCCCTTCGCCGCCGGAATTCTCAGCCGCGTGATCCTCATCCCGCTCAAGGGGCGCGAGTGGTTCGACCAGCGTTTCATCCCGGCCATTTCTCCCCTCACCCTGAGCGCCCTTCTTTTCACCATCGTGGTCATGTTCACCTTCCAGGGCCAGGCCATCGTGCAAATGCCGTTCGATGTCCTGCACATTGCGCTCCCCTTGAGCATCTACTTCGTCATCATGTTCCTCGTCAGCTTCTTCCTCGGGCGCCAGCTTGGCGCTGATTATTCGCGGTCAGCCACCCTCGCTTTCACCGCCGCAGGAAACAATTTCGAACTGGCCATCGCCGTGGCCATTGCCGTCTTTGGCCTTGGCTCGGCCGTGGCCTTCGCGACGGTCGTCGGGCCGCTCATCGAAGTCCCGGTGCTCATCGGCCTGGTCCATGTCGCCCTCTGCCTGCGCCGCAAACTCTTTCCGCGGGAAGTGATCGCCGAGGCGGACCACCGTGGGGCCGCCGCGATGTCCAATCGCGATCAGGCCTTCCTCGACTCGGCCGCGTGCCGGGCCACCCGCCTCGCCATGGAGGACGCGCGATGACCAAGCCACGCATCCTCATCCTCTGCACCGGCAACTCCTGCCGCAGCCACATGGCCGAGGGCATCCTGCGTGCCGCCGCCGGCGACCTTGTGGAAGTCCACAGCGCCGGATCGAAGCCCGCGGGCTACGTTCACCCGAAGGCCATGGCCGCCCTCGCGGAGATCGGCCTCGACCTCTCAAGCCACACGTCGAAGCACATGAACGACTTCCTCGACCGCGAGATCACCACGGTCATCACGGTCTGCGGCAACGCCGATCAGGCCTGCCCGATTTTTTCCGGCCAGCTCCATCGCCACCACTGGGGCTTCGACGACCCCGCCCATGCCACGGGCACAGACAAGGAGGTGATGGACGAGTTCCGGCGGGTGCGCGACGAGATTCGCCGCGTTTTTGACGCTTATGCTGCGGGCCTGCGGGAAGGCCCGGCGCAAGACTGATCTTATGAAAACCGAAACCACCAACGAAACGAAAGCCGCAATGGAGATGAAACCGCCGGGCCTGTTCACCCGGATCTTCGAGCGCCTCGACCGCGTGATGAAAGATACGGCGGAGAAAAAGGCGGCCGGCGATTCCTGCTGCGCACCCGGTGGGAAGCGCGGCCAAGGCGGCAAATGCTGCTGAAGCTCACCGACTTGCTTGTTTACCGGGTAGCCGGACTCGACCCGGAATCGCGTCTGGGGGGCGCGGTTCATTTCTTTGTTTACGACAGCTTCAAGATCTTCCTGCTGCTCGCCGTGATGATCTTCGTGCTGGGCGTTCTGCGCACCTGGCTGCCGGAGAAAAAACTCAAGCGGTGGATGAGCGGACGCGGCCTGACCGGCAACTTCGTCGCCGCGCTCTTCGGCGCGGTCACACCATTCTGCTCCTGCTCCTCCATCCCGGTCTTCATCAGCCTTATCAAGGCCGGCGCTCCCCTCGGGGTCACGTTTTCCTTTCTCCTCACGTCACCCATCATCAACGAGTATCTTCTCGTGCTCATGGCCGCAGAGTTCGGCCTGCCCATCACTGTGGCCTATGTGGTCAGTGGGCTGACCATCGGCACAGTCGTCGGCGCTTTGCTCGGCCGGGCCGGACTCGAACGCTATCTCGAGGCGGATATCGCCGCTCCGCCGGACGAGGCGACACAGGCGGTCAGACTGACCTTCGCGGGACGCCTGCGCTTCGGTTTGGACGAGGCTGTCACCGTGATTCGCCAGGTCTGGCTCTGGCTGCTTGCCGGGCTGGCGGTCGGGGCCTTCATCCACAACTACGTCCCGCAGGAAACCATCCAGAACCTTGTCGGCACCGCCGGCATTTTCGCGGTGCCGGCGGCCACGCTGATCGGCGTGCCCATGTATGGGAGTTGCGCCGCCATTGTGCCTGTGGCCGTGGTCCTTTTCGAAAAAGGCATCCCGCTGGGGACCGCACTGGCCTTCATGATGGCCGTGGCCGCGCTCTCACTGCCGGAAGCCATCATGCTTCGCCGCGTGATGAAACTGCCGCTCATCGCGGCATTCTTCGGCATCACCACCCTCGCCATCATTGTCATTGGCTACCTTTTCAACATCCTTGGTCCGCTGCTTAGCACCGGGGCAAAGCCATGGGGGTGAGCGTGCATTTTATGGCGGATTTTGCTTGGTTGGTCGGTGGTATCTTGATGCGGTGTGGTCATGGCGCGAAGCATTCGAGTCGAGCATGCCGGGGCGAGTTGCCATGTGATGGCGCGGAGAAATCGTCGGGAGGGAATCTTCTTGGACGAGGACGGCCCCGGGGTGTTTCTACCAAGTCTCACGGACATGGCCGTGAGGTTTGGGAAGAAGAGCGCCTCAAACGTCAGACCGGCCCCGTAACGCGTCGTGAAAAGTTTTGCACGTGTGGAAAAGCAGCCATGATTTGGCCAGAATATGCAGACTGACCCCCCATGCCCCAACGTTTGCGCTCGTTGAGTCAATCATGATTTCCCGCCGCAAGGAAAGCTACCCGGTCAGCCCGTCGCTGATGCAATACCTGCATCACTTCGGGCGGTGGGCGGAGATTCCTTTGGTCTACGACGACCTGCTGCGTTTCACCGCCGCCATGCCCTACGAGAATCTGGCCGGCAATGAAACCCTCTGGCTGACCGTGGCCTATCCGCCCGAAATCAGGGCGGACCTCCAGGCCCGACTGACGAAAATTTACGCCATGCTCAAAATCGGAGGCGATCTTTCCCACGCCGAACACCTGGCCGTCGAGCGCATCGATTTCGGGGACTTCGGCAACTCGCGCCCTTTCCGCATCCGCATCGTCAATCTCTTCAACGGCAACGCCGACCATTACTACGTGAAGTGCGCTGATGCTTCGCGCATTTACGGGCTCGAACTCGAGCATCTGCTTTCGCCCTTCCGCATCAACTATCTGGTGCGGGCCAACACGCTCATCGAGGAACACATTGCGGGGATCCCGGGCAACGCTTTCATCGCCGACTACCTCGGCCGGGAAGACCTCAACCGGGTGCGCATCGCCAAGGAGTTTGTGAAATTCGCCGAGCGCTGCTACCTTCGACTTCTCGGCGACATGCGCGCCGTCAACTACGTGGTCGATATCACGCCGGACTTTGAAGAGGTGCAATACCGAGTGCGGCCGATCGACTTTGACCAGCAGTGCCACGAGGGGCGCCTCGAGGTTTACCGGCCGCATCTTTTCCCCGACAACAAGCCGGTGGACGAACTGGTTCGGGCCCACCTCAATGTTCCCACCATCGTGCAATACCGGCAGGAGGAGCGCTCACAGACCGCCCGCCGCATTCAGGTGTCCCACCGCCGCTACCAAGCGCTGATCAACTCGCTGAAAAAGACCGCGGTCGCCCCGCCGGAGCACGTGGCGCAACTGGCCCGCGAACTCGACGTCTATCACGGGTGCACAAATTTCAGCGCTCTCCCGACCATGGCCGACCTCGTCATTCTCCATTTGGAGCGCCTTCTCACCGACCAAATCCACGAGTGATACCAAAGTCCCCTTGACCTTAGCTCGGATATTTCATGCATGGCATGGAATATCCGCCCGGAGGGCCGATACTGCCTGATATCATCAGGCCTACCGGGGTTAACCCCGTCGGAAAAATGGAACAACCACTTTGGTTTTTCCATTTTTCCCGGTCGGCCGTGCCAAGTTCCTTTCCAAAAGTAACTTGGACGCGGCGCATATTTCACCCGGTGAAATATGCGGGCTAGCTTCTGTCCAAGATGCCAAGCCAAGCGGCGGCGGCGCTTGACGCCGAGCATGGCGAGGTTGCGCTTGAGGCGGAGATCCACCAGGGCCCTTTACTGACGGATCCCCGCCTTCTTCCTTCGGGCTAAGGCACCGCCCGCAACGGATCTTCGGTCAAGGCGCCAAACAACCGCGTCATTTCCTCGCACATC
>JBMOJP010000006.1:0-46350 GCA_049315725.1 Chthoniobacterales bacterium | reverse complement strand
CGATGATGAAAACCGCGATACTTCCGATGCTGACCATCTGACGGTTGAGGTAGGCGCGGGCGCCCTGTTGCACGGCGGCGGCGATTTCGCGCATCCGGTCATTGCCGGCGGGGGAAAGCAGGATCCAGCGGATCAGGTAGACGGCGTAGAGAAGGCCAAGGACAGCGCAGATAAGGGAGGCAGTGAGCCCGTGAGCAACGAGAAATGATGAGGACATGGGAGGTGAGTTGGAGGAGGGGTCACCAAATTAGTGGGTCGTCCCGCCCAGACAAGGGCAAACCGGCGCGGCGACATTCGAAAGCGGGACCACAATGTCTTGACCGGAGCGTGGTAATTCCCCATGCCTGACGTGGTATGAAGGGTTCTTCGTTGTTTTCCTCCGGCCATGCGCTGATCGCCGCCGTCTTGTTCCTCTGCCCGGTCCTGAGCGGTTGCAAGAAACCGCCCTCGGCCGCCAATCCGGATGAAATTGTCGTGGCGGAGTTCGCCTCGCTGACCGGGGCGACCGCCAGCTTCGGCCAGTCCTCCCACAAGGGCACACAGATGGCCTTCGATGAGCAGAATGCGGCGGGCGGGATCATGGGAAAAAAGCTGCGCCTCGTGGTCGAGGACAACCAGTCAAAGGCGGGCGAAGCCGCCACGGTGGTCCGGCGCATGTTCTCGCGGGAGCAGCCCGTGGCCCTGCTCGGCGAGGTGGCCTCCTCGCGATCGCTGGAGGCCGCGCCCATTGCCCAACAAAACAAGATCCCCATGATCAGCCCGGCCTCGACCAATCCGAAAGTCACCGAGGTGGGGGATTACATTTTCCGCGTCTGCTTCATCGACCCGTTCCAGGGCGCGGTGCTGGCCAAATTCATGCTCGGACGCGGATGGAAAAAAGCCGCCATCCTCACCGATGTGAAGCAGGATTATGCGGTCGGGCTGACGGAGTTTTTCAAGGACTACTTCACCAAGAACGGCGGCACCATTGTGAGCGAGCAGAGCTACAGCTCGGGCGACAAGGATTTCAAGGCGCAGCTCACCTCGATTCGCAGCAGCGAGCCTGAGGCCATCCTGGTGGCCGGCTATTACAACGAGGCCGGCCTCATCGCCAGCCAGGCCCGCGAACTCGGGCTCAACGTGCCACTGCTGGGCGGTGACGGATGGGATTCACCCTCACTCGTCGAGGTCGCGGGCGAGGCCATGGAGGGCAACTATTTCTCCAACCACTTCTCCGCCGAGGACCAATCACCCGCGGTGCAGAACTTCCTTGCGCGCTTCAAGGCGAAATACAATGAGGAGCCGGACGCGATGGCCGCCCTTGGTTACGACTCGGCCATGCTGCTCTTCGACGCGATCAAACGCGCCGGCAGCACGGACGGGGAACCGCTTCGTCAGGCCATTGCCTCGACGAAGAACTTTCCCGGAGTCACCGGCAGCATCTCCCTGGACGAGAAGCGCAACGCGAACAAACCCGCCGTCATTCTCGAAATCAGGGAAGGCAAGTTCCGCTACGTTGAGACGGTGGCGCCCTGATTTTCTCATCCGGTGGACTGGGCTAATTTCGCGCAACAAGCCGTCAACGGCCTTTCCCTCGGCGCGATCTATGCGCTGATCGCGCTCGGCTACACCATGGTTTATGGCGTGCTGCGCTTCATCAACTTCGCCCACGGCGATGTCTTCATGATCGGCGCCTTCGCGGGCCTTTACTTCCATCGGTGGCTCAAGCCGCTCCTCGCCTGGATGCCAGAGGCGCTCTCGGCCGTGCTCATTCTTCTCTTCTCCATGGGCTTCTGTGCGGTGCTCGGGATCGTCATCGAGAAACTGGCCTACCGGCCGCTGCGGCAGCGTTCCCGCCTGACCGTCCTCATCACCGCGATCGGCGTGTCACTCTTCCTTTCCTACGGCGCCCAACTACTCTTTGGCGCGGCTCCCAAGGGCTTCCCTCAACTGGTGGCAAACCACATGATCACCCTGCCGGGGGGCGCGACGGTCACGGTCGAGCAAATCACCGTCCTGGCCGCCACCGTGCTGCTGCTCCTGGCCCTCATGTGGATCGTCCGGCGCACCCGACTGGGCCTGGCCATGCGAGCCCTGTCCAACAACCCGACGGCCGCAGCGTTGATGGGCGTGAACACCGACGGCGTCATCTCTTTCACCTTCGGGCTGGGCTCGGCCTTGGCCGGAGCGGCCGGGATTTTCTTCGCCATGCTTTATCAGGCCATTGACCCGTTCATGGGCATCCTGCCCGGGATCAAGGCCTTCGTCGCCGCCGTGCTGGGCGGCATCGGCAGCATCCCCGGCGCGGCTCTGGGCGGTGTGCTGCTCGGACTGCTCGAGACCATGGTCGTCGGCTACAGCCAGAACATCGGCATTCCCTCCGGCTACCGCGACGCCGTGGCCTTTGTCATTCTCATCCTCATACTCATGTTCAAACCATCCGGGTTGCTGGGCAAATCCGAGCGCGAAAAAGTCTGACCGCGTGAAAAACCATCTTCCGCATCTGGCCCTGTTCCTCGCGCTGGTGGCCGCCTTCGGGCTGCAACTGGCCGGACCGCAGATCGATGACTATGCGGTGAACATCCTCGTTCTCATCGGGATCAACATCACCCTCGCGGTCAGCCTCAATCTGGTCAATGGGCACACCGGCCAGTTTTCCCTCGGTCATGCCGGCTTCATGGCCGCGGGCGCTTACGCCTCGAGCATAGTCACACTGGCCTTCGCCCCGTCCGTCGCCGCGGCGGGGCCGTGGGCTGTGCAGGCGTTCTTCGTCGGCGCCTTGCTCCTCGGCGGGGCCGTGGCGGCGCTGTGCGGATTGCTCGTCGGCCTTCCCTCGCTGCGGCTGCGCGGCGACTATCTGGCCATCGTCACGCTGGGCTTCGGCGAGATCATCCGCGTCGTCATCCAGAACACGGAGGCCCTGGGTGGGGCGCGGGGACTTGAAGGCATCCCGCCCTACACCACGCTTTTTTGGACTTTCGGCACGGCGGCCATCACGATCTACGTGGTGGCCAGTCTGGTCAATTCGACCTATGGCCGCGGATTCCTCGCCGTGCGGGACGACGAGATTGCGGCCGAGGCCATGGGGATCAACACGACGAAATACAAAGTCGTGGCCTTCGTGACCGGCGCGTTTTTTGCCGGCCTGGCCGGCGGACTTTACGCGCACTTCATCACCTACATCGCGCCGGAGGGGTTCAATTTTCTCAAGTCGGTTGACGTGGTCGTCATGGTGATCCTCGGCGGCATGGGCAGCACGCCCGGCGTGATCGCGGCGGCCATTCTGCTCACCCTGCTGAACGAATGGCTGCGCGATTTCGAGCAATACCGCATGATCATCTTCGCCCTCCTGCTCATCGTGCTCATGATTGTCCGGCCGCAGGGTCTGCTGGGAAATTTCCGCGGCTGGCCGAGGAAGGCGGCGCGCACATGAGCCGGTTGCTGGAGCTGCGGGGAGTGGGCATCGAGTTCGGCGGACTGCGCGCGGTGAGCGAACTTGATTTCGGCGTCGGCGCGGAGGAGATGGTCGGCCTCATCGGGCCGAACGGCGCGGGCAAGACCACGGTTTTCAACATGATCACCGGCGTTTACCGGCCGACCTCGGGCGCGATTGAGTTCGGGGGACGTTTCCTGCCGGGCCTTTCCCCGAGCCGGATCACCGCGCTGGGCATCGCGCGGACTTTCCAGAACATCCGGCTGTTCGGCTCGCTTTCGGTTTACGACAACGTGCGCACGGCCATGAACATGAACCTGCACCACGGCATCCTTCACGCGCTCCTGCGCGGCCGCGGGTTCCGGCGGGAGGAGCGGCAGATCCGTTCCCAGGTTCTCGAGCTTTTGGAAATTTTCGGCCTGCAGGACAAATGCGACCAAGCCGCGACCAGCCTGGCCTACGGGGACCGGCGGAGGCTGGAAATCGTGCGCGCCCTCGCCACCCAGCCGAAGCTTCTGCTCCTCGACGAACCCGCCGCGGGGATGAACCCGACGGAGAAGGTCGCGCTGATCGAGCTGATCCGCTTTGTGCAGGAAAAATTTCGCATCGCCGTCCTGCTGGTCGAACACGACATGCGCGTGGTCATGGGCGTGTGCCGGCACATTGTCGTCCTCGACTACGGCCGCAAGATTGCCGAGGGCGCGCCAGGGGACATCCGCAAGAATCCGGAGGTCATCGAGGCCTACCTCGGAAAGGAGGCGCACCATGCTTGAAGCCCGCGATCTGCAGGTGAGCTACGGCGGTATCACGGCGTTGCACGGAGTCTCGATCACCGTGCCGGACGGGGCCATTGTCACGCTGCTCGGGGCGAATGGCGCGGGCAAGTCATCCACGTTGCGCGCCATTTCCGGCATCGCCAAAGTCACCGGGGGATCGATCACTTTCGACGGACAGGACATCACCAACCGTCCGCCGCACGAGATCGTGGCGCTAGGTTTGGCGCAATCGCCGGAGGGCCGCATGGCTTTCTCCAACCTGACCGTGCAGGAAAACCTGCGCATGGGGGCCTATCTGCGGCGGGACACCAAAGCGATCACGACCGACCTCGAACGCGCGTTCCACCTCTTTCCGCGACTGAAGGAACGCCTCAAGCAGGCTGCCGGCACACTCAGCGGGGGCGAGCAGCAGATGCTGGCCATCGCCCGAGCCCTCATGAGCCGGCCGAAGTGTCTGCTTCTCGACGAACCGTCGCTGGGCCTTGCCCCGATCCTCGTGGAGTCGATTTTTTCCCGCATCAGCCAGATCAACCAGGAGATGGGCCTGGCTATTTTGCTCGTTGAGCAGAATGCCAATCTTGCTCTGCAGGTGGCTTCAAACGGTTATGTGCTGGAGACCGGGCGGGTCGTTCTCCATGACACGGCCGAGAACCTCCGCGCGAACCCCATGGTGCGCTCGGCCTATCTCGGCGAGGACCCGGCCTGACCGGGACGACGGATCAGAAATCCCGGGCTCACGCGGCCCCGCGGCCGAAAAATTCATCGGCGGCACGCGAGCAGCCCCGCGGGAGGGCCGCCGGGTCGCGGCCCAACAACTCGAAACCGCCCTCACGACGCACGGCGAGATCCTGCGTGCGGAGGCCCACGACCGAACCGACGTTGGCGGCATCATAGATGAGCAGGATGCCGGTTTCACCTCGGCCGACCTCCTCAAGGGTGACCGGGTGGGCGACCACGGCGCGAGCCCACGGCGGCCCCTGGTGCAAGCCGCCCGGCCCGCGTGCGTAGAATTGCGAACTCAACTCAGTCATACTGTATTCATTATATATATCAGAGACAGCCAGCCCCAGCCTCTCCGTGAACATGGCGTAGAGGGCGGGACGGGAAATCTCCCGCCCACTGCCCTTGTAACCGCCGGTCTCCATCGCGGTCGAACCGGGGGCAAGGCTCAGCCGCTCGCTGCGCCGGTCCATTTCCTCGAACAGCCGCAAAAACGCCAGCGAGGTGCCGAGCAAGCACACCGGGCCTGCCGCGGCCCGCAGCCGCTCCACCTCGACCACCCCGCCACGGGCCATGAAATCCTCCGGCCGGGCCAGGGTGGAGAACATGTGACTGAGCGAAGAATGCGGGGCCTCGTCGGGATGCGGAGCCAGAACCAAATACGATCCGGCCGGCAGCCCGGCGAGTTTCCAGCCCGCACGAACTGCGGCCTCATAGAGTGCGAGCGTGCGGAAAGAATGGCGACCGAACCCCTCCCCAGTCGTCCCGCTGGTGTGGAAAACCTTGACGGTTTCGTCCGTGGGAAAGCTGCGCAATTCCGCATACTTGAAGGCCGCCTGCGGCACGGCCGGGATGTGCCGCCAGTCCGCGAGGGTCTCCTGCACCCCGAGACTGCTGCAATACGCTCGGTAGGGTGCATTGTGACGAAAATGAAACGTATGCAATTCCGGCAAGATACATTCGAAAGACTCCGCGGCAGCATCGCCGATCCATCGCAGGATTCTCTGCTCAAGATTGGCCCACGGCCTGCTTACATTGATCATACCTTTCATCTTGCCAGCCCCGCGCCGGGGACGAATGAAATTTTGGCCTCGCGCGTCCCGCGAACCAAGGCACATTTTGTGCGGGTGAAACCTCTTTCACAGCTTATGCGGTGCGGCCTCTTAGCGATGGTCGCGTTGATAGCCGCAGAGACTCTGGCAGCGCAGGACAATCCCGCGCCCCAAGCCGGGACCGCTCGCGACCTGATTCTGAAGGCCGACGGGGACTACAACGCGAAGCGCTACCCAGAGGCGGTGGCCGGTTACAAAAAACTGCTAGATGATTTCGGTGCCTCGACCGAGATGGCTAGCGATATGCCGCACGTGCTCTACAACCTGGCTGCCGCGTTGATGCAGGCGCAGAAGTTTGACGATGCAGTCGAGGCTATCGTAAAAGCCCAAGGCGAGAAAGGAATCGGCGCAGAAAAGCAGGAGGACCTCGCCTTCTGGCGCGGCTTTGCGCTGTTGCAAACCGGTAACCACGAGGAAGCAACCGCCGCGCTGGGGGAATTTTTGGCCAAGTATCCCAAGTCCGTGCGCAGGCCTGATGCGGCGCTGCTCTCGGCCAACGCCCTGCTCAGCAGCGGCAAGACGGCCGAGGCAGCCCAGGCCTTCGAGGCCATCCGCAAGTCGCCCAACCATCCGCACCGCGGCCGCGCCGCCGTGCGTGAGTTTTATTGCCTGGTCGAGACGGACAAGGACCAGGAGGCCCTCCAACTTCTGGCCGAGGAAGGCCCCGGGCAGGCGGAGAACATCAACCAACTCGTCACCCTCCAAGTGCTCGCGCTGGGCTTGGGCGAGAAGTTGCTCGAAGCGGGCCAGCCGCGCCCGGCCATCCGGGCGTTGCAGAACATCTGGCCGCGTGAGCGCCTCGTGACGCACCAAAAACGCAAGCTGGAGGAGATCAAAGCCGACCTGGCCAAAATCGAGTCGGCCCTGCGGCCGGATGTTGTTCGTCGAGGTCAGCAGAAACAGTTGCAACTCGAGGTCGAGAAGGAGCTGGCCAACCTGGAAAAAATTCCTTCCTTCGATGCGTCGGTGCGATTCCGCATGGCCACGGCCTTCCACCAGCAGGAACGCTACCGCGAGTCCGCCCTGCTCCTCGATGATGTGCTGCGGGAGATGAAGCCGGACGCCGTGGTGGAAACCGCCTCGTTGAGCGCGCTGCAAAGCTGGATGTCGATCGAGCGCTACGACAAGGCGGTGGAGGTTTCGCAGGTCTTCGAGGAGAGGTTTCCGGGGTCGAAAAGCCTTCCGCTCGTCTTCTACCTGCGCGGCACCGCGCAGCAGAAAGCCAACCAATACGAGGAGGCCCTCGCCACTTTTTCCGCACTGACGGAAAAGTTTCCGAAAACCGAGCAGGCCCCGCGCGCCTTTTTCATGAAAGGCTTCACGCAGCTTCTGGCCGAGCAGAACGAGGAGGCGGCGGTAACTTTTGCGGATTTTCTCAAAGCCTATCCCGACCATGAGCTGGCGGAAGCGGCAGATTACTGGCAGGGATCGGCTCTGACTTTCGGAAAGAAATATCCCGAAGCTCGGGAAATTCTGGCCGCGCACGCCAGCAAGTTTCCCAAGGGCAATCTTCTGGCTGCGGCGGCGTTCCGGCATGCCTACTGCGCCCAGGCCATGAAGGACTACCCCCAGGCCGAGATTGAACTTAAGGCCTATCTAGAGAAATTTCCGGGGGGCGAGGAGGTGAATGAGGCTCGCATCCTGCTGGGAGACACGCTGCTCACGCAGGCGAAATCCGAAGAGGGCAAGGAGATTTACGCCACCATCCCCGCGACCGCCGGACGCTGGCACGAGGATGCGCAATTCAAACGAGCCAAAGTGCTCAAACTGGAGGAGGACCACGAAGGACTGCGGACGCTTATGCAGAAATACCTGGCGCTTTATCCGAAGAGTCCCCGGGCCGCCGAAGCCCTCTTCCTCATTGGCCAATCCTGGCGGCAGCAGGAACAACCGGAGAAAGCGTCCGAGGAATATTGGCGGGCGATCAAGGCATTCGGAAACGATCCGGAGGCCACTTCGGTCGAGGAACTTTTTCTCGCGCTGGCTAAGAACCAGAAGGATGAAGCGCAAAAACTGGATTACCTGGCGTCCCTGCGGGAGCTTCGAGCCAGCGCCACCGCGGAGAAGCAGGACGTGCTCGCTGTCCGAACCATCTGGGCGTTGGCGCAGGCCGTGCGAAAGTCCGACCCGGTGCTCTCCGGCTCACTTCTGCGGGAGGCCGCAGCGATGGCCAAGCCGGAAACAACAAATCCGCGGATTCTGGCGGACTGTGCGGAGGAGCAATTGAAAGCCGTGGAGACGGAGACCTCCACGGAGGCCAAGAACGACCGCAAGGCCAAGGCCGCGCGAATTTACCGTGACCTGCTCAAGTGGCACCCGCGGGCCATGCAAAAAGACAAGGCCCTGGCCGCGCTGGCCCAGATGGCCGCGGAGCAGGGTGACCAAAAGGGTGCCACCGATTTCTACGCCCGGCTGGAGCGCGACACGCCGTGGTCGCCGCTGGTCGGCGAAGCGCTGGCGAACCGAGCCCGTATGGAAACCGACTCGGGCCACCCCGACCGGGCCGTCGAATCCTACAACCGCTTACTCGCCGCGAAGAGCGTGCCCGGCAAACTCAAGGCGCAGGCCCTCCTCGCCATGGGAGAACTTGAGATGGCGCGCAACCGCCCGGAGGTGGCGGTGCCCTACTATCAGCGCATCTACATCCTCTACGGCAAATGGCGCGAAACGGTGGCCAAGGCCTACCTGCGCAGCGGAGAAGCGTTCGAGAAACTCAACGACCAGCCAGCGGCCCGCAAGACCTACGAGGAGTTGTCGAACAGCACGGAGCTGGCCTCGTTCCCCGAAGCCGCCACCGCACGCGAGAGACTCCAAAAACTCGGAGGAGCTTCATCATGAAAACAGCCTCGGCCCTGCTACTCGGTTTGATGCTGCCCGCCGCGCCCCTGCTGGCCCTCGACCAGATCCATCTGCAAAACGGCACGGTGCGCGAGGGCAAGATCACCGGCATCGAGCAAAACTCGTTCCGCCTGAGCCTGCCCCCTCCGCTCCCCGGGCAACCGGCCCCCACCACCACCATCCCCCGAGCCGACGTGACCAAAATTGTTTTCGACCCCGACCCCGTGCTCGAGGCCATGGCCAAAAACATCAGCCTGAGTTCGATGGCGTCAGCCCGCGTCCGCTGGGAGGCTCTCGCCCCGCTCCTCGCCATGCCCGAGTCGCGGGCCGCCCAGGCTGGCTCAATTCTTGGTGAAATCCTGCTGCTCTCACCCGACCGCGCCCGCCACGAGGAGGCCCTGACTATCTACCAGCGCATTGAAACGGATGCCTGGAACCCGACGGATCGTGAGGCCGCCAAACGCGGGCGACTCCGGGCCATGTTGCGACTGGGACGCCTTGAGGAAGCCTCCGCGGAGGCCGAGCAGATTGCAGCGACCGCGGAAGACCCCAACCTGCTCATCGACACCAAACTGCTCCTCGCCCAGGCCCGCTTGGCCACGTTGAGGCAACTGCTCGCGGAAAACCCACGCTGGTATGAGGACCCGCCGATTAAGTCCGAGCGCGACAAGCTCCTCAACGACGGCCTCGAGTTCGCGCTGTATCCCTTCCTCTTCCATGGCACCGCGCGCACGGAGGCCGCCAAGGGACTCTGGTTGGCCCATGCATTCTACGAATCAAGCGGAGATCAGGCGGACTCCGCGGAAGTCTGCCGGGACCTCACGGAGATCTATGCCGACACCCCGGAAGCCAAGCAGGCGGAATCCTTCCTCACCTCGGCCAAAGCGGCCAAGGAACCCGACACCCAACCGACCACCGAATGAAAACGCCCCCGTCCGCAACTGCCTTGCTGCTGCCCGCAAATCCGGCATCCTCAACGCACCTCGCAAGCATCGCCAAAACACTCACACCAACAACGAGCCCATGAAAAACACCGCCTCACCCCACCCTCTGCGCGTCCAAACCCAAACCAGACCTCACCGGAGTCTCTACTGGCTGGCCGCGGCCATTGCCTGCGCCGTCTGCTTCATGCCCTCCACCGCAAGCGCGATGGGCGTGGAGACCGACAAGAGCCTCCTTGACCTCTATCGTGAAGGTGGCCCGATCATGCACCTGATCGCCCTCTGCTCGGTGGCGGTCGTCTCGCTCGGCGCTTACTGCCTCATCATGTTCCGGAAGAAAAAACTCATGCCGCCGGAACTCGTGACCAGTCTGGAGAACCTCATGGCGCAGCGCGACCTGCCCTCCGCCTACCAACTGTGCCAGTCCCAACCCTGCGTGCTGACCAATGTGCTCGCCGTCGCCCTGACCAAGGCGAATTACGAAAGGGACATGTTCAACAAGGGCTCGATGGAGAACTCCATCGCGGATGACTGTTTCCGCGAGGAAACCAAGATGATGGTGGTCGTGAACTATATGAACACCTTTGCCGTGCTGGCCCCGATGATCGGCCTGCTGGGCACGGTGGCCGGCATGATCACCAGCTTCAGTGCCCTCACCGCCGGCAAGGCGGAGGCGACCGACCTGGCCAAAGGCATCGGCGAGGCCCTCATCGCCACCGGCGGGGGTCTGCTTCTGGCCATTCCGGCCATGTTTCTTTATTTTTATTTCCGGGGCTCGCTGACCAGCAACATGGCCGATGTGCACAAGGCGCTTTCCCATATGCTGGACCTTTTCACCGGTGAGGCGCACGCCGTTCCGGGGGTCGTCGCGGCCCAGTCCGAGGCCTACACGGACGAGTCCTACACCACCCCAGCCACCGAGTAACCACGTATGTCGGAATCCCGCCGGCGCCGGAGAAGAATCGCCCACGAGGAGGTCGGGCTGCAGATCGCGCCGATGATCGACGTGACCCTGCTCCTGCTTTTCTTCTTCATGCTGGCCGGGAAGATCACCAAGGCGGAGAAGATGATGAACATCGATATCCCGGTCGCCGCCACGGGAAAAATTCCCGAAGATGAGGGCAACCGCGACGTCGTCAACATCGACGGGCAGGGCCAATTCTTCAGCGGCAGCATCGCCATGACATCGAAGGAATTGTCCGGCCATCTCAAACAACGGTTCAAGGACTACCCGCCGCTCAAGCTCTACATCCGGGCCGACGCGAATACGCCGGGGAAGAAGATCAAGGAAGTGATGGCCCTTGCCAGCGAGGCCGGAGCCATCGAGGTCATCTTTGGAGTGCTGCAAAAATGAGACGGACCGAGCATCCCCAGATCGAACTGCAGATCGCACCGATGATCGATGTCTGCTTTCTGCTGCTCTTCTTTTACATTCTCACGTCAAAACCGGTGAAGCCCGAGGCCGATGTGAGCATGACCCTTCCCGGCACGGTCTCGCAGGAGGAATCGCTGGATATTCCCGACGAGCAGCGGGTCACCATTCAGGATAACGGTCAAGTCGTGCTCAACGACCTGGCCCTCGACGAACCGGACAGCCGGGAACTACCCACGCTGCTGGCCACGCTGAAGCGTTTCAAGGAGTCGGCGGATGCCAACAAAAGCGAGGCGCTGGTGACCGTGGACGTGGGCGACCGGGCCATCCACCAGCGCGTGGTCGATGTGTTGAATGCCTGCGCGCAGGCCGGCATCAAGGGCGTCACTTTCGCCGGAGCCTCGGAGGAGGAGGAATGAACGATCCCGTGCTGCCGGCCAAGCCCCCCAAGGCGGGCGGCATCAAACGCATCATCATCATGGTGGTGCTGGCCAGCATCGCCGTCCACCTCGCGGCCGGGGTCATTGCCGGTGTCGTCATCGTCGCGCGATATTTCGCCGAGCCTCCGGCCGAGTTCAAGGCCGTCAAGGACATCCGCATCCCCGCCCAGGACCGCGAGCATCGCATGAACATGTCGAGCTTCGACGGCGGGGCGGCCAAACCGGCCTTCACGGACAAGATGGCCTCGGCGCGGCCAACAGCCTTTGCCCTGCCCGATCTGCCGCAGGTGCCGATCAACTCGCTCGTCGAGGTCGACCCCACCGGAATCGTCTCCGACCAACTCTCCGGGATCATGAGCGGAACGGGCACGGGTTCCGGATACGGCTCGGGTTCCGGCGGCGGAGGCGGCGGAAGCGGCTCGGCCGTCAGCTTCTTCGGCATCTCCGACACGGCCACACGGGTCATCATCGTCGTCGACGTTTCCGACACCATGTTCGACCGCATGCCGGGCAAGTTCCAGGCGGTCAAGCAAGAGGCAGCCAAGCTGATCAAGGGGCTCGGGATCAACACGCTCTTCAACATCATCATCTACGAGGGCGGCTCGGTCGCCATGTTCCCTGACGTGCAACCGGCGACCGACGCAAACAAGGCCAAAGCAGCCGCATGGATTGAGAGCGTGGATGGAGGCAGCGGCAAGCAGGGCATGTCCTACAAGGGCAAATACAGCAAGATGGGCACGGGCCTCTACGAAGGGGGAGGAACCCGCACCGACACAGCCCTCAAACAGGCCCTGAGCATGCGACCCTCGACAATTTTCCTCATCAGCGACGGGGAGATGAGCCGGCGGGGTGGAGGCGCCGACACGGATGACGCCGAGGGATCGAAAATCGAGGAAAAGGATCTGGCCAACCTCATCAAGGAGGGCCAATCGAAGATGGAGCAGCCGGCACGCATCCATGTTATCCATTTTCTGACCAAGGACGCGCGGAAGGAGGAGGAGGACATCCTGCGCGGAATCTCCCGCCGCAACGAGGGACGGTTCAAGCAGGTCAAGGCGGAGGATTACTAGCCCAGGCTCCGGCAGTTCCTGCTGGCGGCGCAGGGCAGAACCGCCTACAAGATTTCCAATGGTTGAACTTCTGGAGAAAATCCTCCTCCTGCAGGAACGGGATCAGCGCCTGCAAACTTTTCTCACGGAGATCAATCATGGTCCGGCCGAGAAAGCCTCGCTGGCCCGCGAGCTGGAGACAGCCCGGCAACGCCTGGAAGACGACAAGACCCGGGCGAAGCAGATTGAAGTCGAACGCGCGCGACTCGAGGTCGAGGCCGGCGCGAAACGCACGCAAATCGCCAAATACCGCACCCAGCAGTTTGAAACGCGGAAGAATGAGGAATACGCCGCCCTCAAGCACGAGATCGAGCGGGCGGAAAAGGAAATCATCGCCATCGAGGACCGGGAACTCGAACTGATGCAGGAGACGGAGAACCTCAAGCCGGCCATCGCGACAGCGGAGGAAAAATTCTCCGCCGAAAAAACCCGCGTGGCCGGACTCACCAAGGCCTGCGATGACAAGGTCGCCGTGCTGCAAGGACGGGTGGACGGACTGCGAAGTGAGCGCGAGGCCGTGGCAGCCGAAGTGCGCAGCGGCGACGAGGATCTTCTCGACCTCTACGAAAAACTTTTTGCCGCAAAAATGGGTCGCGCCATCGTGCCACTCGAGGGCGACCATTGCTCGGGTTGCCACATGAAGGTCACGCCGACGACCATGCGAGACGCTCGCGTCGGAACCCGCGTCGTCTCGTGCGAACAATGCGGCCGGATCGTCTACGCAATGCCGGAGTAGTCCTGTGGCTGTAGCGGCGGTCTATGACCGTCGCTGCCCTGGCTCACAGAAAGAAGCACCGGCGGTCATAGACCGCCGCTACAGCTCGCGCAGAAGAGTGGTGCGATTTTCCGCTTGTGCGGAACACCGGCGTGTCGCACCAATCCGCGCATGACGGAAAGGCTTCGTCGTCTCGCGCACGTGTTCGAACGGCACCCGATCTATTTCGTGACAGCCGGGACAGCGGAGCGGAGGCCTATTCTTGCCTGCGACAAAATCCACTCGGCTTTGCGCGCCTTCGGCGAAGCGGGCACCGACCATGGGGCCTTCATCGGATCCTACGTCCTGATGCCGGACCACCTTCATCTGTTCGTCGCGCTCGACGAAACACAACTGGGACTCGCTGCCTGGATGAAATCGCTGAAGAATGCCCTGTCCAAAACGCTGCGATCCTTCGGCACGCCCTCACCGCACTGGCAGAAGGGCTTCTTTGACCACGTGTTGCGTTCGGGCGAGTCCTACACCCAAAAGTGGGATTACGTGCGGGCCAATCCCGTGCGCGCTGGACTCGTGACCAACGCGGCGGACTGGCCTTACATCGGATCGATTCACAATCTGGATTATCGCCGAGACCTCCTCCTGTAGCGGCGGTCTGTGACCGTCGCTGCCTTGGCTCGCAGAAAAATGCACCGGCGGTCATAGACCGCCGCTACAACTGCTACGGCCGCGGCTGGAACTCTTCGCGAAACTTGGCCACGAAGCTCTGGGTCGGCCAGGCGCAGGCTTCGCCGAAGGCGCAGATGGTGCGGCCGGCGATGTTGTCGGCGATCCCGACCAACTGATCGGCATCGGTCGCCTTGATGTCGCCGCGGACCATGCGGGTCGTCACCTTGGACATCCACAGGCTGCCCTCGCGGCACGGGGTGCACTGGCCGCAGCTTTCATGGGCGTAAAAGTCGTTGAGGTTGTTCAAGACCCAGACCATGTCGCGCGAGTCGTCGAGGATCATGACCCCCGCGCTGCCGATCATTGAGCCGGCCGCCGCGAGGCTGTTGGCGTCCATCACGAGGTCGAGGAGACCGACCTCTACGGTGGTCTCGACTCCGTCCGCCCCCTTGCGTTTCATTTTGTAGGTCTCGCCGGCGCGAAGAACCTTGGCCGAACTGCCGCCGGGAATGATGGCCTTGAGTTTGCGCCCGGGCTTGAGGCCGCCGCAGATGTCGTTGATCAACTGACCGACCGTGACCTGTCCGCAGCCCAGTTCGTAGTAACCCGGATTTTGCACGTCGCCGCTGACGCAAAGCGTGCGCGTCCCGCCGTCGCCGGGCGAACCGAGTTTCGAAAAATCGCCAGCGCCCATCGCGATGATATGCTTCACGTGGCAAATCGTCTCGACGTTGTTGACGATGGTCGGGCAGTTGTAGAGGCCAAAGACCGCAGGGAAGAAGGGCGGCTTGATCCGCGGATACGGGCGCTTGCCTTCGAGGGACTCGAGCAGGCTGGTCTCCTCCCCGCAAATGTAGGCCCCGGCACCCTGGTGGACGTAGACTTCGCTGTTGAAGCCGCTGCCGAGGATGTTCGGACCAACGAAGCCGGCCGCCCGGGCTTCGGCGATGGCTTTTTCCACAATGCGCGCAGCCGCGGGAAACTCGCAGCGGATGTAGATGTAGCTCAGGTTGATGTTGAGCGCCCAAGCCGCGATCATCATGCCTTCGATCAACTGGTGCGGATCTTCGTGCAGGATATAGCGGTCCTTGAAAGTGCCGGGCTCGGATTCGTCGCCGTTAACCACGAGGTAGTGCGGCTTGCCGTCGTCACGCTTGATGAAGCCCCACTTCACTCCGGTCGGGAAACCCGCCCCACCGCGGCCGCGGAGATTCGAGGCCTTGACTTCGGCCGTGATGGCGGCCGGCTCCATTTTCAGCGCCTTCTTGAGCGACTCGTAGCCACCGTGGCGCAGGTAGCATGCGAGAGAGGCGTCGTAGTCGTCGCGCCCGACATTCTTGAGGACCATGCGCTTTTCCGCAGAATGCGGGGCGCGGAGGGTTTTGCGGTAGGTGCGGTCGGCGTCGTGCAATACGGCCGGGGCCTCGGAAGGCTTGAGTTTTTCGACAAGTTTATCGTCGACCAGCGCGACTGGCGCGCTGCCGCAACTGGCGAGACATTCGACGAATTCGATGGTGTATTTTCCGTCCGGGCTGTTGACCCCGTGGCCATGGTCGGGCGCATCCATGGCCCCGGCGGCGCGAAGCAACTCTTCGCGGACTTCGTCGGCTCCGGCCATTGCGCAGGAAAGCGTCCGACACACGCGAATGGTTGTGCGTCCCGGGGCGGTCTGGCGGAACCACGGATAGAAAGTGACCAACTCAAGGATGTTGATCGGCTCGAGTTCGAGCCGGGCGGCAATCCACCGGACCCCGCTGTCATCAATGAAGCCAAAATGGTTTTGCCAAAGATGGAGGAGCGGCACCGCGGCGCTGCGCTTCTCCACCGGGTAGTGCGTGATGGTCTCCTCGGCCCGGGCAACCAGCTCCGGCGGAAGAAAATCGGCTTGGCGGGTGGCGGAATCGGTCATGAAGGTGTCATTTGTCCGCCAAGGTTACGTTTGCTTCAAGAAAAACGATGTCCCGTTGTTCCGCCGCACTTGCCAGTGCCCCGCCCAAGTGCGAGACTGGCACCCGAACAAATCCAAACCATGAGCGAAAAAGAAACCAAAGACGCTGCGGATAAATTCCAAAGCGGAAAATCCCACGCCACCGAGGCCGCCAAGGACATCCGGGCCGCCGCGGAAGCCAAACTCAACGACCTGCGCGACACCCTCAACCAACGGGCCGGCGAATACCGCGAGCGCGCCGGCCAGGTGTGGTCGGACACAACAGTCCGCGCCCGCACCCTGACCGAGGAAGGCGAAGGCTACATCCGCGAGAATCCCCTGCAGGCGGTCGGCATCGCCCTCGCGGCGGGGTTCATCCTCGGCGTGATCCTCCGACGCTAAACGGCGCCCCATGAGTCCCGCACCCGGCGCAGAGCGACCGGCGCCGACAGCGGAGCCCGTCCTGTCGTCCGCGGCAGGAGGCTTTACGGCATCGGCCGCGCGATTTTTCCGCGCCCTGACGGCGCTGTTTGGCCTTGAGTTGCGCGAGACGGGCGCGCAGGCCCTGTGGCTTGGGAGCTTGGCGGTTGCCCTCATCGTGGCCTGTGTCTTCGCCTACCTTTTTCTCCTCCTCGGCGTCAGCATGGCTCTGGCCAACTGGCTGGGGGGCGGGTGGATGGGCGTGCTGCTCGGGCTGTTCGGCTTCCACCTGATCATGGCGGGAGTCCTCCTGGGCCTGTTGCTCCGGTGGGCCCGACAACCACTCTTCCCCGGCACGCGCGAGGCCATTCAACGCGAAGTGGATAAATTATCATGACACGCGAAGACTACCTTCGGGAACTCGAGGACGCCGGACGAGAGCTGGGCGAGAAGGCCCACACCCTGGCCGAGGCGGCCAATCCCCTGAACCAGCTCCGGGCCAGCGTGGTCCGTGATTGGAAATGGTGGCTGCCCGGCGCTCTGATGGCCGGGTTTGCCGTGGCGCAGATCCTCCGCGTCCCCGGTGCCTTGGCCGACCGTGGGGCCACCCGCGGATCGTCGCCGGGTGGGGCGACCTTCTGGATTCCTACTTTACTCAAAACCGTGCCTGCCGCGGCGGCGCAGCTCCTGCCGTTGATTTTGAGTTTGCGCGCTGAGCGCAAGCGGTAAGAATCACGGCCTTTCCCGTGCCCGCAGACCCCACCCCCTCCAGCACTGTCGAGGTTGTCGCCGACCAGGCCGCCGTGGTCCACGCGCTCGTCCACGTCGATCAATATCTGGCCATCGGCAAGGAATCCGGCGCCTCGGACATTCACCTCAGCGTCAACGTCCAGCCCACGTGGCGGCGCTTCGGCACGCTCGAACCGATCTGGCTGCAGGCCGACCGTCTCGTCGCAGCGGACACGGAAAAACTGGCCATGGGTTTTCTCAACGACGCGCAGAAAAAACTTCTGGCCGATCGCGGCGACGTCGACTTCGCCTACGCGAACGAGACCGGCCGCTACCGCACAAGCGTCGTGCGCCACCGGCTGGGCTACGATCTCGTTTTCCGCATCATCCAGACAGGCGTCCGCACGATGGACGAGCTCGGCCTGCCGCCGCAGCTCAAGATGCTGACCCAATACCAAAACGGTCTCGTCCTCGTCACCGGGTCGGTCGGCAGCGGCAAGAGCACCACCCTGGCCGCGTTGGTCGAGGAGGTCAATCGGACCCGCCGCGAACACATCATCACCCTGGAAGATCCGATCGAATACCTTTTCACCCCGGCAGGTTGTCAGGTCAACCAGCGGGAGGTCCATACCCACACCGAGTCATTCGGCGCGGCGCTGCGCGGCGCCCTGCGCGAAGACCCGGATGTCATCATGGTGGGGGAAATGCGGGACCTGGAGACCATCTCGCTGGCCATCACCGCCTCGGAGACCGGCCACCTCGTTCTCGGCACCCTGCACACCGGAAACGCGGCCCGCACGCTCGACCGCGTGCTCGACGTCTTCCCGGTGGACCAGCGTGAGCAGATCCGCATCATGGTCAGCGAATCCCTCCGCGGTATCGTTTCCCAGCAACTTGTGCCCCGCGCCGACGGCTCCGGCCGCGCCCTGGCCATCGAGATCCTGATGAACACTCCCGCCGTGGCCAACGTCATCCGCGAGGCCAAGACCTTCATGCTTCCGGGCATCATCCAGACCGGCAAGAAACTCGGGATGAAGCTGATGGATGACTCATTGACCGACCTTTTCCGGGCGGGCCTCATTTCCGCCGACGAGGCCGTGGCGCGGGCCGAACAGAAGCCGCAAATGAAGCAGATTTGCGGGATGATTTAGAACCCATGGCCTACATTGACCAATTTTTCGAGGTGCTGATCAACGCGGGCGCGTCCGATCTTCATCTGGCCGAGAACCAGCCGCCAAAGATTCGCCGCCACGGCGATGTCATTCCCATCCGCGAGGAAATCCTCACCTCGGATGAAATGAACTACATGCTGAGCGAAATCTGCAGCCCGAAAAACTGGGAGCGCTATCAGGAGAAGGGCGACCTCGACTTCGCCTATGAGATGAACGAGGACAACCGGTTCCGCTGCAACTACCTCAAGCAGGTGCACGGACTTGGTGCGGTCTTCCGCCTCATTCCCACCAAAATCGCCACGCTGGACGACCTGCGACTACCTCACGTGATCAAGGAATTCGGCCACCTGCGCGGCGGGCTCGTCCTCGTCACCGGGCCAACCGGCTCAGGCAAGAGCACGACGCTGGCCGCGCTCATTGATTACATCAACACCAACTTTCGCCGCCACATCGTCACGATCGAGGAACCGATCGAGTTCGTGCATTCGAACAAGAACAGCATCATCACCCAGCGCGAGGTGCCGGAGCACTCGGTCAATTTCCCCACCGGCCTGAAAGCGGCACTGCGCGAAGATTCGGACATCGTGCTGGTCGGCGAAATGCGGGACCTCGAGACCATCTCGCTGGCCCTGACCGCCGCCGAGACCGGCCTGCTCGTCTTCGGCACGCTGCACACGAACAACGCGCGCAAGACGGTGGACCGCATGATCGACGTTTTTCCCTCCGATCAGCAGTCGCAGGTGCGAACCATGCTGGCGGCTTCGCTGCGCGGCGTGGTCGCGCAGCTTTTGCTCAAGCGCCAGGACGGCGGAGGACGCATCGCGGTCAATGAAATCCTCGTGGTCAACAGCGCGGTCGGCGCGATCATCCGCGAGGGAGCCACGCAGAAATTGCAGGACGCCATCGTCGGCGGAAAATCCCAGGGCATGCAGTTCATGGACGACGCCATCTGGGCGGAGCTCCAGCAGGGCCGCGTGTCCCCGCATGAGGCCTTCATGAAGGCCATCGACAAAAACCGCTTCAAGCCCTTCCTCCCGCCCGAGGAGGCCGAGTTGGCCAATTCGGCCGGCGGGGTCGCCTGAGTCGGTCTCAACCCTTGCCGGGGATAATGCCGGGCGTTAAGCATGGAGACGTCACTCTCCCCATGATCAAGCCGACCGTCCCGCCCGAAGAACTCGCCGCGTTTCTTGCCGCCCGCCACGCGGACCCTTTCCACACCCTGGGCATGCGCCGCGCCGGCGACGCTCTCGTCGTCCGCAGTTTCCGCCCGGATGCCGCCTCGGTCGAAGTGGTGGACTTGGACAATCGCACGCGGGTCTATGGCGCGGAACGTATTCACCAGGAAGGCTTTTTCGAAGCCCGCCTGCCGGCCGGCGTGGCCGAGTTCCCCTACGCCCTGCGCTTCAAGGGAGCCGACGGGAAGGAGTGGGAGGAACGCGACCCGTATTCCTTTGGCCGCATCCTCGGGGACACCGACGTGTATCTGCATGCCGAGGGAAATCACTGGGACCTCTACAATAAATTCGGCGCGCATCTGACCGAGATCGCCGGCACCAAGGGCACGGTCTTCTGCGTCTGGGCGCCCAACGCCCAACGGGTCAGCGTGGTCGGCGATTTCAACCGCTGGGATGGCCGCGTCCATGTGATGCGACGCCTCCTCGGCAGCGGCGTGTGGGAAATTTTCATCCCGGGGATCGCCGAAGACACGCACTACAAATTCGAGATCAAGGGCTACCACGGGGACGTTTTTCTCAAGTGTGATCCGTTCGCTTTTTACGCCCAGCACGGCCTGCAGACCGCCTCGATTGTCTACAACCTCGACCGCTACAAGTGGTCCGACTCCGCCTGGATGAAGCACCGCACGGAGCAGGCCTGGCACAAGAAACCGCTCAGCATCTACGAAGTGCATCTGGGCTCGTGGCAGCGCGTGGCCGAGGAGAACAACCGGCCGCTCAGCTACATTGAGCTTTCGCAACGCCTCATTCCTTATTGCCTGGAAATGGGGTTCACCCACATCGAGCTGATGCCCATCTCCGAGTTTCCCTTCGATGGTTCCTGGGGCTACCAGGTGACCGGTTATTACGCGCCGACCAGTCGTTTCGGCAATCCGGATGAGTTCAGGCATTTTGTCGACCACTGCCACCAGGCGGGGATCGGCGTGATCCTTGACTGGGTGCCGGCGCATTTTCCCAAGGACGCGCACGGCCTGGCCAAGTTCGACGGCACGCATCTCTACGAGCACGCCGATCCGCGTCAGGGCGAGCACCGCGACTGGGGCACATACATTTTCAACTACGGGCGCAACGAGGTGCGGAATTTTCTCATCGCCAACGCACTCTTCTGGTTCGACCGCTACCACATCGACGGGCTGCGCGTCGATGCGGTGGCCTCGATGCTCTACCTCGACTATTCCCGCGAGGCGGGCGACTGGGTTCCAAACGCCTTCGGCGGAAGGGAGAACCTGGATGCGATTCATTTCCTCAAGCGCTTCAATGAGGTCAGCTACGAGCGCCACCCCGGGATCATCACCATTGCGGAGGAATCGACCGCCTGGCCCGGCGTATCGCGCCCGACCTACCTGGGAGGCCTGGGCTTCGGCTTCAAGTGGAACATGGGGTGGATGCACGACTTCCTCAACTACATGAGTCTTGATCCGGTTTTCCGGCGCTACCACCAGGGGAGCATCACCTTCTCGCTGCTCTACGCCTTCCATGAGCATTTCGTCCTCGTGCTCAGCCATGACGAAGTTGTGCATGGCAAAGGCGCCCTGCTGAGCAAGATGCCCGGCGACATGTGGCAGAAATTTGCCAACCTCCGCATGTTCTACGGCCTCATGTGGGCCCATCCCGGCAAGAAGTTGCTCTTCCAAGGCGGAGAATTCGGACAATGGGAGGAATGGAAGCACAGCCAGAGCCTCGACTGGCACCTCACGCAGTTTCCGCTGCACGCCGGGCTGAGCCGTCTGGTCCAGCACCTGAACCATCTCTACAAGAATTACCCCGCGTTCTACGAACTGGACGACACCAACGACGGCTTCGAGTGGATCGACTTCCATGACTCCGACAACAGCGTGGTTGCCTTCCTGCGCAAGTCCGCCGGGGGACAAATCGTCGTTTTTGCCATGAATGCGACCCCCGTGGTGCGCGGCGGATATCGCGTCGGCGTGCCCCGGCCGGGATTCTACCGCGAGATCCTCAATACGGACGCGGAAGTCTATGGCGGCAGCAACGTGGGAAATCTCGGCGGCCTGCCCTCCGAGGCCATCCCCTGGCAGGGCCGCGATCACTCGATCATGATCGAATTGCCCCCCTTGGGCATGGTTGGTCTGGTTCTGGAGGAGCCTGCGGCCATAAAATCTTCCCGATAGGATTTGAATTCCTCTCAGTCCATGGTAGATGTTTCCTCACACCTTATGAAAAACCTCAAACGCTCCCTCCACGCCTTCACTCTCATCGAGTTGCTGGTCGTCATCTCCATCATCGCCATTCTGGCTTCGTTTGCCGTCCCGGCGGTAAACGGCGCCCTCAAAAAAGGCCAGATGACCGGAGTTCTGAACAATGCCCGCCAGCTCACCTTGGCCACCCAAACCATGTCCATCGACACCTCGACAGCCGGCGATGGAGTCTCTTGGACCACCGGCACGAATGGGTCCGCCCTCACCGTCAGCACTTTCAGCCAGGCATTGACCGCTGGAAAGTATCTGACCGCGCAAGATCTCAAGAAGATTTTTGCGGCCCCCGGGGTCATCGTCAACGACACGAATTTCACCGCCGCCAACATTGCCTTCTCCATCATTGCCACCAAGGAGACCGACCCATCCGACCAACCGTTCGTCATCACCAAGAACTGGAAAGCCGGAGCGCTCGCCGCCACCAATGTCCCCTTCGGCGACGCTGGCTTCGTCGTCTTCCGCAAGGGCGGTGATGGCGGTGTGTATAGCCGGCCGACTGATGTGACCAACGCGAGCGTTGTCGGGACCAACTACGCGCAGCTCGTCCCGCTGCAATAAGCGGGTCACCAGCCTAAACCAACTCAATCCGGGCGACCGCATCCATGATGCGGTCGCCTATTTTTTGGTAGCCCGCACGGTCGGCTGTTTCCTCCGCACTGAACCGCAGCGGCTTCCCCACCACCACGGTGATGGGAACGAGGCGGGGCGCGATCCGGTCGCGGGGAAAGGCCTCGAAGGTGCCGAAGATGCGCAGCGGCACTACTGGAGCTCCAGTTTTGGCCACGATCATGCCGATGCCCGGCTGGGCGGGCTGAAGTTTCCCGTCCAGCGTGCGGGTGCCTTCCGGAAAAACCAAGATCGCCCCGCCGCTCCGCACCACGCGAATGGAAGACATGAGGGCACTGCGGTCGGCATTCTTTTGATCCACCGGGATGACCCCGAGCTCCGGGAGAATCGGCCCGAGGATCGGCCAGTCGAGCAGGGACTTGCGAGCGAGATAGTGAACAGAGCGCCGGAAGGCCACCCCGACGAGCGGTGGGTCAAGGAAGCTGGCGTGGTTGGCCGCGAGGATGACCGGGCCCTCCTCAATCGTGTTCTCGCCCCCCACCACCCGGTAGCGGAAGAACGTCCGCCCCACCGCCCGGCTCAATTCAGAGCCGAGCAGATACCAAAAAGTCATTCGTTGCTGCATGGCGTGATCAAGGCCTCTCTTGTAGCGGCGCTCTATGAGCGCCGGTGCATGCAGAAACAAGGCACCGACGGTCACAGACCGCCGCTACAACATTCTCAGTGAGCACGGTCATACCAGCCCCTGCCCGCGCAGTCTTTCCATGATCTCCGCGACCACCCCCTCGACATCGAGCAGCGAAGTATCAATCACGGTCGCGCCCGGAGCCACGGTCAGCGGGTCAGCCGCGCGGGTTGAATCTATCAGGTCCCTCCGTGCGATTTCCTCGCTCTGTCCCTGGTTGCGCCGACGGCGCTGGCGAACCTGTGGATGGGCGTCGATGTAGAACTTGTAGGGCGTCTCCGGAAACACGGCCGAACCGATGTCCCGCCCCTCGACCACGGTCTGGCGGCCCTGCGCGCTGGCGCGGATGGCGGCGGATAAAATATACCGCACAGCCGGCACGGCCGAGACGGGGGACACGTTGGCGTTGACCCGCTCGTCGCGCAGATGGGCGCGCAGATCCTGGCCGTTAATCCGCGGGAAATAATCGCCGCCGTCATGACAGACCTCGACCGTGGAATGGCCAGCCGCCACCGCCACCGCCGCAGCTTCACGGCAATCAATGTTCTGCGCCAGGCAATGCCAGGTCATGGCGCGATAAAGATCGCCGGAGTTGAAGAAGCGAAAATCGAGCCGCCGGGCCAACTCACGGGCCACGGTGCTTTTGCCGGAGGCCGCCGGACCATCGATCGCGATAACCACGCTTTCCGGCGAGCTATTCACGACCGCACCTCCCCGCCAGCAAACTGCTCCAACTGCACCGCGAACCCCGGATAGGAGGTTTCGACGCAGGCGGTGTCTTCAATCACGGTCTCACCGTCGGCAAACATTCCGGCGACGGCGAAGGCCATGGCGATGCGATGGTCTCCGTGGCTGACCAACCTTGCTCCACGTAACGGCCGACCGCCCCGAATCTCCAGACCATCCGGATGCTCGGTCACATCCGCTCCCATGGCCTGCAGATGCGCCGCGACCACGGCGAGCCGATCGGATTCTTTCACGCGCAACTCGGCGGCGTCCTTGATCACCGTGACACCATCAGCCAGCGCCGCAGCCACGGCCAACACCGGCAATTCGTCGATCACGTTGGGAATCTCCGCCCCGCCGATGACCGTGCCATGAAGTTTGCCGCCGCGCACTTCCACGCGGCCGCAGGGCTCGCCCGGTGCGCCATCCGAGAGTTCCTCACGCAAGTCGGCCCCCATGCGACGAAGCACGGCAAGGATGCCGGTGCGTGTGGGATTGAGCCCGAGATCACGCACGACCAGTCTTGATTTTTTCTGCGCCGCTGCCGCAACCAGCCAGAAGGCCGCGCTGGAGATGTCGCCCGGCACTTGAAAATCCCGAGAGGAGGGCAGGCACCCACCCGTCACCGCGATGCGCTGACCCTCCTCTGAAACCGGCACGCCGAAAAACTCCAGCATCCGCTCAGTGTGGTCGCGGGTCGCCACGGGTTGAATCACCGTGGTCAGGCCCTGCGCGAGTAAACCTGCCAGCAAGACCGCGCTTTTCACCTGCGCACTGGCCACGGGTAGGGTGTATTCCATGCCTTGCAGCGCGTCCGAACCGTCAATAACCAGCGGCGGACAACCCCCGGGGCCCTCGGCTGTAAAACGTGCGCCCATCTGCTGCAGCGGCGTGATGATCCGGCCCATCGGGCGGCGGGACAAGGAGGCATCGCCCGTCAGACGCGAGCGGAACGGCTGAGCCGCAAGCAGGCCGCTCATCAATCGCATGGTCGTCCCGGAATTACCGCATTCAAGATCGGTGCTCGGCGGCGCCAAGCGGCCAGATCGGCCATGGACGACGAAGGACGTGGAGCCTTCGGAGTCTATCTTCACGCCCAGTTGCCGCAGGACGGCAAGGGTGCCGAGGCAATCCTCACCGGGCAGGTAGTTGCTGAGGTGGCACGGACCATCAGAAAGCGCGGCCAGCATGGCGGCGCGGTGCGACATGCTCTTGTCGCCAGGAACGGAAATTTCTGCCTCGATAGGGAGTAAACGTTGCACATTAATTTTCATGACCGGGTGCCTCCGGAGATTTCAGAGCGATGGCGGACGGCTGATTCAAGGAAGGCCTTCACTGCGTCCATGTTGTTCTGCTCCAAGGCGGCCTGGACGGCCTGAAGTTTTTCCGCGGCCCGGCCGAGCCCGCGCGCCACTTCGGTGCGGTTAAGTGAAAGGATCGCTGTCCATAAATCCGCCGGTCCTGAGGCGACCCGCGTGGTGTCACGAAATCCGCCGGCGCACATCGCGCGGACCTCCGGGGTTTCGGCCGCCACCAATTCAACCAGCATGGCCGCGGCGACATGAGGAACGTGACTGACCAGCGCGGCGGCCCGATCGTGCTGCACCGGATCCATGACAAGGACCCGCGCGCCGACCAACTCCCACAGATGGCGCACTGCGTTCATCATCTCCGGGCGGGAACACGCCGTTGGCGTGATCACGCAAACCGCACCGTCATAAAGATCGGCGCGGGCGGCAGGCAGCCCGGCATCCTCCGAGCCGCACATTGGATGACTGCCGACGAAATTGGCCTGCGACTTGAAACACTCTTCCAACTCACGCACGACCGACTGCTTCACACTACCGACATCGGTGACCACGGCACCGGCCTTGAGGGCGACGACCAGCTGCGACGCCACGCCGCTCATTTTGTCCACCGGGAGACACAGCACAACAACGTCAGCCGCAGCGGCCACTTCCGCCGGGTCGGTGGAGGCAAAATCTACCAGCTTGCGCCGCCGCAATTCCTCGAGCGCGTCTCCGCGCCGGGCCCAGGCGCCAAGTTTGACCAAGGGACAACGGACGCGCAGCGCCATCAGCAACGACGCGCCCATGAGACCCGGACCGTAAACGGCAACGCTCTCCGGACGGGTGGTCATCACGCGGTCACTTTGGCCGCCCGTGACGACAATCTCACGCCGAAAAAATCCCGCTCAGGGCACGAGGAAAATGCGGCCGGTGTAAGGATCCTTGACTTCGGTTCCCGGAGGAAACCCGCGCACATCGACAAACCCGGCGCTGGGCGCGTGCGGGCTGGTGACGAAGCCGGGTTTGCCGGGGACGGGAATGCCGTAGGAAAGTTGCGGGGTGGGCAGGCTGACCGGCGGAGGCGTGGGCGCGGGGGTCGGATTGGCGATGGGGGTGACCAAGGCGGAATCCGTCACGCCCATGGCTGAATTGGTCGCGGTCAGCGGCGGGAGCGTCGAGTTGGTCTGCGTTTGCGGCAGGGTTTGCGTTCCGGCGTAGCCGTAACGATTGCGCTGTGTGCTGGCGGGTTTTTCGTTTGTGCAGGCGGCAAGAAGCGCGGCGAGAACAAAGACAGAGGTAAGGGCCAGGGCAGGACGAATCATGAAAGTAGAGTGAACAAAGTCCGCGCCAGAGTTCAAGACCAAACTCCTAGAGGAGCAGTCTCATTGGCCGGGCGGGGAAGAAGCCACCGCCATGGCTTCCCGGAGATGCCCTTCGATTCGTCCTTCAAACAGGGCTTTGCCTATGATGGCCCCGGACAACCCCGCAACAGAATTCAAGCGCACGAGGTCCAGCGCCGAAGACACCCCGCCACTGGCAATGATCGGGCAGGCAACATCGCGAACCATAACCTCAACCATCTCTATATTAGGACCTTGCAACATTCCATCCGTCGCAATGTCCGTGTAAATAATGGCCCCGACCGAGAGGCTGGCCATGTGTTGCGCCAAATCGGTGGCCCGAACCGCCGTCGGCTCGGTCCAGCCTTTGACCGCGACAAACCCGTCCCGCGCGTCAATCCCGACGGCAATTTTTTCGCCCCCGAAACGCTCTACGGCGCGAGCGACAAAATCGGGCGCTTCGGCGGCACGCGTCCCAATGACCACGCGCGAAACACCCGCGGCGAGGGCGCGCTCGATGGCCTCCTCATCGCGCATGCCGCCGCCGAGCTGCAGCGGAATGGCCAGGACCGAAACCATCCGCCGGACTACCTCCAAATTCGCCGACACGCCGGTGAAGGCCGCATCGAGGTCGACGACGTGGAGCCAGTCACCGCCCCGGACCGCCCACTCGCGGGCCACGGCGGGAGGATCATCGGAGTAAACTGTCTTCTCGCCTGCCCGCCCCTGGCGCAGACGCACCGCCTGGCCACTCATCAAGTCGATCGCGGGATAAAGCAACATGGGTCAATCCTGGGTGGACAATCCACGGACGAAATTCTCCAGCATTCGCCGCCCGGTGGCCTGACTTTTCTCCGGGTGAAATTGCACCCCGCGTAGGTTGCCACGACCCGCGGCAGCGGCAAAAGGCACGCCGTGCGTGCTGGAGGCCGTGATCAGGCCGTCGTCTTCGGGCACGGGGAAAAACGAATGCACGAAGAAGACGTAAGTCGGGTCGTCGAGGCCGGCAAAGAGCGCATCAGGTGCCCGCCATTGCAGATCATTCCAGCCCATGTGAGGAACTTTCAAACCGGGGGCTGGGGGAAAACGTGTCACGCTGCCGCGCCAGTGCCCGAGGCCCTCGACTCCCGGGGACTCCTCACTGCGCTCGAAGAGGATCTGGTAGCCAAGGCAAATCCCGAGATACGGGCGGTCCTCCGCGAGCCACTGCCGGAGAGATCCGGTGAGCCCACGCTCTTCCAGGCTTCTGGCGCAGTCGCCGAACGATCCAACGCCCGGAAGCACCACGGCCGCGCAGCCGGAAAGCCCGTCAGCCTCCGCCGTGCGGACGACATCCGCACCAGCCTGCTCGAGCGCTTTCTCCACGCTGCGCAGATTGCCGCTGCCATAGTCGATCATGGCCACACGCGGACGCGATCGCGCGCCAAGCCCGGCGGAACCAGCCATGGCCTTAGAGCACGCCCTTGGTGCTCGGGACGCCCTGGACCCGCGGGTCGAGACGGGTGGCCTGGTCGAGCGCGCGGGCCAACCCCTTGAACACGGCCTCGGCCATGTGGTGCGCGTCGCGACCGTCGAGCAGGGAGACATGCAAATTCAAGCCACCCTGCACGCTGAAGGCCCGGAGGAATTCTTCGAGAAGCTGGAAGGGGAAATTTCCGATCGGACCAATGTCATCCGGTGCGTCATAGGCGAGGTAAGGGCGCCCCCCGCAATCGACGGCGATGCGAGCGAGCGCGTCGTCCATCGGCAGGAGACACCAGCCGTAGCGGCACAGCCCGGCCTTGTCCCCCAGTGCCTCGCGCAGGGCTTGGCCGAGTGCGAGACCGACGTCTTCAACCGTATGATGCGCATCAACCTCAAGATCACCTTTGGCCCGCAACTCGAGGTCGAAGAGACCATGCTTGGCGAAGAGCACGAGCATATGGTCGAAAAATCCGATGCCAGTCTCCACGGCGGATTGGCCCGTGCCATCGAGGACGAGACGCAACGAAATATCGGTCTCTTTCGTCCGACGGTTGACGGTGGCCTGCCGGGTCATGGCTGGGCCGGGATTGGGGTTGCCGCGGCTTGCGCCTTGGTGAGGGACTCCCGCAGGGGCAGAAGTTGCATGTTCTGCGGCCAGAGTTGCTCGGCCCGGGCCAGACTTGTCTTGGCTTGGTCGAGCTGACCCGCCGCCAACTCCTGCTTGGCCTGCCCGACGGCAGCCACGGCAGAGTCGAACTTGTCCACATCGACCTGCTTTAAACGCAGGCCCTCCGTGTCGGCCGTGCGGGTCAGATCGGCCAGCAACTGCTCGTCGGGCAGAAGAGGAAGCCACTTGGTTCCAGCCTGCCGCGCCTTGGCCACCTGGGCGGCCAGGAGGGAGCGTTCCTGGTCAATGCCCTGCTGGATGAGTAACCGCTTGTCCTCGCTGGCCAACTGCAATCCTTCCGTCTGCTCACGCTTGCGGCGCTCCATTTCGGTGCGGATCTTGGTGATGGCTGGGCGCAGCGCCTCGATCTGCGTGCGGGCCAGACGAACCGCGCTTGGATATGCGGGGGAGGTGCCGTGCTCCTTTTCAAAAACCTCAAAAACGAGCAAAGCACTGGCCGGATCGACGGAACTTTTCAAGTTCGCCAGTTGCAGCCGTGCGGAAATTTCCGGGCGATTCGCCGCGTAGTCAGCCGCCGCGATCCACTCGCCCTCAATTTTGATCTCACCCCCGGCCACCCGTTGGCGCTCGCCTTCCAATTGCTGGGCCAGCCGCCGCGCCGCCGGCATATGCTTGCTGTAGCCGTAATTCTTCATGAACGGCTGGACTTTTTGCTGCAGAAGAAAATCGTAAACCTCCACCCGGTCGGCCGTAACCGGCACCTGCAAGCCGGCGATTTCGGCAAACGCAATGTCGTCCACCGTGGCGCGCTGGAAACGGACAACCTCGGAGCGAGGATAAGATTTTTCATCCCGGATGGTCGGCGAGGTCTGGACCTGCATCATGATCTGATCGGCTGTCACTGCCGTGATCTCTCCCTCGACCCGGGTGCCGTCCTTCAACTCGATGAAGTCCGCCCGGAGCTCGGGGAGGAGAAAAAAAAGAAGCGGGAGAAGCAGCAATCTGACCACCCGTAAACCTTAGCGCAGGACGCGACGTGACGAAAGAATTTCCCTCCGTTCAGCGCGTGGCGATTTCTCCGAGGATGTGTCGGCCGATGGCCAGCGACGCCGTGGCGGCCGGGCTGGGGGCATTGAGGACATGCAGGGCACGCCGCCCGGCCACGAGACGAAAGTCCTGCACCAACTCGCCATCCCGGGAGATGGCCTGGGCGCGGACTCCGGCCCCGCCGGGAGCAAGGTCTTCCTCCCGCAAGGAGGGCACGAGGCGTTGGAGCGAACGGCAAAACAGTTTGCGGCTGAGCGAGCGCAGGCCCTCGTCCCAGGCCATGCGGGGATGCCGGGCGAGAAATTTCCAGAAACCCGGGAAGCTCAGAACATCGACCAGATCCCGCGGGCTCCATTGCGTCTTGCGGTAGGCCTCGCGCGCAAAGGCCAGCACCGCATTCGGTCCGGCCTCGACTCCACCGCCGACCAGTCGCGTAAAATGCACGCCGAGGAAGGGAAACTTCGGATCCGGCACGGGATAGATCAAATTTCTCACCAAGTGGGAACTTTCCGCCCGCAGTTGGTAATACTCGCCACGAAAAGGCACAATGCGGTCGTGGGTTTCGCCGCCGGCCAATCGGCAGATGCGATCGCACTGCAAGCCGGCGCAGTTGACCAGAAAATCGCCGGAAAACTCCCCCAGCGGAGTTTCCGCCCGCCAGCCTGTGGAGGTCGAACGCAGGCGGCGAACCTCCGCGCCGGTCACGATCTGGCCCCCCATCGATTCGATGTCCACGCGCAACTCCCGGCAAACCGCCGCATAGTCCACGATGCCCTCCTCGGGCACATGCAGAGCCGCGACACCGGCGGCGCTCGGTTCGATCTCGCGCAGGCCGTCGCCATCAAGCCACCGCAGTCCGCGGAGTCCGTTGGCCTGACCCCGCTTTTCCAATTCCCGCAAGCGCGGGACCTCGGTCTCGTCCACCGCCACGACCACCTTGCCGCAGATTTCATGGGCGATGTTCTTGTCCTGGCAATAGGCGGTCATCTCCCGGATGCCCTCGACCGCCAAGCGCGCTTTGAGCGAGCCCGGGCGGTAATAGAGTCCGGCATGGAGCACCCCGCTGTTGTGGGTGCTTTGGTGGGCTCCGACGGCGGATTCCTTCTCCAGCAGCGTGAGCGCCGCAGCCTGACCCGTCCGCAACCACTGCCAGGCCGTGGCCAGCCCGACCAAGCCGCCTCCGATGATCAGGGGATTTGTCGGCATGGAAGAGATGGCGGAAGGCAAAAAAGAAAAAGGCGACCCTGCGTGTGATGCCGGGCCGCCTTGATGAAGAGAGATATCTCTGACTTAGCGGATCTTCTTCAAAAGCGGGAGGCCGGTGCGCCCGTTCTCGGAGATTTCGTAACCGGCGGGCAGGGCATCAATCGCGCCTTCCTTGGGTTCTCCGCCGAAGTAGTAAAGAGTCACTTTCTGACCGCCGCGCAACTCTTGGAGACGCGCGTGCAGGAAGTAAGTCTTGCCGCTTTTTTTGCTAACTGTGCTGAATGCCATGTTGTGTTGGTCCTTTCTTAGTTTTGGTGGGAATCAAGGTGGCCAAGTCAGATGACACCGGCCTTCTTGAGAGTGGCGTAAGCTCCGTTCTTCGTGATCGTCTTGAGGGCGCGTGCGGTCAGCTTGACCTTGACGAAACGCTTGAGTTCAGGGACCCAAATCCGTTTTTCATGGAGGTTCGGAGTAAAAAAGCGTGGCGTGTTCGCGGTGACGTGGCGGCCGACGCCGCCTTTCTTCTTGGCCATACCGCGGCGATGGATGACCGATCCGCGCGTGGGTTTGGCCCCTGTGATGCTGCAAATTCTGGACATAAATATTGGTTCCTTCTGTCGACTATCCCTGATGTTGATGGACGGGGCCCTTTCCTTCAAGCATTTCCAGATCGGCCTCGACCATGATTTGCACAAGTTCCTTGAACCGCACCTTGGGTTCCCAGCCCAATTTTTCCTTGGCCTTGGCCGGGTCGCCGATGAGCAGTTCCACTTCTGCGGGGCGCTCGTAGCGGGCGTCGTATTTCACGAAGTCCTGCCAATCCAGCCCCACATGCCCGAAGGCGACCTGAACAAACTCCTTCACCGTGTGCGTCTCGTTCGTCGCCAGCACAAAATCTTCCGGTTCGTCCGCCTGCAGCATGCGCCACATCCCCTCCACATACTCCGGCGCATAACCCCAGTCCCGCTTCGCGTCCATGTTCCCGAGATAGATATCCTTCTGCAGCCCCAACTTGATCGCCGCCACCGCGCGCGAAATCTTCCGCGTGACAAAGGTCTCCCCGCGCCGCGGGCTCTCGTGGTTGAACAAAATCCCGTTGGTCGCAAACAGCCCGTAGCCCTCCCGGTAGTTCACCGTCGCCCAATACCCGAACATCTTCGCGCACCCATACGGACTGCGCGGCCAAAACGGCGTGGTCTCCTTCTGCGGAACTTCCTGCACCTTGCCAAACATCTCGCTGCTGGAGGCCTGATAAAATCTCGGTTTGACCCCCGACTCACGGATGGCCTCGAGAATCCGGATGGTCCCCACCCCGGTCACGTCGGCCGTGTATTCCGGAATGTCGAAACTGACCCGCACATGGCTCTGGGCCCCCAGATTGTAAACCTCGTCGGGCTGCAACTCGTAGAGCATCTTCGTCAGGTTCACTGAGTCCGCAAGGTCACCGTAATGCAGAAACAGCCGCACCCCGTTGACATGCGGGTCCTGATACAAATGGTCGATGCGCGACGTATTGAAGGTGCTGGCCCGCCGGATGATGCCGTGAACCTCGTAGCCCTTGGCCAGAAGAAGATCGGCCAGATACGATCCGTCTTGGCCAGTGATACCAGTGATGAGTGCTTTTTTCATGCTGATGGCGGGGGCGCGATACTAAGGGCCTTCTCCTGAAGAGCAAGCAAACTTTCGATCCCCGCCCGGCCAGCCCGAAGCATCTCAAAGAGAGCCTCCTCGCCGAATGTGGCCTCCTCGCCTGACCCCTGCACCTCCACGAACTCGCCGCTTTCGGTCATGACAAGGTTCATATCCACCGAGGCTTCCTTGTCCTCGAGGTAATCCAGATCGAGCAGGACCTCGCCGCCGACCACACCGACACTGACGGCCGCCATCCGCTGCTTCAGGGCGGTCTGCTTGATTTTCCCCTCGGCCAGAAGCTGGCGAAAGGCCAATTCCACCGCCACACAGGCTCCCGTGATCGCTGCTGTCCGGGTTCCCCCATCCGCTTGCAGCACATCGCAGTCAACCCACAGGGTCCTCGGTCCGAGTTTCTCCAGATCCACCACGGCGCGCAGGGCGCGGCCGATCAATCGCTGAATCTCGGTCGTCCGGCCGTCGAGTTTGCCGCGGGAAATGTCCCGCGCCTTCCGATCAAGGGTGGAATACGGGAGCATGGAGTATTCCGCCGTCAACCAGCCACCCGAGACCTTTTGGATTTGCATCCACCGCGGCACCGACTCATCGATGGTGGCCGCGCACACCACCCTCGTTTGGCCGAAGGCGACCAAAACCGAACCCGCCGCATAAGGCGCGATACCCGGCTCGAAAGTCACCGGCCGCAAACCATCCGCCGCCCGCCCATAAGAACGCTCCATCCGCCCATCCAAGAGGCGACCCGCGGTCAAAGCAAGCGCGAACCACGCCCGAAGCCGCGGTGAAGGCGGCTCAGCCCTGGCCCTGTTCGCGCAGGAGGTTCCCGGCATCGAGCAGCATCTTCGGGATGAGTTCGGGATCTTCGAGCATGTAAACCCCGCGCACCATGCCGTGGCCATCAACCATAAGGAAAATTGTGCCGTGGACAGGCTGGGCGTCTGGGCCGTCCTCCAGCATCTGCGCGAACCCTTCGCGCACCAGCTTCTTGACCACGTCCGGGTCGCCCGTGAGGAGTTTCCATTTTGCGGGATCGGCCTGGAACTCTTCGCCATATTTGCGCAGGACCTCCGTGGTGTCGTGGGCCGGGTCCACCGAAACCGAGACCAGCTTGACCCCGGGGGCCTTGGCCAGGGCTTTCTGCATTTCGGCCATGCGGGCATTGAGCTGCGGGCACGGCCCCTGGCAACGGGTGAAGAAGAAATTCGCGATCCAGATATTTCCGCGCAGGCTGTCCTTCGAGACGGCCTCGCCGGTCTGATCGGTAAGGGAAAATTCCGGCACGGCCCGCAGGACCGGCAGATTGACCACTTCGCGACGCTCGGACCCGCGCCAGAGCGAGTAGCCCATGGTCACGGCAAGGACAAAAACCAGGAACGCGCCGGCCCAGCCCAGACGGTGCATGCGTCCGGCCATCACATCCTCCGGCGGTTTGACAGTCATCACACCTCAGATGAGGTAAAGCACCGTGAAAAGAAAGACCCAGACCACGTCCACGAAGTGCCAATACATCCCGGCGAGGATGAGGTAGGTGTGATTCTGCGCCGTGTAGGCTCCCCCGAATTGGCGGAGCAGCGCGATGAGGATCATCAGCACGCCGATGGCGACGTGCAGTCCGTGGAAGCCGGTGAGGACAAAGAAGGACGACCCGAAGGCTCCGCCTTTGTTGAACCAAAGGCCTTCATGGTAGAGGTGCGTCCATTCGTAGGCTTGAATACCGAGGAAGGTCGCGCCCATCAGCACAGTGAGGAAGAGCCACCCCAACCCGCTTCGGCCCTTCTTCACCGCGACCTCGGCCGCGTGGTAAACGAAGCTGCTGCTGACGAGGATGACCGTATTGATGCCGGTCAGCATGACCGGCAGATGCGGCGACTCCGGGTCAGGCGGCCAAGCGGCGGAGCTCAAGCGGAGGACGATGTAGCCGCCGATCAGGCCGGCAAACAGCATCGCCTCCGAGGCGAGAAAAATAGTCATGCCGAAAATCGCCGTGCGGGGCGGGACATGCGTTTCGTCGTGGGCGGCCAGGGTGGCAGTGCTCATGTGCAGGATGTGTTACAGGGAGTTAAGGGCGGGGAAAAGCCTCATGATGAAAAAGCTTTCCATAAAATGACGGCGGCGCAGAGCAGCAGGGCAAAAACGGCAATCGCCGCCAGCAAAAGGCGGTTGGCCCGTCGGGTCTGGGCGTCGGGCTGGTTCATTCATCGGGCCAGGACCATGAGCCCCAGCAAGAACGGCAGATAGGCAATGGAGCCCAGAAAGAGTGCCCGGGCCGCCGGCACGGAACCGCCGCTGCAGGCAAAGCGCCCAGCCAGGACGGTGAAGCCGCCGCCGAGGAGCAGGGCCCCGTAAAAATAGACGGCCGAGTAATCGAAAAAAACCGAGGGCAGCAGGCTCACGGCCAAAAGCGCGAGCGCATAGATCACGGCCTGCCGCCCCGTGACCAACCCGGCATCATCCCCCTCGGAGAGCATGCGAAAGCCTGCCTGCGCGTAGTCCTCGCGGTAGAGCCAGGCGATGGCGAGAAAATGCGGCATCTGCCAGAGAAAGAGAATGGCGAAAAGGGTCAGGCCTTCCGCATTGATGGACCCACGCGCCGCGCTCCAGCCGATGAGGGGCGGCAGCGCGCCGGGCACGGCCCCGACAATGGTGTTGAACGGGGTGATGCGCTTGAGCGGGGTGTAGACAAGAATGTAAAAAAGAATCGTGACGGCAGCCAGCGCGGCCGAGAGCCAGTTGACGAACAAGGCGAGGCAAGCCACCCCGCAGAGAGAGAGCAAAGCCCCGATGAGCAAAGCGTCGCCGGAAGCCATGCGGCCTGCGGGCAGAGGACGGCTGCGCGTGCGCTTCATCCGCGCATCATGCTCGCGTTCCCACCATTGGTTCAGTGCCGCCGCCCCGGCCGCACTGAACGCCGTGCCGGCCATCGTGGCGGCGAGCAGGAGATAACTCCACGGACCATCCACCCCGAGGGCAAAACCAGCCATGGCCGTGGCCAGCGTGAGAAAACTCAGACGGGCCTTGACCAGCTCGGCGAAATCCGCCGCCGCCGAGGCGGGGCGCGGGAGGCTATGGGCGTCAGCTTTCATGAAACAGCTTCGGGGGTGAGTAAGGCTTCCCGTTTCAACTCCGCCGCGCGGGGCGAAAACGAGGCCAGAAGGAAACACTGCGTCACGCCCAAAAACAAGGCCAGCGCGCCAACCGCCACATGGGCCGTGGTGATATCAGCCGCCTTGTTGGAGAGAACCGTCCAGCCTCCGAGGGCGACTTGGACAAGAATGAGCGCCACCCACCAGCGCGAGGCCAGTCGCACTCCGAAGGCCGCCCGGCCGGCTTTCCACGCATAAGCCAGCACCCCGGCGAAGATGACCACGGCCATGAGCCGGTGGACCATTTGCAGATGAATGAAGACTAATGTCGTGGGCACCTGTCCGGCGGCGACCCTCTGCACATTGATTTCGGCCAGTTGCGCGGGGCTGATGAGCGGCCAGACTTGCCCGTAAGCCAGCGGAAAATCCGTGATGGCCAAGCCGGCATGCTCATGGCGCATGGTCGCGCCGAGGGTCAACTGCAGGTAAATGAGCGCGGTCAGCACGATAGCCCAGCGCAGCAAGCCGGGCGCATGCCACCGCCAGCGCGCCCCGCCGGTGGAGAAAGCCCGGCTCAAGGCCACGGCAATGACAACGAGGAGGCTGATGTAGGCCTGAGCGAGCATCCCGTGGAAAATTCCAATCTCGTCCTTGATCAGCGTCACGCGCAACCCGCCGAGCACACCCTGCACAATGACCGCCGCGACCGCGACATAGCCGAGCCCGCGCACCCATTTGCGGGGTTCGCCGAACCACAGGAGCACGGCGAGGATGACCGTGAGCAGGCCGACGCCGGAGGCGATGAGCCGGTGGACATGCTCGTAAAAAATACCGCCGACCCAGCGCGAGATCGGAAAGGTGAACATGTTGTAGCCATAGCTGTTCGGCCAATCGGGAACCGTCATCCCCACCCCCTTGGACGTGACCAGCCCTCCGCTGAGCAGCAAGATGAAGGCAGAGACCGCAACGACGACCGAGAATCCGAAGATCACGGCACGCGCCGTGCCGTAGGATGCGGGCGAACCACTCATAGCCAAACGGCAATGCGCCTCAAGCCTAGTGAATGGCCAGGCGCGCACCTTCCGGGGCTTTTTCGTCCTGAGGAAGGAAGTCCTTCTCCATGCCCGGCACGCTGTATTCGTAGGGCCCGTTGTAGACGGTGGGAATTTTCTCAAAGTTGCCGTGCCCCGGAGGCGACGGCACGGTCCACTCCAGCGTGGTCGCGTCCCACGGGTTGTTCCCGGCCTTCTTCCCGTGGCGCAGGCTCCAGATGAAATTGTAGAGGAAAATGAAGGTGGAGAGCCCCATGCCGAAGGCGGCCCAACTGACGAAAACGTTCAAAGGCTGCAGCGCGCGCAGGTGGTCGTAGAGCGTGGGATCCGCGATGCGCCTCATCATCCCGCCCAACCCGAGGTTGTGCATGGGGAAGAAGGTCAGGTTGAAAAAGATGAAGGTGGCGAAGAAATGAATCTTCCCGAGGGTTTCATTCATCATCCGGCCGAACATCTTGGGATACCAAAAATAGATCGCGGCGAACGCGCCGAAGAGGCTGCCGCCGAAAAGCACATAGTGAATGTGCGCGACGATGAAATACGAGTTGTGGACGAAGAGATCCACCGGCGTTGCCGCCATGAAAATGCCGCTGAGCCCGCCGATGACAAACATCGAGACGAAGGCCAGGGCGAAGAGCATGGGCGTCTTGAAGCTGATCGACCCGCGCCAGACGGTGCCCATCCAGTTGAAGGTCTTGATGGCCGAGGGCACGGCAATGACCATGGTCGAGACCGAGAACATGGCCCCGAGGGTCAGATTCATGCCACTGACAAACATGTGGTGGCCCCAAACAATGAAGCCGAGAAACCCGATGGCGACCATGGCCCAGACCATGGCCTTGTAGCCGAAGATCGGCTTGCGGGCGAAGACGGGAAGAATTTCCGAGACCAACCCCATGGCCGGAAGGATCATGATGTAAACCTCCGGATGGCCGAAGAACCAGAAAAGGTGCTGCCAGAGCAGCGGCTGGCCTTTCTGGGCGTTGAAGAAGGTCGTGTGGAGATTCAGGTCGGCGAAGAGCATGGCGGCCGCAGCGGAGAGCACGGGCACGGCGAGGACAAGCAACCACGAGGTGATGAAGAGCGACCACACCGAGAGCGGAAGGCGGAACATGGTCATGCCGGGCGCACGCATGTTGACGATGGTCGTGATGTAGTTGGTGCCGCCGGCGATGGAGGAGAGGCCGTTGACGAAGAGCCCGATGCACCAGAGGCTTTGGCCGATCTGCGTGTTGTTGTTGTAGGCCGCGGTCGAACTAAGGGGCGCGTAGGCCGTCCATCCGGAAGAGGCCGCGCCGCCGTCGACGAAGAAGCTGACGAGGATGATCAGCCCCGAAGCGACGTAGAGCCAGTAGCTCATGGCGTTAAGCGTGGGGAAAGCCATGTCGCCCGCGCCGATTTTCAGCGGAATGAGAAAATTGCCGAACCCGCCGATGAGCAGGGGCATGACGACGAGAAACACCATGACGGTGGCGTGCATGGTGAAGAGCATGTTGTAGCCGCCCGGAAGAATGATGCCGTCGCTGGCCACCGTGGACGGGAGGAGCATGCCGATCAACGGCACTTCCGTGCCGGGATAGGCCAGCTGAAAGCGAATGCCCATGGCCAACAGTCCGCCGACGAGCAGAAAGAAAAAACTGGTCCAAAGGTATTGCAGGCCGATCATTTTGTGATCGGTCGACCAGATGTAGGTGAAGAAGAATCCCTGCGGGCCGTGGTGCGCGTGACCGTGGTCGGACGCGCTCTGGTCGGGAACAAAGGTGGTGGCGCTCGTGCTCATAGTTTTTCCTCCGGAAAGTTACGCGCGGCATCGGCCGCCGGATCAAGGGCAACGGTGGAGTGGCGGATCTCCCGCGCCGCCGACGCGGCCTGGGCCTCCGCGGCCTTGGCCGCGATTTTTCCCGCCTTCCACTTTTCAAACTCCTCCGCCGTGACCACGCGGATCGGGGCCTTCATGTTGTAGTGGCCCGAACCGCAGATCTGGCTGCAGGCCAATTGAAAGTCGCCCGTCTTGGTGGTCTCAAACCAAACCCAGGCGATGGTCCGGCCCGGCACCGCGGCCTGGTAAAGGCGGAAGGCCGGGACGTAGAACGAGTGGATCACGTCGCGCGAGTGGAGGTAGAGATGGACCGGCTGGCCCACGGGAACAACCAATTCCGTGCTGGAAAAATCATCATCACCCGCCGGGTCATCCGGCAGCAGGCCGAACTTGTTGTCCACCGAGTAGGTCTTGACATCAATCTTGCCGAGTTTTCCGTCGGCACCGGGATAACGCATGTCCCAGCCGAATTGGTAGCTGACCACATCAATCTTGACCGCATTCTCCGGCGGCGTGCTGTGGATCTCACCCCAGAGGCGGTTGCTGTAAATCACGAGGCCGATGAAGATGGCCGTGGGAATGGCCGTCCAGACGATCTCCAGCTTGTTGTTCCCGTGGCTGTAGTAGGCCTTAGAGCCCGGACGCTTGCGGTATTTGACCAGATAATAGATGTAGACCGCCTGGGTCAGAACGAAGACGGCACCCGTGAGGTAGAAGATGAAATTGAGCAGGACGTCGATCCGCTTGCCCGTGACCGTGACAGCCTCGGGAGCCCAGTAGAGGTTGGAGTCGCGCACCGCGGCCATGGCCTCGGGAACGGCAACCAGGAGCAGGAGGGCCGCCACCCACAGAAGTTTTGTGGAAAAATTTTTCATCATCACGCTCCGGGAGCAGCCGGGGCTGCGGGGGTTGTCGGCGCGGGCGGTGCCGCGGGTGCCGCGGCCGGACCAGCCGGGGCTGCGGCGGGGGGGCCGAATTCAATAGCCGGAATGGCCTTGAGCTCCGCCATTGAGTATGGCTCGTTGCGCGCGGCGGTCTCGGCCCGGAGTTTGGCCACTTGGTCGGCCGTGATAGGATCGTCGGCGTTGCCCCATTCACTGCGAACGTAGGTAAGGATCGCTGCAATCTGGTCATCCTTGAGTTGCTTCCACGCGGGCATCGCGCCGTTGTAGGTGGCGCCCTTGACCTGAATCGGGCCGGCCAAGCCGTGGAGCAGAACCTTCACCAGGTGGTTGTCGCCGTGCCAGTCGTTGCCATCAATGACCCACTCGCTGCCGACCAGCGGGGGAAACTGCCCGGCCACGCCGAGTCCGGTCGCCTGGTGGCAAGCCACGCAATTTGCAGTGAAAAGACGCTTGCCCACGACCTTGGGATCGGGCGGGGCTTTGGGCGCGCCACCGCCGCCAGCCCAGGCCACCTGCGATGGATCGAAGACGGTCGATTGGAAACCACCGCTGTTGTAGGCGAGGTAGGCCCCCGCCCAAAAAACCAGCGCCATGAATCCGGACACCAGCCAGAGCGGAATGGGCTCGTAGCCGTCGCGCGGATCGTCTTTCTCGCGCAGGATCGCGCCGTGCACGTCCCGCACGTTGAGTTCATCGCTCTCACGGTGCGCCTCGAAGGTGTCGGGCCGAAGCCCGTTGTTATGCGGCTCGTCGATCATTGCGGGGGTTCCGGAGCCTCCGGCAGAGGATAGTTGCGGTTCAAGGAAAGCAGGTAGGCCACGAGCGCCTCGGCGTCTGCGGTGGGCACGACTTCGTAGCCCTCGGGCGGACTGTCCGGCGAGAGCAAATCAATCGCGCGGGCCGAACGCTGGCCTTGGATTTTCTGCATGGTGTAAAGGTAGCGGAAGGAAGGCATGATCGAACCGGGGGCGACCACGCTCGGCTGATACAAATGCTGGTGGTGCCACATGGCGCTCGACTGGCGGGCACCGATGTTGGTCAGGTCGGGACCGGTGCGCATCGTGCCGAGGAACGCGGGGCTCTCCCGCATGTAGTCCCGCGCCACCGTCGGACGCGCGCCCCAGCCGCGGGCCAGATCCGAGCCATAACCAACCTGCCGGATTTGTTGGCTGTGGCAGTAAATGCATCCGGCCGAGGCATAGACCCGCTGGCCGCGCACCGCCAACCCGGAGAGCGGCGGCGGATTGATGTCACCGGTGGCCTCATCGGTCACCGCGGTGAAACGTCCGAGGGTCAGGTAGGGATAAGCCACCAGCCCGATCCAGGAGCTGAGGAACGTCAGGAAAATCCCGACGATGATGACGGGCATCCGGTTCATCGGTTGAGCGGCTCCGGTTCACGGCCCTGGTCGGTGCCGAAGAGGGTGGGCTCGGTGCGCTGGGCCCCGACCTTGAAAAGCAGCAGGCAGAAACTCACGGCGAAGACAATGTGCCCGGCGGTAAGGAGAATGCCCGAACCGCTGCGCATGAGCAGCCAAGGCTTGGTGTAGTCGAGCGAGGCCATGAAGGTGATCCCCGGATCAAGCAGCGCCAGGCCCTGCAGGATGCCGCCGATGGTCAGCGAGATGACCATCACCCCGATGCCGATGGCCACGAGCCAGAAGTGCCAGCGAATGAGGCGCGCCGAGGGCCATTCCCATCCGACGACGCGGGGCAGAATGTAATACATCGCGCCGAACATTATCATGGTGAAGAAGGCGTAAAGCCCGAGGTGCGCATGACCGACCGTGTAGTGGGTGAAGTGCGTGATGACGTTGAGGCTGGGGATGGCCATGAAGCTGCCCTGCACGCTGGCCAGGGTGTAGCACATGGCGCCGAAGACGGTGAAGCGGAGGGTCGGGCTCCATTTCAAGGCCCCAAAATTTCCCCGCACGGTCATGTGGTGATTGATCGCCGTGGTGATGACGGGAATGAACATCATGATGCTGGCCACCACGCTGGCGCTGATCATCCAGGCCGGGAACGGTCCGCCGATCAGGTGATGCATGCCATTCCAGCTATAGAAAAGCGCGAGGGTCCAGAAGCCGAGGATGCTCAGATAGTAGCTGTGGATCGGACGCCCGAGGACTTTTGGGATGAGGTAGTAGGCCGTGGCCAGACCGATGGGCGTGAACCAGAGGCCGAGGGCGTTGTGGCCATACCACCAGTTGACCGCGCCCTGCGCGCCGCCCTGGATCGGCTGGAAGTTGAGGAGGATGTTCGCGGTGGAGTAGAGCCACGGGAACCAGATGAAAGCGGCGAGCAGATACCACTGGCTGACATAAACGTGGCCGGGCTTGCGGAAGCGGAACATGAGCACGCCCCAGACCGCGATGAGACCGTAGGCCACGAAGAGCATCAGGCTGGCGTAGTTGGGAAACTCGAGCCATTCGATCGAACGCCCATCCCCGGCGAGAATGCCAAAGATGCCGAGAAGCACTCCAAGGTTCCAGAAAATGGCCGCGCCAATGACCAGTTTGGAATACCGCAGGGGCACGCGGCAAAGGCGGGCCATGAGCCAGAGACCGGTGCCAATGGCGGCGGAGGAAGCCCAACCGTAGGCCACGGCGTTCAGGTGCGCCGGACGCACCCGACCGAAGGTCAGCCAGCCCCACTGGTCGAGGAAGTGGGGGTTGTTCATCTTGACCGAAGCCAGGAGGGCGAAGAGCGAGCCGACGAGCAGCCAAAAAATGGCCGAGCCGTAGAAAAGCACCACGGGCAGGCGGGTCGAGGCGTCGATCTCGGCGCGCTCGATTTTGTCCTCCGCCGCCGTCTCGGCCGCCGGGGGGCGTGTCATGGTCAGGGTTGCGCTCATGGTCAGATGATTCTCCTCCGTGCGATGGCAGCCCGCACCGGGCGGTCAGCTTTCTTGTCGGCAAAGACATCCGTGGCCGTGCCAACCGGCTCATCGTCGTCGAAAATCACCTTGGAGCCATCCTCCAGATTGCGGAACTGCCCGGTGCGCGCCGCCCAGTAAAACGCCGCCAGCGTGGTGCCGCCGAAGAAGACCAACCCGGCTGCGAGCAAAATGTAGACGACCGTGTTCATGGTCCGACCTCCGGGGCAGCGGCGCTGGGCTCAGGCGGAGCCGGAACCGGCTCTGGCGCGGGCGTCGGTTCGGGCGAGGCAAAAGGCGGCGGTGTCGGCTGCGGTGCGGAGAGGCCACCGGGCTTCAACGCGGAGGCGTGCGGAACGCTCGGATCAACCATGCCCGCCGGCCGGGGCGCGCCTTGGGCGGAAAGCTTGGCCACCGTCAATTCCATGGCGCGGTCCACGGGCAGGCGCACGGTCCCCTTGGCCCGGTCGGCCCAGGCGTATTGTGTCGTAAGGCCCGTGTTTTCATCCTTCACCTTGGCCAGAATCTCGTAGCGCTGCTTGGCGCGGATGGCCTCCTCGTCAAAGGATGCGGCGTCGCTGGAGGCGCGCATCCACTGCACCGCCACGGCAAAAAGCCCGAAGATGAGAAAGGCCCCGACAAACATCAGCCCGATGCTCTTTGGGCGCGGCGCGGCGCTGCTGGAAATCACGGGGTCCATCAGTTTCGGAGGCGCAGGGAATTGGCCAGCCGCGGGTCGCGCAGGGGCCAGAGCGGAGTGTCGCCCAGACGTTTCATGAAAATGGCGGCCAGCGTGGCCCCAATGGCCAGCAGACAGACGAGGTCGAGCCAGTGCGGCGCGAGGCCCGCCTTATGGTAGTTCGGCAGCACGATGATATACATGTCGATCAGGTGCATGAGCAGGATCCATCCGGCCACGGTGCAAAGGAGCAGCGGTTTTTTCTTCGTGGCCTGGAAGAGCAGGACGACGAAGGGCACGAAGAAATGGCCGATGACGAGGATGATGTTCAGCGTGTTCCAACTCCCCGTATTGCGGCGGAGGAAGTAGGTCGTTTCCTCCGGGATGTTGGCATACCAGATCAGCATGTATTGGCTGAAGCCGATGTAGGCCCAGAACACGGTGAAGGCCAGCATCAGCTTGCCCATGATGTGGTAGTGCTCAAGCGTGACCACGCCCTCGAGGTAACCGGCGGCCCGCAGGGCGGTGATGAGAAGAACGAGCACGCACATCGAACTGAGGGCCGAGCCGGCAAAGATGTAAACGCCCCACATAGTCGAGAACCAGTGGAAGTCGAGGCCCATGAGCCAGTCGAACGCACCGAAGGTCAGCGAGAGAGCAAAGAACGGCAGCATGGGGAAGACCATTTTGCGCGAGAGCCAGGTGTGACGCGCGTCGCCATCCTTGTCCTGACGGATCGAGTTGCGCCGCAGCAGGAAGGCGGCGAGGCTGAAGAATCCGAAGTAGAAGGCCGCGCGCATCCAGAAGAACGGCTGATTGAGGTAGGCGGCCTTGCCATCGAGCAACGGATCAACCCCCGGGGCGATGTTCATCCACTTGAAGAGCGAATGGCTGCTGAGCACGATGGGAATGAAGAGGACGGCGAGCACGGGGAAGAGCCAGGCGATGTTCTCGAGTTGGCGCCGGACGACCACACTCCAATCGGCATCGACCGCGTGATGCACGAAGATCCAGAAAAGGGATCCGGCTGTGATGGTGAAGAAAAACGCGAAGGCGAAGAGCCAGGAGAAGGCAAATTGTTTGGCCGAGAAGAACCCGCCCACGGCGGCGAGAGTGAGCGAAACCACTGCCACGGCCACGGCGAGGAGCAGTTTGCCCCCGAAGCCCTGGTAGTCGAAATACTCCTTCGTCGTCACTTTGTTTTCAGGTGCGCTCATGGTTGGGTCGCCTCCAGTTTCTGCCGCTCGTCCGGCGGAACGTCGGCCAGGGTGGCCTGCTGGGACAATTGCAACGCCCGAACATAGGCCACGATGGCCCAGCGGTCCTCCAACGCGATATTCGCCCCGTAGCCGAGCATGGTGTTCTTCCCGTGCACGATGGTGTTGTAAATCTCGCCGTCGGCCATGATGCGCAGGCGGTCCTGGTGGTAACTCGCGATGGCGACCAGCCCGTATTGCCCGGCCACGCCGTTGCCGCCGCCCGAGGCACCGTGGCAGACCGCACAGTAAATGGTGTAGCGGTCGTGCCCGCGTTGCATCAGTTCGGCCGTGACCGGCAGCGGAATCCCCGTGCCCCACTGGTCGCCGAAACGGCCGGTGTTGAGATAATCGGTCCCGGTGGCAAAGCGCACGGTGCGGTATTTACCCTCATCGGGGAAGGGGTTCTCCTTCGAGAGTGGCATCTCATAGCCCATGGGCACGGTGCCGGCGACGGGCGGACGGTTGCCGCGGTTGTCGGCGAAAAACGCGCTGGGCACCTGCGACTTGACCTTCGGCTGATGGTCCATGTCGGGGAAAATCTCGATCGGCGGCTTGCCGCCTTTCTGCCCGCGGAAGCCGGCCACCGCGACCAGCAACACAAGGCCAAAGGCGAGGGCGATGAAAAAGGTGCGCAGCATATCAGTCCTCGTGCACCACCGTGATGTTGCTGGCCCCGAGACCCTCGAGCATCGCGCGCGTGGCCTCCTCGTCGAACTTCGGGTCGGTCGCCTCGATGGCGAGGAAAAATCCGTCGTTGGTCACCCTCTTGAAACAGTCCCAGTTGAAGATCGGGTGGTGCCAGCGGGGCAGTCCATTGAGCGCCAGCATGCCGAAGGTCGCGGTGAACGCGGAGATGAGCACGGTGAGTTCGAACATGATGGGGAAGAACGCCGGCACGGTGAAAAAGTTGGTCGGCTTGCCCGCGACGATCAGCGGATATTCGATGGTCGAGGGATAGAACTGGAGCAGGGCCGCGATGGTCAACCCGGTGAGACCGCCGCAAAAAACAAAGGCGCTGAGCCACGACTTTTTCAGCCCCATGGCGTGGTCCATCCCGTGGATGGGGAAGGGCGAATAAACGTCCCAACGGCTATAGCCCGCATCGCGAACCTTCTCGGCCGCCTGGTAAAGGGCCGTGGCCGAGGGCACCTCCGCCGCCATGGCATAAATCGGAGTCTGGGGATTGCCGGCGACTTCCATATCAGTGCGCGCCCTCCTTGCGTGCCTTGGCCGGGGCGGCCGCATGGCCGTCATGCTGCCCGTGGTGCGGGTCGGCCTCGGGCAGGACGGCTTTGACCTCGAAAATACAAATCATGGGCAACCAGCGAATGAAAACGAGGAACAGGCTGAGGAAAATACCGAAGGTGCCGACGAAGGTCCAGATGTCCACCCAGGTCGGATAGAACATACCCCAACTTGAGGGGAGAAAGTCGCGGTGCAGCGAGGTCACGATGATGACGAAGCGCTCGAACCACATGCCGGCGTTGACGAACATGCAGACGATGAAAACCGAGAGCACGTGACGGCGGAAAAAGCGGAACCAGAACAGCTGCGGGGCGACGACGTTGCAGAAAATCATCGACCAGTAGGCCCACCAGTAAGGTCCGGTCGCGCGGTTGATGAACGCGTATTGCTCGTACATGTTGCCGCCATACCACGCGATGAAGAACTCCATGGCGTAGGCGTAACCGACGATCGAACCGGTCAGCAGGATGATCTTGCACATCTTGTCCACGTGGTCGTCGGTGATCAAATCATGCAGACCGAAAATGGCGCGGGCCGGCAACATAATGGTCAACACCATGGCGAAACCGCCGAAAATGGCCCCGGCCACGAAATAGGGCGGGAAAATCGTGGTGTGCCACCCGGGAATGACCGACGTGGCGAAGTCGAAGGACACCACCGAGTGGACCGAAAGGACCAGCGGGGTGCTCAAGCCGGCGAGGACGAGATAAGCCATCTCGTAATGCTTCCACTGACGGTTCCCGCCGCGCCAACCGAGAGCGGCGACGCCGTAGAAAAATTTGCGCAGCTTGTTCGTTGCGCGGTCCCGCAGGGTCGCCAAGTCGGGAATCAGACCGGTGTACCAGAAGAGCACGGAGACCGTGAAATAGGTCGAGACCGCGAAGACGTCCCAGAGCAACGGACTGCGGAAATTCTGCCAGATGGCATTCGAATTCGGCACCGGAGCAAGGAACCAGACCATCCAGATGCGGCCGACGTGGACCGCCGGAAAAATGCCGGCGCAAACCACGGCAAAGAGGGTCATGGCCTCGGCCG
>JBMOJP010000066.1:0-13396 GCA_049315725.1 Chthoniobacterales bacterium | reverse complement strand
GGCGAAAGGTCCGCCGCGCCTTGTATCCGCCGATCAGCGCCACGGCCAAGAGGATGCAGAAAAAGAACACGCCCACCTGGAGGAAGTAGCCGGCCGACATGTTGAGAGCCTGATCGACGCGCACGGTTCGGCTGGTCAAGTAAGCCCCACTGACCAGCGCCAGATCGGCGGCAAAAAGAAGCAGGCTGTTGAACCACGGCTGCCGGGCGATGTTCCGCAGCGTGCTGCCGTGGGACTCTGTGTGGGCAATCTCCACCGTCTGCTGGTCCGCCGAAGCGCCTTCAGCGGACAGGTCCGGGGTGGTAGCGCTTCTGATCATGGAAAAACCTGCGGATTTCGACGTCAGAAACCAATACTCACTTAAAAGAATGCGCGCAACGGAATTGCGCCGCTCAGGGTTTGTCCGGCGAAGAGCCCGGCATGATGCGGAGGGCCAGGGCGTTGATGCGCTCCTGGGCCATTTGGCTTGGCGGGTATTGGCGATGGGCATCGAGATACCAAGCGAGGGCCGCCCCGTATTCGCCGCGGGCCTCGAGGTCGCCGCCCCGGCTCAAAGCCTGCACAAATGTGGCCGCGCCGCCGCTGGCCAGGTCGGCCCGCAGGCGGTTGATTTCCGGGTCCTCCGGGTATTTGGCTGCAGCGAGTTGGATGCTTTCCCACGCCCCGGCCGCGTCCCCGCGCTGCTGGATTTCCCGCGCGCGCTGGAGCGAGCCCTCGATCTCGGTCATCTGCGCCAGGATCATGCCGAGCTTTTCCTGCCGCTCGGGATGGAGCGCGGTGGCGGCGATGAACTTCGCGCTGTCACGGAAGATGGCCCGGTGGTCACCCTGCTCCATCAGACGGTCGAGTTCGTTCAAGGCCTGCTGCTGCACATCCGTCTGGGCAAAAATGTTGTTTCCGACCTCGGCCAGCGCGGGGTTGCGGGGCCAGATCTCGGCCGCCGCCCGGAGTTCCGACTCCATGGCCGTCCGGTCGCCCGAGAGCGCGGCATTCTTGGCCTTGGAGAGGTGCATGGCGCTGATCGTCTTGGCCGTCTCGATCTTGGCCAGGGGCTTGCTCGTGTTGAAATCGCTCGCCGTCTCGCTCATCTCGCCCACGAGTTTCTCCGCCCGGGTCAGGTCGTTGACTTCGAGGGCGGCGAGCAGTTCGTTTTTCATCTGGGTGAACTTGAGGGCGCGGCGTTTGTCCTCGCGGGAGAGGAGCCGCACGCTCGGCATGTATTCGCCGAGGGCAAATGTCTCGGCCAACCGCTCGGTCGCGCTGTTCAACTCGCCCTGCTCGAGGAGAAATTTGTAGGCTTCCACGCCCTCGTTGATGTCGCGGATGGCCTCGTTCGCCAGGCTGTCAATCTGGCTGAGCGAGCTGACGAGCTTGCTGATCGTCTGCGCGGCGGCGGCGGCGCCTCCGGTCAGGCTTTCGATGCTGAAATTCTCGATGCCCATCTTGACCCCGCTGGCCGCAAAGGCACCGGCGTTGCCCCCGGGCGACTGGGTCTGCTGGCCGACGCCGACCGAGGCGCCGTTCGAGCCCGCGCTGGTTCCGACCGACGTCCCGCTGTCGGCCGAACCGCCGGCCGCGGAAACTTTCGGGTCGAATTCGGCCTGGATCTTGGCCTGCCCGGCATCGCGGTTCGTCGGCATCGTGCCGATCATCTGTTTGTAGACGTCGATCGAGTTGTCGCCGTCGGTGTAGAGCGCCCGGTAGAAGCGGTTGGCGATGATGACATGCTCGAAACGGCGGGTGGCGAAATACTGCATGATGAGCGCCTGCAGGTGCGCCTTGGTCGTCAGCTCGGTTCCGGCGATGCGCAGCTTGTTGTTCTCGATCGTCTGGGTGATGTCGGAGAGAACCCGCCGGGTCGAGGCCAGGCGGGCGTCGCGCTCGATCCGCTGGTTTTCCTGCAACACCGGGGAGTCCTTCGCACTCGTGCTGATCCCGAGGGTCGAGGTTCGCGCGGCCATTTGGTTGTTCCACTCGGCCGCCTTGCGTTCCTTTTCCAGCACCGCGTTCTCCGCCTTGAGCCGATCGACGGTCTTGAGGCTCGTCCGGGCGGCGTAGATCGCGTCCGACATGGTCCGGCAAAGATTCGCGTCGTCCTTGTATTCCGAGGCTTTCTTGAGCAAGGAGAAGGCCGCCTCGATATTTTGCGGGTTCGCTTTCCCGGGGGAGATCAGTTCGAGAATGCGGTCGATCGTTTCGCGGTAGGCCACATCCGCCTTGCTCGTGGCCGGCGATGAGTTGAGGTATTTTTCAAACCGCGCGCGGAACAGGCGGTTGTCATTGATGTTCCAAACCTTGCCGTCAAACGCGGCGACATCGGAGCCGGGGTCGAAGGCCGGAACGTCCCGTCCAATGAAGCCCTCGTTCATCTGGGGAGGCCGGGCCCCGCCCGTGGCGGCCTTGGAGTCGCCCATCCCCGGTTCCTGGGCAATCGCAGAGCAGGAGAGCAGGCCGAGGATCAGGAGGATGCGGGGCTTCATGATTTGGTCAGGTTGGTCACGTAAAGCAGCCCGCTTTCGCGGACTTCGACGAGAAAGTGGAAGCGTTGGCCTTTCTGCGGTCCCTCCTTGCTCACTGCCACCGGAAGGACCACGGGGATGGGCGTGTCGGTCCCGGCGGGCTGCACGGAAATCAGGCGACCTTCGCCGGGCGACCAGGCAATGGAGTTGAGGACCGAACCGGTCAACCGGTAGGAGTTGCCGCGCAGGGAGGAGGAAGTGGCCAGGTATTCGGCCACGGGGAATTCTGGTGCCGTGCGGTAGGGTTGGTTGGAGGATCCAAGATAAAATCCCACCGCACCAATGAGAATGAGCACCGCCAGCAGGGCGGCCAGCAACCAGACCAACCGGGGGGCACTGCGGGCACGGCGTGACATCGCTCTACTTATCTATCCCACGAGGCTCGAAGGCAACCCAGCCACGCGACAAAAATGCCGAGAGTGATGTGCAGGATCAGAACCCACGCGCAGAGACCCTGGGGCGAAAGCGTGGTGGGGACGACCAATTCGAGCACATCATAGTAGCGCGTTTCGCGCAGACTTTGCAGCGCACCGCTCCAACTCCAATAGGCCGCGATGAACGGACGCAGGGCCGCATCCAGCCCGGCCGGCAGCGCAAGCACCGCGCCGGAGAGCGGCAATTGAAAACCGACCAGGTAAATCGAGGCCAGCGAGGCGTGGTCGGCCGAGCGCGAGAGGGCGGAAATTCCGAGGCTCACTGCGGTGAGGGCGGCGTTGACGAGGAGGAAAAAGAGAAACTGCTGTTCCCCGTGGCCGGGAAAATGGGCGACGGCGCGGACAAACCACGTCATCCAGGCCGATTGCACCACGACGAGCACGGCGAGGAAAACAGCCTTGGAGGCGACGTAGGCAACGGGGCTGAGTCCGGCGAATCTCTCCTTTTCGTAAATGGCACGCTCGCCGGCGATCTCCCGCGCGCTGTTGTTGGCCCCAAGCAGGCCGAGGAGAATCACTTGGAGCAGGACCAGGCCGGAGACCGCGCTGCCTGCCTTGCTCGCGCCCTCGGCGAAAGTGCGGGCTTCGATCAGTTGCCGCACGACATCCCCGCTCAGCCCCGCGTCGAGACTGGGGACGGCCGGCAGGCCTTCGAGGGCGAAAATGGCCACGACGAGCGGAAATCCCAGCACCAGACCTGCTTGCAGGGCGAGGCCGCTCTTGTGGCGGAAAAAGATCTTCCAGCGCGTGGAAAGCAAAGTGACGAACTGGCTCCACGGGTTGGCCACCCCACCGGAACGCATGGCCTCGTCCCCGTCCTTCGTTGGTCGCTCCGGCCGGGCCCGGGCCCGGTTTTCCTCGAAATGCCCGCGATGCTTGACCCAGGAGGCGTGCCACTCCTCGCCGGTGCGTTGGGGGAGGCGGTCGAAAATAGCCTCGGGGTTCTCGGCCCGAAAATAATGGGCCGCGGTTCCGGGCGGTCCCAGATAGGCCAGATGGCCCGCCGCCAGCACGGCCACTTGGTCAAAGGCTTGGAGGTCGCGCAGGCCGTGGGTCACCACGAGCACGACGCGGTCGCCCTCGCGGGCAATGCGGCGCAGAAGTTCGAGAATTTCCGTCTCGGCCCGCGCGTCGAGGCCGCTGGTCACTTCGTCACAAAGCAGCAACGGCGGCTCGCTGGACAACTCAATGGCCAGGGCCAGCCGGCGGCGCTGGCCGCCGGAAAGGTGCTTGGAAAGTGTCGGTGCCGAGGACGTCAGACCGACCAATTCGAGAAGTTCCCTGGTCCGCGCCCTCCGCTCGTCCTCGCTCAGGCCGGCCACCCGCAGGCGCAGGGCGAGAATGACATTCTCCTCGGCGGTGAGGTTTTCCTGGCTGATGGTAAACTGCGGGACGTAGCCGATTTGCGCCGGCGGCAGATCGTGGTCCTCCAAATCGAATCCCTCCCAGTGGAGTGACCCGCTGTTGGTCTTGGCGATGCCGGCGATCGCGCGCATGAGGGTGGTCTTGCCGCTGCCACTCGGCCCGAGAAGGGCGCAAAGTTCACCCCGGGTAAAACGGGCGGAGACCTGCGAGAGCAGGATGGGAGCATCCTCACCCCCGCCGGCCGCGACCGTCACCTCGCGTAGTTCCAACATAAGCGATCATGCTCGCGGAGCGCGGGGCCGAGGGCAAACTCGAAAGGTCGGGCAGGTTGGCCCGCGACTCTCGCCGTGGTGGCCCGGCTCAGGGATTCGGCGGGGTCGCTTCCTGCTCCGAGCCTGCCTCGGGCGTGGGTGCGCCCTCCGGGTTCATTACATCCTCGGTGAACTCGCCCTCCGCCGCCGCAGCCGGGGTCTCCCCCCCGGGGGTCGCAGCCGCCGCCTCGTCTTCCTCTTTTTTCTTTTCCTTCTCGGTCTTGGGGGGCTTGTAGCCCTTGAGCAGTTTGGCCAGGACCGCGCCGATCACCGGGGCCGCGTTCTTGCCGCCCGCCAAGGTTTCTCCCGGGTCACCCTCGATGACTGCGGCAAAAGCGTAGAGCGGGTTGTCCGCCGGGGCGAATCCCCCGAACCACGCCGCGTTTCGTTTTTTGCTTCCCTGACCCCATTGCGCCGTGCCCGTTTTGCCCGCGACCTTCACTCCCTTGACCGTGGCTGCGGCGTGGCCCGTGCCGGTGCCGTGGGAGGTGACCATGACCAGACCCTTGGTCAGGTCGGCGAGATTCTCCGGAGCGATGCTCAGGGCGGTTCGCACCCGGTCCGGGTAGGCATTGACCACATGGTTGTCGATACTCTGGATCTGCTTGACCAGACGGGTTTGGTGAAACGTCCCACCATCGGCGATCACGCCCATGGCTTGCGCCATTTGCACGGGCGTGATGAGGATATCGCCCTGCCCGATGCTCATGTTGGCCACGTCGCCGTTGAGAATGCGCCGCTTGTGCACGCGCATCATGTAGTCATCATTCGGAATGTTTCCGGGCGATTCGGCCCCCAGCGGGAGGCCCGTCCGTTGGCCAAGGCCGAGGGCGTTGGCCCACTCGATAATGGGCGCGGCCCCGATCTTGAGGCCGACTTGATAAAACCACGTGTTGCACGATTGGGCCAGGGCTTTGGAGAGGGTCAGTTTGCCTGACCCGCTGGTCTTCCAGTTGCGGAAGTAAAAATTCCCGACCTGTAATCCTCCGGGGCAACTGATTTCTGTGTCCGGCTTGATCAGACCGGTCTGCAGGGCTGCGAGCCCGACGAAAGTTTTGAAAGTCGATCCCGGCGGATAGGCTGAGCGGAAGGCCCGCGGGTAGAGCGGAACATCCGGGTCGTTGTTGAGCTTGGCAAAAACGTCGGGCTTGATGATGGGGATGAAGGCATTCGGATCAAAGGACGGCCGGGAGGCCATGCCGAGAATTTCCCCGCTGGTGGGGTCGATCACGACGACGGCCCCGCGCCGCCCCGTCTTGGCCAGCGCCTCCTCACAGGCCTGTTGCACCTTGATGTCGAGGGTGGTGATGACGTTGTAGCCGGGCACGGGCTGCCGGACGTTGCGCTCGGTCGTGCGCTTGCCCTCGACGTTGAGGGTGAGATTCTGCACCCCGGGCGTGCCTCGCAGTTGGTCGTCGAACATTTGCTCCAGACCCTCGCGGCCCTCGTCCTCGGGAAAGATGAGGTCGTTGTTTTCGATCGGCTTGACCGAAAGTGGTGCAGCCCGGCCGACGTAGCCGACCATGTGGGCACCGAGGGGTCCCAGCGGGTAGTGGCGAACATAGGATGGCTGCAAAACCAATCCGGTGCCGAGGCCGCGGCTGACCACACCGATCTGCGCGGTCGGCAGGTCCTCGGCCAGGATAATGGGCAGAATCCCGCGATTCTTGTAATGCTGCACAATGGCCTCGTCGGTCACTTCGAACTTGCGCTGGAGCAGGCCCTCGGCGGTCAGGATCTGGCTGCGGGCAAAGTTGATGGCCTGGCTGTCGGTGAACTCGAGGGGGGTGGGAAAACTCAGCCCGAGGTTGTAGGCCACCCGGGTTTGGGCCAGGGGGTCTCCGTTGCGGTCGGTGATCTGCCCGCGGGGTGCTGGGATGTGCAAAAGGTAGGTCCGCGCCTGCTTCTGCGTCTCCCACGTCGGCCGGGGCACTTCGACCACATCGGTCATCCGCGTCTGCCCGAGGGCGACGCCGACCGAAAGCACGCTGGCGAGCAGGATGAGGGAGGGTTTCATGCGCGGATCAATTCGTGAATGAACACGCATCAGGAAGGACTGGCAAGCCGCGGCGCGTCGTGGCGTGACAGCGTGATGTGCGGCGGCTTGAGGTAAATCGGCTGGATGGACTCCGGAGACGAGGGGCTCAACTCCGGCGCGAGCAAAGCCAGAACACGGGCGGAAGGCACCGCCAGGGGCAGCTCCTCCGCGCCTTCGAGTCGTCCCACGCGGTAAACCGGCGCGCCCCCATCGTTGGTCGTCTCGCGGAAAAAGTCATCCCGCGGAAGCAGGCGAACTGGTTCCACCAGCCTGCGCCCGGCCACCTCGGCGAAAAAGACCTGGCCACCACGCGCGTCACCCACCACGCGGTAATTTGTCTCCGGCACGTCGAGCAGGCAGGGCGAAGGGGCCGTGACCACTTCGAGCGCCAGAGCCAGTTGAAAGGCCTCAGCCAAGGCGCAAGCCGCCCGCAGGCCGTTGTAGGAACCGGGACCCAGTCCGAGCGCCAGACGATCCGCGCCTTTCCACCATGGCCGCAGCTCGGCGAGGAGCGGATAAAGTTGCGCCCCGCGGCCCCGGGGGGCGGACAAGCTCCGTTCCGCCACGATGACCGCGTCGTCGGCCACGGCAACGGTGTCCTGACCGGTGGAGGTTTCCAGCGCGAGAATCTTCATGCGTCGCGGGCGATCGTGATGGTGCGACGACCTTCCCCCGCGTGCTTCATGGTGACGCGCATGGCCGGGGAGGGGATCAGAGCGGGGAATCGCCCGGCCCACTCGATGACCACCAACCCGTCGGGATCGGCCAGCTCATCGTGGGCCGCCGACCAGATTTCCTCTGCCGATTGCGCGCGGTAAAGGTCCAGGTGAAAGACCGGCCCGCGCGGAGTCGTGTATTCATGAAGGAGGGTGAAAGTCGGACTGGTCGCCCGCTCCGTCCCGCCCCAGCCTTGGACCATTCCGCGGACAAAGTGCGTTTTGCCCGCGCCGAGTTCGCCGTCCAGAGTCACCGTGGTGCCCGGCGCAAGACCGGCGGCCAGGGCGCGCCCGGCGGCGACGGTGTCTTCCGGTCTCTCGGTGGTGAGTCTGGTTTCCACGACCGGGATACTAACGCATGACCCGGCCCGGGGCCAATGCGCGCTTGCCTTTGTCCTCCAGGCTTTTGACCATACCCCGTTCAACTTCATGGAGTCCGCCCAGTTAACCTTCCGCCGCCGTTTGGCCAGCACACTCCTGCTCTGGGCGCTGGTTCTTGCCACGATCTTGTCCGGCTGGGAGCAGTTCTTCTTTTTCACCATCTCGGGCCTCGGGCTGCTGGGGCTGTGGGAATACTACGAGATGCTCGACCGTCGGGGCGTGCCGAATTTCAAACTGACCGCCCTCATCTGTGCGGTGATTTTTTTCTCCGGCAGTTTTTACACCTTCCGCTTGGCCCGGCCGGATGTCTCGTATGACTTCGAGACTGCTGTCCTCGTCATTTTTCTGCTCGTCGTTTTTGCGCGCCAAATGTTCCGTCGCACGCGGGACAAGAATCCGCTGGAGACCATGGCCTACACGATCTTCGGGTTGCTCTATGTCGTCTGGCTTTTCAATTTCCTCGTCAAGATTGTCTATCTCACGCCGCGCGGCCCGCTCGATGAGACGACCGGCCAGTATTATGTGCTCTACCTCCTGCTTGTGACCAAATTCAGCGACATGGGGGCTTATGTCACGGGCTCGATCTGCGGACGGCACAAGCTCGTGCCGCACATCAGCCCGCACAAATCCTGGGAAGGCCTGGCCGGGGCCGTGGCGTTCGCGGTGGCCGGCAGTTTCGGTCTCTGGTGGCTCATCCCCACGCGTCTCGCGCTCTTCAGTGCGACGGATGTCGCCGTCCTCGGTGTTCTTCTTGGGTTGGCCGCGGTCATCGGCGACCTGGCCGAGTCCATCGTCAAGCGCAGCACGGAGGCCAAGGATTCCAGCGTGTTGTTGCCCGGCATCGGCGGGGTCCTGGACCTGATCGACAGCGTGCTCTTCACCGCACCGATTTTGTTTTTCTACATGCGGCTGGTTCTGGGACTGCCTCAAGGATGAGTCCACGCCAAGTCGTCCTTCTCGGCGCGACCGGCTCGATCGGCCGCAGCGCCTGCCGCGTGGCGCTCGACCTGCCGGAGCGCGTGCGTGTGGTCGGCATGTCAGGGTTCCGCAACATGGAACAGCTGGCCCTCGAGGCCAATCGCCTGCGGCCCGAGGCTTTGGCCGTGCCGGACGAGGCCGCCCGCAAGGATTTGCGCGCGCGCCTCGACTATGAGCCGGCGGAGATTTTTCTCGGCGAGGATGGTCTGGCCGGCCTCGCGACGATGGGCGCGGCGGATATGGTCCTGGTCGCCATTGTTGGCACGGGCGGTCTGCGTCCCACGCTCGCGGCGCTGGAGGCGGGCAAGGACATCGCCCTGGCCAGCAAGGAAGTGCTGGTCGTGGCGGGGGAAATTGTCATGGCCACGGCTCGGCGCAAGGGCTGCCGCATCCTGCCGGTCGACAGCGAGCACAACGCGATTTTTCAATGCCTGGAAGGACGCGATCTGCAGCACGTGCGGCGGCTCATTCTCACAGCTTCGGGCGGTCCGTTCCGAACCTGGGCGGCCGAGCAGTTGCGCCACGTCACCCGAGAGCAGGCCCTCTGCCACCCGACCTGGCGGATGGGGGAGAAGATCACCATCGACTCGGCCACGCTCTTCAACAAGGGGCTCGAGATGATCGAGGCCCGCTGGCTCTTCGGGTTGGAGATGGACCGCGTTGCCGTGGTTATTCACCCGCAGAGTATCGTGCATTCCATGGTGGAGTTCGTCGATGGTTCCGTCCTCGCGCAGATGAGCCATTCGGATATGCGCTTTCCCATCCAATATGCGCTGACCTGGCCGGATCGCATCGCCGGCTCTCTGCCTCCCTTGGATTTCGCCGAGTTGGGTCAGTTGAGTTTTGAGGAACCGCGCCACGAGGTTTTTCCCGCGCTTGATCTGGCGCGCCTTGCCGCCCGACGCGGCGGGAGTGCCCCGGCTGTCCTCAACGCGGCCAACGAAGTGGCCGTGGAGGAATTTCTCGCCGGCCGCATGGCTTTTTCGAGGATTTGGGAGGTGGTTGGGTCGGTTCTGGAAACATGGACGGACACGGCCGCCCCGGATCTGGCGGCGCTGCTGGAGGCAGATCGCGAGGCCCGCGAAGCTGCCCGCCAGGCGGCCCGGGGCTGAGGGCCGATTTTGCCTGCTGCGGCCTCCGGCTTTTGTGCTAATGTAACCGATTCTTATGGCTGACTACTTGCGGATGGCGGGGATCTTTCTGGAGGTCCTTCTTCTTTTCAACCTCATCATCATTGCCCACGAACTGGGGCATTTTCTGGCCGCCCGCTGGCGGGGGCTTGTGGTGGAGAAGTTCGGCATCTGGTTCGGGAAACCACTCTGGAAAAAAACCATCGGTGGCGTGGAATACAGCCTTGGGTCCATCCCGGCCGGCGGCTTTGTCGCGCTGCCGCAGCTCGCGCCGATGGAAGCGGTCGAGGGCCGGAGCGATCATGATCGTGCCGCGCTGCCGCCGGTCACGGCGATGGACAAAATCATCGTGGCCCTGGCCGGACCGGTGGCGAGCATGACCTTGGCGTTGATTTTTGCCGTCATCGTCTGGGGCGTGGGGCGTCCGGTCAGTGAGGCCGAAACCACGACGGTGATCGGCTACGTGCTGCCGGATGGCCCGGCGGCCAAGGCCGGCCTCCAACCCGGCGACCGGATCCTCGAGGTCAACAACCACCCGGTCACGAAGTTCGCCGGCATGGGCAACATGCGCGAGAGCGTGACGTGGAATGTTGTTCGCAGCGAGGAACCGCTCATCCCGATCAAATTCGTCCGCGACGGCGTGACGAAAACTCTCGAGGTGGAACCCGTGACCCCGGAACGCGAGGGTTGGGGACGTCGCAAGCTGCGGCAGATTGGCATTTTGCCGGCGCAGACTCCGATGGTGGCCCGCGTTTTTCCCGGTAGCCCCGCCGCCGAGGCCGGCATCCAGCCCCGCGACCTCATCACCGCCGTGGATGGCCGGCCGCTGCTCAGTCTGGCTTCGCTTTCGGAATATCTCAACACGCACCAGGCCGGAGTGCCGATTGAGGTGACGGTGCTGCGCGGCGGCGAAACCCTCTTGCTCGCCGTGAGTCCGCAGGTGCCCGACGGCGAGAAGAAGCCCCGGGTCGGCATCATGTGGGACGACCGTGGCATGACCACCTTGGAGCACCCGAACCCGTGGCAATTGGTGGTCGGCAGCGTGCAGACCATGGTGGATACCCTTTCCGCCGTGTTCTCCCCGCGCAGCGACATCAAGGCCGAGCATCTGAGCGGCCCGGTCGGGATCATGCGGATTTATTACCTGCTCTTCGAGTCCCCGGACGGCTGGCGTCTGGCCATCTGGTTCAGCGTGGTGCTCAACGTCAACCTGGCCCTGCTTAACCTTCTGCCCATTCCCGTGCTCGACGGCGGCCACATCACGCTGGCCATCATTGAGGCCATCCGCCGCAAGCCGATCAACGTTCGCATTCTGGAGAAAGTCCAGGCCGCCTTCGCCATGCTCCTCATCGGCTACATGCTCTACATCACCTTCTTCGATGTGCTCGATTTGCCGTGGCGACGTCCCGCCGCGGAACCGGTGGCCGAACTCAAGTTCACCCCCGGGCCGCCGGCCCCGGACACGACGCCATGACAGCGGGTCTGCCGGCACCGTTCTACCCGGAGCGCCGCCGCAGCCGCGAGGTGAGGATCGGCCGGGTCACCCTGGGCGGGGACGCGCCGGTTTGTGTTCAATCCATGCTGACGTGTGACACCATGGACACGGCCGCCTGCGTGCGCGATACGCTGGCGTTGGTCGAGGTCGGCTGTGAAATCGTCCGCATCACCGCACCTACGGTGAAGGACGCGCGCAATCTGGAGACCATTCGCGACGAATTGCGGGCGCGTGGTTGTGACGTGCCGCTCGTGGCGGACATTCATTTCAAGCCTGATGCCGCCCTCGAGGCCGCCCGCTGGGTCGAGAAGGTGCGGGTCAATCCCGGGAACTATGCCGACTCGAAAAAATTTGCCGTGCGCGAATACACCGACGAGCAATACACGGCCGAGATCGGCCGCATTCGCGAGAAGTTCGCCCCACTCGTCGACTTCTGCCGCGCCCACGGCGTGGCCATGCGCATCGGCACCAATCACGGATCCCTGAGCGACCGCATCATGAACCGTTTCGGCGATACGCCGCTCGGGATGGTGGAAAGCGCCCTGGAGTTTGCGCGCATGGCCCGTGACCTCGACTACCATGACTTTGTTTTTTCCATGAAGGCGTCGAATCCGAAGGTCATGGTTGCGGCCTACCGCCTTCTGGTTTCGCGCCTCGCGGCCGAGGGGGCGGGCTGGAACTATCCGATCCATCTCGGCGTAACCGAGGCGGGCGATGGGGAGGATGGCCGGATCAAAAGCGCAGTGGGCATCGGTTCGCTCCTGGCCGATGGCATCGGCGACACCATCCGGGTCAGCTTGACCGAGGACAGTGTGCACGAAATCCCGGTGGCGCGGGAGTTGGTCGCCCTCTTCTCCGGCCCCTGCGAGGGCTGGACCGGCAGCCCCGGGGTTTCCTTCGACCCGTTTTCCTACACCCGGAGGGCCGCAGACAAGATCACGTTGGGCCGCGTTGCCCTTGGCGGTGATGAAGTGCCCCGTGTGGTGGTGACCCGGCGGCATTACGATGCGGTCGCGCACAAATTGCCGGGGCTGGGCGATTTTCAGCCGGAGCTGGTTTATGAGGATTTGCCCGTGGTCGAGATCGATCCGCGCGACGCCGATGCGGTGGCGCGGTTCAACACTGCGCCCGGCGTTTCCCTGGTCACGGTGCGCGATGGTCTCGATCTGCCGGTCATCGCCGCCTTCCGCCTGCTCGCTGCCGCCGTCGATCCGCGCCATCCGATTCTGCTCAAGGATTCGCTCGATCCGCGACCGGACCCGCGCACGCCTTTCGTCCGCACCCTCCTCGCGGCCAGCGCGCGTCTTGGATCGTTGCTCTGCGATGGCATCGGTGATGCCGTTCTCTTGCGCACGGAAGATGCGCCCGGTCAAACCCTGCGGCTGGCTTACAATATTCTCCAGGGCGTGGGAGCGCGTATTTTTAAGACTGACTACGTGGCCTGTCCGAGCTGCGGCCGCACTTTGTTCAACCTCCAGGAGACCACCGCAAGGATCAAAGCTGCCACGGCCCACCTCAAGGGCGTGAAGCTGGCCATCATGGGCTGCATCGTCAACGGCCCGGGCGAAATGGCCGACGCCGATTTTGGCTATGTCGGCGGGGCCCCCGGCAAAGTGAACCTTTACGTCGGCAAGCAGGCGGTCAAATTCAACATCCCCGAGGCCGAAGCCGTGGAGCGTCTTGTTGACCTGATCAAGGAACACGGCCGCTGGGTCGAGGCCCCGGCCAAGGTCGCGGTTGCCGAACCGGCGGGCGCAGCTTAAGGTTCTCCTGGCGGGTGGCCGGCGGCCGCTGTGCGGTCCAACCGTGCAGAGGAAAGTCCGGACACCACGGGGCAGCACGCCGCGCGCAAGCGCGGGGACGCCGGCCGCAAGTCCGGTGCCACGGAAAGTGTCGCAGAAAATACACCGCCCGCCTCGGCGGGTAAGGTTGAAATGGCGGGGTAAGAGCCCACCGCCCCGAGAGTGATCGAGGGGGCAGGACAAACCCCGTGCGGTGCAAGACAGAACAGGAATGACGGCCCGCCCCG
>JBMOJP010000160.1:0-3064 GCA_049315725.1 Chthoniobacterales bacterium | reverse complement strand
GCGGCCTCGACCAAAGCGGGAACAAAGGCGGGCCGCCGCTCACCGCCGTGTTGCGTGACGCCCGTTGGATCTGGGGCGGCGTGGACCCGCGCCCCATCAACGTTTTTCGTCTATTCCGACGCGAGTTCGACTTGGATTGCGTGACGGAGAGGGCGGAGATCCTGATTTTTGCCGAGTTCCGCTACAAGCTGTGGATCAACGGCCGGTTTGTCCAGACGGGACCCACGCCCTGCCAGCCGTCGCATCGCCTGCTCGACCGGCACGACGCACACTCCTTTTTTCGCCCCGGCCGGAACTGCATCGCCGTCGCGGTCCATTGTCCCGGCATCATGACCGGGCAGTGGACACTCGTGAACCCGGCCCTTCTCGTCGCCCTGCTGATTGACGATCAGCCGGTGCTCAACTCCGACGCCAGTTGGCAGACTTTGGCCGGCGATGCCTGGCGCCACCCCACGCAACTCTGCGGCTATGCCAAGGGTTTCCACGAATGGGTGGATCTCGCGCGCCTGCCCCAAGGATGGACAGACCCTGGGTTCGACTCATCAAGATGGGAAGCCGCGGTCGAATTGCCGTTCTATGCTTATGGTCGCCCCGACGAGTTGGCCGAGAACTACATGGGCTATCCGACGCTGCACCTGCACTCTCCCGCGCGTCTCGTCAATGCCGGTATCGCCGACGGCATTGTCACCGAGGCGATGCGCCGGGAAGCAGGAGAGTCTTACACCTGGGCGCGTAACCGCTGGTTGCGGATGTTCGGCAGGTGGAATCTCGATCACATCAACGTGCCGCTCGATGCCGGCGAACCGCTGCCCGAGCCGGTCGCCGAGCGCGCCAACCGGGAAAGCCACCAACCGGTGCCGGAGGGCATGGTTCGCGCGCCTGCCGGCGGCGTCTTCCCCCTCGCCATCACGATCCCGGCACAAGGGCATCCCTTCATCAACTTCGACCTGGGCGTGATCCGGTCCGGCCTGCTGCAACTCGAGATCGAAAGCGCCAGCGGCGGCACGGTTGACCTTGCCTGGGATGACCGCTGCATCGACGGCCGGGTGCCCCTGTCCCGTAGCACGCCCAACTGCGACCGCATCCAGGTGCAGGCCGGCCGGATCACCTGGGAAAGCTTCTTCGAACGCGGGCTGCGCTATCTGCAAGTGATCCTGCGCGATTTCCGCGGGACGGTCGCCCTGCACCACACCGGGGTGCGCGAGACGCTGCTGCCGATTCCCGCATCGGAGCCCGCCACCTTCGTCTCCAGCGACGAGTTGCTGAACCGCATCTGGCAGGCATCGGTCGAAACCACCCGTCAGTACATGAACGGGTGTGCCGCAGGCGATCCCATCCGCGAGCGTTGTCACTGGCTTCACGACGATGCCATGGCCATGCGCATGGCGTTCTATGTCTGCGGCGATTGGAGCACCTGGCGGCGTGCGCTGGAACTGACCGCGCAGTCACAGTCCACCGAGGGCTGGTTCCCCGTCATCTCGCCGGGGCATTTCGAGGACTACAACATGGTCATCAGCTCCTGCTACTGGGCGGTACAGGTTATGGACTACTTCCGGCACACGGGCGACGACGTGTTCGCCCGGCGGATGCTGCCCCATGTCCGGCGTCATGTTGACTACGAACTGCGCTTTGCCGATGCCTACGGGCTGCTGTTCGAGACGCCGGGCCGACGTTTCCTCTCCTGGGCGGACGGCGATCCGTGCGCTCCGTATGCGCCAGGCGAAACCTGGGCGAAGACCACCCGCAAGAGCTGGGGCGACTTCTTCGACCCGCCGACGCGCGGTTACAACGCCATCATCAACACCTCTTGGCTCTGGTGTCTGCGCGAAGGCGTGGATTTGGCGGAGCGCCTGGGTGAAGCCGGCTTGGCCGCCCGGTGGCGAACCCTGTTCAGCACCGCCCGGCAGGCGTTCGACCGCCGGTTTTGGGATGCCACGTTTGGGTTGCATCGCGACAACGTCGTGTTCGACCGTGATGGCACACCGAACGCGCCAACCTTCTGTGAATCGACCCTGTTCATGCTCATGCGGGCCGGACTGTTGAGCGGCGAGCAGGGCTTGGGCGGTGCGGATCGTATCATGGCCCCGGACTTCGTCTGCTGCCGCACGTCCGGCGGACTGGAAGGCGGGGCTTACCCGGTTTTCCTCCTTGAGCATGGCCGCACGGCGGAGGCGTTGGCTTATTACCTGGACCGTTGGGGTGAACCAATCAAGGCCGGAGCAACCACCTGCGGTGAGGAATTCTTTCAAGGGACCGGCAACAGTGACTGCCACATTCATGGTGCCACCCCGGCGCGCGATTTCCTTGAGTTCCTGGCCGGCATCCGCCTGCTGGCACCCGGCTGGGACACGGTCCTGTTGGCGCCGCCAGTGGGTTGCCCCGAGTTGCCGGAACTGCGGGCAAGCGTACCCACCCCGCACGGCCGCATTGAGGTGGAGATCGTCCGTGATGCGCAGGGCCGCGCCATCTATCGCTATGCCCTGCCGACCGCCTGCCGGGGGTTTCTGCGCCTTGCCTCGGGCCTGACCCCGATCACCGCAACATCTGGAACACTCGCGCTGTAACGCGCATTGAACAATGCCGGGAAGGAATTTTCGTTTAAACGAATTACGCAAGGGAAAACGCCTTTTATGATATCCCGTGCAACTCAGAAACTCGAGGGAAAAGAACCGTGAGATCTGTCGCTAAAAAGTTTCGCCTCGAAAGCCGACCATTGAAATTCCTTTTCCTTTTCGTTTAGCCACTTTGTCACCATCCTGCTTTATGTCACCATTACATTCATTCCGACAAATTCATTTGGATTTTCACACCGGGCCGGACATTCCGGCAATTGGAAGTCATTTCGACCCTGAACTGTTTGCCGATACACTCCAGGCGGCGGATGTTAACAGCGTCACCCTGTTCGCGAAATGCCATCACGGTCATTTATATTACGAAACGTCCCGCCCGGAAAGACATCCGAATCTTGCATGCGATCTCTTGCCGCAGCAGATCACTGCTCTTCGGGAACGCGGAATTCGTTGCCCGATCTATCTCAGCATCCAGTGTGACGAATATGCCGCCA
>JBMOJP010000159.1:0-3103 GCA_049315725.1 Chthoniobacterales bacterium | reverse complement strand
TCTCAAGGTTTTGCTCGGCTGAGAACAGCGTGTGGCGAGCCGTGTGGAAGTCCTTGGTCGGCTTGAAGACCGCCTTGGCGCTGAGTGCAGCCCCTGCCCCGTGGCGGGCGAAGAGATCCTGCAGCTCGCCGATGATCGACTCCACGGCCGACTCCGGAATCATGTCGCCCTTGATCTTGAGCTCGAAGCTCTGCTTGAAGAACGCCGCGCCCTTCTCCCCCACGACCCGAAGAATCGGCGCATCATCCGCACTGCCCCGATACGAGTTGGAGAACCCGACCCGCACCACCTTCTCCCCTGCCCTTGCTTCCACTGACGAGGCCACGGCCATCTGCCCCGCGTGGTGGGCGAAGTAGAACGGCTTGGCCAGGGCGATCAGCTCGCCCTTGTCGATTTCGAGGCTGCCTTCGAGTGCCTCCAACTGCTCGCTCTTGTCGAGGATGCCCTCGACCAACGCAGCAACTTGCCCATCCTCATCCGGCAGCACCGGATAGGCTTTGGCCGATTTCGAGGCCGGCGACTTCGTGGCGATTCCCGCAAGGTTGATCCGCTTGATCCCGGCGGCGGGTGCTACCGGGGCGGCTGACTGTGCTTTGTCTTTGGTTTTCATTCCGCCCCAAGCCTCGACCGGGCAAGCCGCGACGTGCCATCGCTGGGACGGGTGCATGGGGGGTGCGGAGTTGTGCCGGTTGGCTCCTGCCGAAAATGGCGGCGCTTGAATTCAAAGCCTGCTCTGAGCGCTACCGTCCTGCGATTTCACAGAAACACCTCGCAGTCGAGTCATCTGGGAACTACAGAGGTGACATGATGCAGCTATACGCCGCCCTCACATTAGTATTTCTCGGTGCTATCGCGTTTCGGACTCACCAAGTCTACCTGCAGACGCAGATCATTTCAGTGAGGCTTGAACACACCCTGCTGCACTTACAGCAGCAGACGGACGCTCTGAACGCTTTGCGGAAAGAGGCAGAAAAGGGAAATAGGCTAACATGCCAACTTCTCCGCGCTTACGGGCATCAGCCTGAGGCATGACGAAAGGGTCACAATGGTCCAGACGAGGCTGCCTCACACCAAATACCGATGCTTCACAAGACACCGCGACTCCTCGGTGGGGCTCCTCAACTGCACCGGATACAAACTCCCGCCCCGCTTCATCACCACGCCCTCGAACACATCAACCCGGGCGGCGCGGTTGACTGACTGGAGCGAGCGGTAGAGTTGGAGTGCGGCCCCATCCGCATCGGCAATCGAGGGAGTCAGGAGCATCGAGTTGGCGGGGATCGTCGGTTCCTCACCAAGGCTCATCCGCTCCAGCGGCACGAGCGATTCCAAGAACCTCCGCCGCTCCTCGTAGACCGGCGACCCATCCTCCGCGATCCAGTCCAGCACGATGAGCGTGCCGCACCCAACCTTGTGCCGCCGCCCCATCGCCTCGCAGTCCGCCCAGACGAGCCCAGCATCGGCCAACCGCCGCAATTCCCGCAGCGGCGAGGCAAACTCACCGGCAATGCTCAACCGCCCGCCATGCCGGTTCCACATCGTCCCGCTCGGGCAATGCACCAGCGCCCGCCACCCGTTGTATTTCGGCTCCGTGAACCACAGCCCCGTCTTCTTCGGTGCCCGGTCGAGCTTGCCCCCTTGGATTGGTCGGGCGGGGAAAGTGATGGGGGAAGGAACTGGCCCGGTTTGCGCGTTTATCAGGCTTGGGAGGCTCGTTTCCGCCGCGTCGAGGGTGGAGTTAGGGGCGGCCTTCATGGGCGTCGAACAAACAAACAGATGCACCGCCCATCCGAGATCAGCATCATCGGCACCATCTCCCGCCCCGCCGCTGGAATGTGCTTCGACGCGGGCCAACCGTGGTCGAGCAGTTTGTTGGCCTGATCTCGCGGCAGCGTGAGCGTGAAGGCGGGAATCGAACCCGACTCGGCAATGATCTGCCGCTTCTCCGCGCTCTTGGCATCGAGTTCCTTGGCGATGGCGTAGCCTTGGCTGTCTTCGAGGTCGAGAACCACGAACACGGTGTCCAGCTTGGTCACGGCGAACGCGGCCAGGTCGCGGTGGTAGTCGATGAGGGCTTTCTGCCGCGGCGTCATCGCGCCACCTCCTTCTCGAAGATGGCCAACTCGCCCTCGGTCCGCACCCACCGGAATCCCTCGGCGAGCAGATCGCGCACGGCCTCCGTGTCACGGTCTTGGCTAACATAGGCATCCGGCATCATCGGGCGGGTCGTCACAGCCCTCACAGCATCGGCGCTCACCGTGGCGTAATCAAACCGCCTCCGCATCGGCACCTCCGCCAGTGCCCGGGCGAGCATGTAGGCTTCGCGCTCGTTCATGGCCGTGCCTCCCAGCCGATCCCGTCACGAATGTCGGCCATGCGGCAGGCGTGGTGGCGGTCCATGTCTCGGGCCTCGTCGATTTCGTGGCCCATGCGTTCACGGGCCTCAAGCCGCGCCTCCATCTCCTCCTCCCGGTCCCGGGCGGTCCAGTAGTCGGCTTCGGCCTGCGCCAAGGCCTCCCACTTGTCCATCTCCACGCGCAGGCTGTCCACCTGCTCGGGCGACTTCACCAGCCCGTGACCGCAGTCCGTGTCGTAGCACGACGGATCGCCCTGGCTTCCACACTCCGGGCACTCAGGGCAGACACAACTGGCCTGGTCTTTCCCGCACACATCGCACGGGCGGTCCTCGTCATAGGGTGTGCGACTGCACCCCGGCGGGTAACTCCAACCAAAGATTCCGCTCATGGTCAGTTCAGGCTGAGGCTGAGGTTGTCGTTGCCCGCGTGGGCTCGCTTGCTGGCCTGCGCTTTGCGGATCTGGCCCATGAGCAGGTCTTCCGTGACGCGCCAGTTCCGAGGGTCGGGGTCCACCGAAGCCGCCTCCATGGCGTTCAGGCACACGTTGAGCAGATCACCCCCGGACAACCCGTGCGCGGCTGCGGCAATCCCGCGCAGGCTCTGCGGCACACGCTCGGGATTCGGCAAGTGGAGCCGCAAGAGTGCCTCCCTCATCGCGGTATCCGGCAACCGGAACTCGATGTGGCGGGCAATCCGGCGAAGCATGGCCTCGTCGTAATTGCCAAACAGGTTGGTCGTCATCACCA
>JBMOJP010000065.1:0-14191 GCA_049315725.1 Chthoniobacterales bacterium | reverse complement strand
GATCCGCAGTCTCGCGACCTCAGCGCGCAACTCCTCCAGCTCGATGTCGCTCTGCCAGACAAGCTTTCTCTCCGGGAAAAGCTCCCTCTCGTTGGTCGATGCCGAACCGACGCACTCCCCGTCAGGTCCGGGAATCGCATCTTCCTTCACGACCTCCAGCATTTCCATGATCGTCCCGCGCAGGAAATCCGCCCTCGATTCGCTGTCGAAATAGGACACGGCCAAGTCCAACATCTCAGGCGTCGCCTCCGGGAGATTAAGCGTCACTCTCATTTCGGCCTTGCTCCTTTCCCGATTGGCTTCTCCCCGGTGGCAGTCCCAGCCGCGAGCAAGTCCTCGACACTTGACATCCTCGCTACGGCTTCGCGCTTCACTTCAAGGTCCACTGTTGTGTAATGCCGACTGACGGCCGCCGAATCATGCCCGATTAGGTCACGCGCCACGGCCTCGGCCGCGTTGCCTTTCTTCAGCTCGGATGTCGCCGTGTAGCGCAGACTATGGAATCCAAGCGGATGCACCTTGCGCGGACCGGACCGGCCCTTGCCATCCTTCGCCTTTTGGTGCGACCGGCGAGGCGCGAGGCCAGCTTCGACGAGCAACTCATAGACCGCACCGCTCACCGCGCCCACGGACTTCAGCTTCGCTCGCATGACCGCAGCACCGGCCGCAGGGAAAACGAAAGCGTCCGGGTCGTCCTTGGCCTCAGCGTCATTCACCAGCCAGTCCCGAAGGCCTGCCGCGATAGGAACCTCCATCGCTCTCTCCGTTTTGCTGGTCGCGTAGAGCCAGACGTTCCGCTCAAGGTCGATGTCCCGCCAGCGCAGCAGGCAGACATCCCGGAGCCTCGCCCCGGTGTAGAAGCCGCAGAGGATCAGACCGCGCATCTCGCCCTTCGCCACGGCCAGCAACTGCCCCAGCTCGGCCTTCGTGAAGCCGCGCCGAACCGCCGCATCCGCTGTCGGTGGCTTCACCAAGGACACCGCGTTTTGCAGGACGTGACCTTTCTTCACGGCCGCTTGGAAAGCGTTCCGCAGAATCTTTCGGTCGCCGTTGGTCGTCGCCGCAGCGACCTTCTCGCCCATCTGGTCGCGCCACCTCTCGATGTCCTCGACGCCGATCTCCGCGACGCCCACGTCTGCACGCGGCCCAACGATTTCCAAGAACCGCCGCACCGCGTGAGCGTAGCGGTCGTAGGACCGGATGCCGATCTCACCCCGCACCTTCCTCAGCCAATCGGTGAGAAATTCCCGCGTCGTGTTCCCACCAAGGCCGCGCCCCGTGGATTGAACCATCAGCTTGTCCGTGACCTTTGCGACGATCCGCCGCGTCCGCAGGTCGCTAATCTTTTCGAAGAACGCTTTCGCCGCCGCCACGTCCACACGGCCTTGCGACGCGTCCTCGTAGTGCAATGCGATCCGGGTCGCTAGCGTGCGGTTCGTCGTCGCGGTCGTTCGCTTTAACTGCTTCCGGGAACGGCCGGAAATGAGAGTGAACGCAGCTCGGAAGTGCGCGTCCTTGTCGTCTCGATGAAGCGATGCCATGCAAGTCTTTCCAGTTTGAATCCCATCCTAAGGCCTCCGTCTATATTCCTCGGAATCAGAATCGGAATAACGATGAGAAACTTTGAGAACGAGAATGTCGTAAATCGTTGAGGATGATGCAAGCTCTTTTCCGACAGTGACTTAGACTGTTCCGTGGGTTCGAATCCCACCCCTTCCGCCATTCTCGCCGCAGGCGAGGTTGAAACCTTATGGTGGGATGAGAACGAAGTTCGAGCCGTAGACAGGTCGCCATGGCGACCAATCCCACCCCTTCCGCCATTCTCGCCCTTTTACAGCCCGGCGGTGAGGAGGCCGTTGTCGTAGGGCCAGCCGGCCGTCGTAAGGACTTCGTAATCGTTGGGATTGACGATCTCCACCAGGTCGAGCGTGGTGATTTCGGTGCTGGCCGTGCGTGCTTCACCCGGGGTGGGGCGGGGAAGGAGGGCCACGACAAACAGGGTCGCGATGGTGGCCGGGGCGAGCCAGCGCAAGGCGGTGCCGAGCCAGTCGCCGGCGTTGCCGGGGCCGGCTTCGATCTGGCGCATGACCTTGCCCGCGAAAAAGGGCGGCGCGGTCGGGCTCGCCGCGCGTCCAAGAAGGTCCCAGAGTTTGCGATCAGCTTCGTCCATGAAGGGTTGAACCCTGCTTCGGCGGAGAAGTTGCGCTACAAATCGCGGGGCTCAAGGTAACCCTCGAGCTGGCGCAGGCGCGTCGGGTGCCGCATTTTTCGCAGAGCCTTGGCCTCGATCTGGCGGATGCGTTCGCGGGTGACCTTGAACTGCCGCCCGACTTCCTCAAGGGTGCGGGGGTAGCCATCGACCAGTCCGAAACGCTGCTCGAGGACGGAGCGCTCGCGCTCGGTCAGAGTCTCAAGGACGTCTTTGATTTTGTCCTTGAGTAGAATGATCGCAGCGCTGTCCGCCGGGTTTTCAGCTGATTTGTCCTCGATGAAGTCCCCGAAGCTGGTGTCGTCGCTGTCGCCCACGGGCATCTGGAGGGAGATGGGCGTCTGGGCCATCTTGAGCACGGCGCGGACACGTTCGACCGGAAGCTGGATTTCGTCGGCAATTTCGTCCGGTGAGGGTTCGCGTCCGTATTCCTGCACGAGCTGCTTCTGCACGCGGATGAGTTTGTTGATCGTCTCGATCATGTGGACCGGGATGCGGATGGTGCGGGCCTGGTCGGCGATCGAGCGGGTGATGGCCTGGCGGATCCACCAGGTGGCGTAGGTCGAGAACTTGTAGCCGCGGCGGTATTCGAATTTTTCCACCGCCTTCATCAATCCCATATTGCCTTCCTGGATGAGATCGAGGAAGGAGAGGCCGCGGTTCGTGTATTTTTTGGCGATGGAGATGACGAGGCGCAGGTTGGCCTCGACCATTTCCGTTTTGGCCTTGTGGGCGGCGCGGTGCCAGCGACGGAGTTCGCCGTAGGACTGGCGGAAAACGTCGGGCGTCATCCACGTGCGATGGGTCAGTTCGACGATGCGCAGTGTCAGGGCGTGCGCAGTTTTCTTCGCTTCGGGGCTGCGTTTGGCCCGTGAGGCCTGCTTGGTGTGCTCGCTTTGGAGGTGGAGCAACGTGCGCTGGGTGTCCTCGGCCGCCTGGACGAAATCGTCGGTGATCTTCTGCTTGTAGAAGAATTTCGGGTAGTGGGCGCGGATGTTGGACAACGCCTTGTCGAAGGCCTTCGACTGGGCGGCAGAGGGCTTTTTCACCCGGGCCAACTGGATGAAGAGGCGGTCGATCTTCTGCGCCTGCGTCTTGATGGTGGCGCAGAGGCGCGGCAGCGCTTTCATGTAGCGTTCCCGGCTTTCGATCTTTTTGTCCATGATCACGCGGTCAAAACGCTCGCGTTGGTCGAGAAGTTTCTGGGCGAGATCGAGGTGGCCCCGGGCGACGAAGCCCATGCGGCAAACGATTTCCTGCACCTTGAGTTCGGCGTCCTCAATGCGCTTGGAGATTTCGACCTCCTGCTCGCGGGTCAGCAGGGGAACCTGGCCCATCTGCTTGAGATACATGCGGACGGGGTCGTCGAGAATGTCGAGCCGACCGTCGGACTTGTCGTCCTTGTCGGCCTTTTCCTCTTCCTTGCGCGGAGCTTTGTCCGTGTCGATGTCGCTCTGCTCGATCAGCTCGATTTCAACCTCCCGCAGGCGGGTGATGATCTTGTCGATGACATCCGGGTCGTTGACGGCGGCCGGGAGATTCTCCTCCAGGTCGTCAAAGGTGAGGTAACCCTGGTCCTTGGAAAGCTTGATGAGTTCGCGCGTCTTCTCCGCGACGAATTGTTCGATGTCGCGGGAGGGAGCAACCTCGGCGAGGAGCTCCTTGAGTTCGACCTTGCGGGTGGCGGCGGTGACAGGCTTTTTCCCGTTCCCGTTGCGGGAGGATGCGGCGGGTTTCGCCTTGGCTGGCGCTTTGCCTTGGGCGGCTTGGGGCGCAGGGGATTTCGCCTTGGCCGCGGCGGCCTTCTGGGCGGTGGGCTTGACTTTGGGGGTGGGCTTCTTCGCGGCGGGCTTGGGCTTTTTGCTCGCGGCCGGCGCGGGCTTTTTCGCGGGAGCCTTGGCGGCGGGCTTCTTGGGCTTGACGGTTTTTTTGGACGTTTTGGTGGCCATGGACGGTGGTTTACGTTTGCGGGTCGGCGTCTGCGCTGGATGTCCTCCTTGGGAGGGCCGTGCGCGGGCCTTTGTGACGCGATGTTAGTGCGACCGGGTAGCCTCGGCTAACTGCCGCATAATGTCAACAACCTCCCCCTGCAGGGCGGCGACCTCGCCGGGGCTGAGGCCCGTTTGTCTGAGCCGCGCGGTGAGGGCTTCGCGGCGGGCGTCAAGTTCCTTGCGTCGCAGGTTGGCGAGCGTATCCCGGGCGATCGCGGTGGGGTCGGAGGGTGGCTTGGTCAGCAGGAGGGAGGCAAGGATGGATTGGTCGGGCGGAGATTGCGCGGCGAGAAAAGCGCGGGAGGCGGCTTCGTTCGCCGGATCGAAGTCGGCCGCCAGACACTTCCTCAACAGTCCGAGGCCAGACCGGCCGGCGAGGGCCGTCCCGGGCTCGTTGTCGGCCAGCCATTGGCGGGCTTCAAGGCTGACCAGTGTGGCGTGCAGGAGCATCTTGATCACGGTGTCCGGTTCCTCGACTTTGGCTGGGGCGTCGGCGGTCTCGCCCTCCTCGGGGGCCGGACCGGGGGAATGCTTCGGCAGGGAGGCGAGAAATGCTTGGGGCGAGATGGCGAGCCGCGGACCGAGCCTTGCCGCGACGGCTTCCCGGCCCACGGCGTCCGGCAGTGCCAGCGCGAAGGCGGCCAGCTTGCGCACGAGCGAGGCCTTGGCCGGTGCGCTCTCCAGTGCGCCCGAGGCGGCCGCCTCCTCGACGGCAAAGTCGAAATAGTCCGGTGCCGTGCGGACCAATTCGCTGAAAGCCTCGGCGCCGCGTTGACGGATGAGCGAGTCGGGATCCTCCCCCGGAGGCAGGGCGGCCACGCGGACGCCGAATCCAGCGGCGAGCAGAATAGGGAGTGAGCGTTCGACCGCAGTGCGCCCAGCGCGGTCGGAGTCGAAGCACAGCACCGCGGTCTCCGCGTAGCGCTTGAGCAGGCGAGCCTGCTCGGGCGTGAAGGCGGTGCCCTGCGGGGCAACCACATGGCGGAGTCCGGCCTCGGCCACGCGGATGAGGTCAAGCTGGCCTTCGCAGACGATGGCGAGGCCTTCATCGGCCAGCGGTCGACGGGCTCGATGCAGTCCGAAAAGCGCGCGACCCTTGCTGAACAGCGGGGTTTCGGGCGAGTTGACGTATTTGGCCGGATCCTCCGAGGGCGGGAGGACGCGACCGCTGAAGGCGATGACCTCGCCGTAATCGTTGCAGATCGGAAACATCAGGCGCTGGCGAAAGCGGTCACGCAGCGCGTTGCCATCTCCGCCGGTAAAGAGCCCGCTGGCCCGCAGCTCCTCATCGCTGAATCCGGCTTCACGGCAATGCCCGAGCAGCGCGTCCCACGAGTCCTGCGCGTAGCCGAGTTGCCAGTCTTTCGCTGTCTCCGAGGTGATCTCGCGCGACTTGAGGTAATCGCGCGCTCCGGCCCCGGCGGCGGAGCGGAGGAGATTGCGGGCAAACCAGTCGGCGGCCAGACGATGCATTTCCAGCAAACGGTCGCGCAGTTCGCGGCGCCGCCCTTCGCCGGGGCTGGCCTGTTCCTCGATGATGGTCACGCCGGCGCGCTGGGCCAGCCTTTGCACCGCGGTGACAAAGTCGACCCGCTCGTATTCCATGACGAACTTGAAGAGGCTCCCGCCTGCGCCGCAGCCGAAGCAATAGTAGGCCTGCTTCTGCGGGCTGACATGGAAGGAGGGTGATTTCTCGCGGTGGAATGGGCAGAGCGCCCGCCAACTGGTGCCGGCACGCTTGAGCGGAAAATAGCTGCCGATGACCTCCACGATGTCATTGGCGGCGGCCACTCTCTCGATGCTTTCCTCGGCGATACGCGGCATGGGCGGCCCAGTGTAACCGACCAGGCAAATCGGCGCGCGCCATTTTTGTCGGCGGCCGAATCCGCTTGAGAGCCTGCGTTGCGCGGGGGAGATTGCGGCTGCCATGAAATGTCTCCTGCCTGTTCTGCTCGCCGTCGCTCTGGTCGCACCGGCCCTGGCACAGAAACCGGCGGCGGCGAAAAAGGCGGAGGCGACTCCACCCGCCGAGCAGCCCTTGCCCGTGGTCAGCCCGCTCACCGGCGGCGTGCCCGAGGGTGCGGTGGTGGTGATCCCACTCAAGGGCGAGGTCTCCCGCGCCCAATTCTTCTTTCTGCGCCGCATCATTAAAATGGGCGAGGCGGCCAATGCCTCCGCCTTCATTCTCGACATGGACACTCCGGGCGGTGAGCTCGGGGCTGGCGTGGAGATTCTCCAAGCATTGCTCAAGGTCGAAGCGCCGACCCTGACCTACGTCAACCCGAATGGCGGGTCGGCTGGAGCGCTCATCGCCCTCGGGACGAAGCAAATCTGGATGGCTCCGGTCAGCGCGATCGGCGCGGCCGCTCCCGTCATGGGCGGCGGCCAGGAAATCCCTGAAACCCTCAACGACAAAATCGTCTCCTATTATTCCGGCTACTTCCGCAGTGCGGCCGAGCGCAACGGCCATAACCCCGAGATTGCCGAGGCCTTCATCAACAAGGCCAAGGAGGTCAAAGTCGGTGATCAGGTCGTCGATGAAAAGGGCGAACTGCTCACCTTGAGCGCGCAGGAAGCGGCGGAGAAAATCAACGGCCAGCCTCTCCTCGCGGCGGGGATCGCGCCGTCCATCGCAGCCCTCGTGCGTGACGCCGGTCTGACCGGGCCGGTGGTCGAAGCGAAGCCGAGCGGATTCGAACGCGCGGCACTGGTCATCACCATGCTGGCTCCGCTCTTCCTGCTCGGCGGCATCGTCGGGACCTACATCGAGTTCAAGTCGCCCGGCTTCGGCGTGCCCGGGGTCATCGCGGCCGCTTGTTTCCTGCTCTTCTTTGCCGGGCACTACGTCGCGGGATTGACCGGGATGGAAGTGGTGGCCGTCTTCGCGCTGGGCATCATTCTCGTGCTGATCGAAATTCTCTTCATCCCGGGCGTGGTCGTGGTGGGATTGACCGGGGCTGCGCTGATGTTCGGGTCGCTGCTTTGGGCCATGGTTGACTACTACCCGGATGCGCCCGATTGGCCGTCGTTCGACGCCTTCCTGCCCCCGCTGGCCAATCTCGGTGCCGCCTTCGGCCTATCCGCGCTGGCCATTCTTTTCCTCGCGCGTTTCTTTCCGCAGTTGCCGGTGCTGCGTCATTTGGTCCTGACGGCCAGCCAGCCGGGTGGGGGATCGCTGACCATGGATGAGCCCGGGGCCGCGCACTTGCCGGTGCGCGCGGGAGACGTGGGGCGGGCCATCTCCATGCTGCGTCCGGTGGGACGGGCCGAGTTCGCTGGTGAATTGATCGATGCGAGGGCCGAGGGAGAATTCCTCCCGGCGGGAGCGTCGGTCGTAGCGCTGAGGGTTGAGGGAGCGGAGGTCGTGGTCGAGCGCGCGCGCTGATGAGGTGCACGATTGTGGCCGGGCGTTGTTCGACCTAGCCGCCGGCCACCAGGCGGATGATCTCCACGCGATCGCCGTCGCGCAGGGCCGCTGCCGCCCACTCGGAGCGCAGGAGCGCCCGGCCGTTCTGCTCGACGAGGGCCGCGGCGAGGGGAAGGCCGAGTTCAGCCACCAGCTCTTCGACCTGGCTCGCGCGCACCTCCCGCTCCTGGCCGTTGAGCAGGATTTTCACGGGCAAAGAATGGCGTGCTCCCAGTCTTTCCAGACCGGATCAAGTCCGAGTTCGCGCAAACGTGCCGCCACCTCCCGGGGAGGGCGCTGGTCCGAGGTGGAGAACTGCTCCGTGGCCAGCGCGTCCTCCGGGGTATCGCAGGCCAGCGCACGTCCGCGCACTGTCAGGTGCAGATTGTCGCGTCCGAGTCCGGTGTAGCCTCCCGGTTCGGTGTGGCTGCCCGCGCTCATCACCGTCACGCCCAGCAGGGCCAGCGCATCGCGCAGATCCGCCGGTTCGCGCGTGCTGAGGACAAATCCAGCCCGCGGAAAATGCAGGCGGAAGGCGCAGAGCAATTGCACGAAGTCGCGATCGCTGACCGGATGGGTCGGGGCGAATCCGCCCGCTGCCGGACGCAGCCTCGGCAGGCTGATGGTCAGGTGGGATTTCCAACACACCCGCTGCAGATGGTCGAGGTGCGCCGCCAGCGCAATGGCCTCCTCGCGCCAATCCCACAGGCCAAGGAGCACGCCGATGCCGATGCGGCGAAAGCCGGCCGCGTGCCCGCGTTCCGGGCAGGCCAGCCGCCAATCGTAATCTTTCTTCGGGCCGGAGAGGTGCAACTCCGCATAAGTCGGCCGATGATACGTTTCCTGATAAACCACGAGGCCCTCTGCTCCCGCCCGAACGAGGGGAACGTAGTCGGCCTTTTCCATCGGTGCGACTTCGATGGAGAGCGACGGAATCTCGGGGGCGAGGAGGCGGATGATCTCCTCGAGGTATCCGTTCGAGACAAACTTCGGATGTTCGCCCGCGACGAGAAGGATGCTGCGGAATCCCTGGCTGGCGAGGTGTCGGGCTTCGGCCCGCACTTGCTCAGCTTCGAGCGTGACCCGCAGGATCGCATTCTCCCGGGAGAATCCGCAATAGGAGCAGCTGTTGATGCATTCGTTCGAAAGGTAAAGCGGCGCGAACAGGCGCATGGCCCGACCGAAATGCCGCCGCGAAAGCGCCCGGGCCCGGCGCGCCATGGACTCGAGCCGGACGTCATCGGCCGCCGCCAGGTCGCGGGCAAAAGCCGCCACTGTCGGAGTGAGCCGGAGTCCGAGGGGAGCGAGGACCTCCCGCGGGTCGGGCGAATGGACAGCGGAGGGCGTCATGGCGGCGATAGTTTACCGCCAACCGCATTTTTGCAATTGCAAGACCGCCCCTCGGTCGGGGAACCTACACGGCTATGTTACGCGGCAAACCAGAAATGAGGCTCATCTCGGGCACGGCGCATCCGGAGTTGTCGCGGGAGATCGCGGAATACATTGGAATGCCCCTGACTGACGCCACGGTCAGCTCGTTTCCGGACGGCGAAACTTTCGTCCGCATCAATGAAAACATCCGCGGGCGCGACCTCTTCATCATCCAGCCGACCTGCCCGCCGACCAATCAGAACCTGATGGAATTGCTCATCATGGTGGACGCGGCGCGACGGGCCAGCGCGGCACGGATCACCGCGGTGCTGCCGTTTTTCGGCTACGCCCGTCAGGATCGCAAAGACCAGCCGCGGGTGCCGATCACGGCCAAGTTGGTGGCCAACCTTCTCGTCGCCGCCGGAGTCAACCGCGTGCTGACCATGGATCTCCACGCGCAGCAGTTGCAGGGATTTTTTGACATTCCCATGGACCATCTCTACGCCGCGCCGGTGCTGATCAAATACATCCGCGCGAAAAATCTCGCCGACCTCGTGGTCGTCTCGCCCGACGTGGGCGGCGTGAAAATGGCCTCGGCCTACGCCCAGGCGCTGGGCACCAATCTGGCCATCGTGGTCAAACGCCGGATCAGCGCGAGCGAGACCGAGGCGCAGCACGTCATCGGCGAAGTCGAAGGCAAGAACGTGCTCCTCGTGGACGACCTGACCGAAACCGCCGGGACGCTGGCCGGAGCCGCCCGCATCCTGCGCAAAGCCGGGGCCCGCGATGTTTATGCCATGGTTTCGCATGCCGTCCTGACCGGCCCGGCGGCCGAGCGTTTGCGCGACACCTCGCTGCACGAATTGGTCACGACCAACAGTGTGCCCGTGCCCAAATTGGAGGGGTGCCCGATCACGGTTTGTTCGGTCGCCAGTCTGCTCGGGGAGGGGATCAAACGCATCCACGACGACGAGTCCGTGACTTCTTTGTTTGAAATCAACGGACAATCTGCGTAGCGTCACCGACCCTATGTCGAATCAAGTCAGCTTAAAGGCCTCGCTCCGCACCGCTCTCGGCCGCAATGCCGTGAAAAAAATCAAGGCCGCCAAGGCCGTTCCGGGCATTCTCTACGGCAGTGGGGTCGAGCCCACGCCTTTGCAAATTGACCGCAAGGCCATTGACACGCTCCTCTCCCACACGGTCGGCGAAAACATTCTCGTCAATCTTGAAATCGGCGACGGCGGCAAGGCCGGAGCCCGTCTCGCGCTCATCAACGAGGTCCAACATCACCCCGTCAACCAGACCATTCTCCACGTGGATTTCCAGGCTGTTTCGGTCAACGAGACCCTCGTGGCCGAGGTCGTGATCGAGCCGGTCGGTGAGGCCAACGGGGTGAAAAATTTCGGCGGACTGCTCGAGCAGAGCCTGCGCACCATCGAGGTCGAGTGTTTGCCCAAGGATCTGCCGGACATCATTCGCGTGGACGTCAGCGGGCTCAATCTGGGGGAGTCCCTCCACGTTTCGCAGTTGCCCGTTCTGGCGGGCGTGACCTACGTCTCCGAACCCGAGGTCACGGTCTTCATCGTTTCCGAACCCAAGGTGGTTGACGAGACCGCCTCCACGGCAGCCGAAGGTGCCGCGACTGAGCCCGAGGTCATTCGCGAGAAGAAGACCGAAGAGGGCGAGGCCGAGGCCAAGAAATCCTAGGGCTGCGCGGTGTCTGCCGCCGAGGAAACAACATCCGGTCCATGGCTCATCGCGGGCCTGGGTAATCCGGGCGACCGCTACCCGCGCACGCGCCACAACATCGGTTGGCTCGCCCTCGACGCGCTGGGCCCGGCAGAGCCTTTCCGCGAGCAGGCGCGCTTCGACGGATTGGTGTCCCGCCTCCCGGGGGCTTGGTTGATCAAGCCCACGACCTTCATGAATCTCAGCGGGGTCTCGGTTCGTGCCCTGGCCGACTTCCACAAGATTCCCCGCGAGCGGGTGTTGGTCGTGTTGGACGACGTGGCCCTGCCCTTCGGGCGTCTGCGCCTCCGTCCCGGCGGCGGTCCGGGGGGGCACAACGGGCTGGAATCCGTGCTGACCCATTTTGCCGCCGAGGCTGTGCCACGCTTACGCATCGGAATTGGGTCGCCGCCCGAACCGGTCAGTCTGCACGACCACGTGCTGGGTCGTTTTACCACGCTGGAGGAGGAATTATTGCCCGCGGCGCTGACCCGGGCGGCCGAGGCAATCTTTCATATTTTGAAATACGGGCTTGCCGCGGCGATGAATGAATTCAATAAAGAAGGATTATGACAACTCGACGCTACGAAATCCTTTTGGTCCTGAACACCAAGGGCAAGGAAGAATCAGCCAACGACCTCATCGAGGCCGTGGAGCAACAACTCAAGTCCGCCAAGGTGGAGGTCGAGCAGGTGCAGCGCCTGGAGAAGCGGCAGTTCGCCTACATCAGCCGCAAGCAGAGTTCCGGCTTTTACGCCAATTTCGTCGTGCACGCCACGCCCGCGCAGATCGCGGAGCTCCAGGCCAAGTGGAAGCTTGACCCCGCCATTCACCTCCAGCATTACCAGAAGCTCAAACCCGTCGCTCAGGCCGCCTGAACAACCTGACCCGCGCCTCGCACCACCATGGCCTCCTCCTACAACAAAGTCATCCTCCTCGGCAACTGCACGCGCGATCCCGAGGTCAAATACACACCCAAAGGCACTGCGGTGGCTGAACTTGGCCTTGCGGTCAACCGAGTCTACACGGCCGATGGCGGGGAGAAGCGCGAGGAAGTCACCTTCGTTGACGTGACCATGTGGGGACGGCAGGCCGAGGTGGCCGGCGAGTATTTGAAGAAAGGCCGTCCGGTCTTCATCGAGGGCCGTTTGCAACTCGATTCGTGGGATGACAAGCAGACCGGCCAGAAGCGCTCGAAGCTTCGGGTCGTCTGCGAGAATTTCCAACTGCTCGGTTCCCGCGAGGGCGGTGGTGGTGGGGGGGGCGAAGGCGGCAGCGCCCGCTCCTCGGCGGGAACATCCCGTCCGGCCAAGTCGGCCGCCCCCTCCGAGGCCGCCGGTGGCGAGCCGTCCGACGACGACATTCCCTTCTGATCAGGCGCGGTCGTTTTCCGCGTCCTCTTCTTCGTCTTCCGCCTCGATTTCCTTCCGCCAGGAGTGGGAGATGAGCGGACGGGCCAACCCATAAAGCAGGTAGGCGATAAACAGCACGGCCGGCATCCACTCGTAGTTCATCGCGGTGAAGATGAGCACGACAATGATGCCGAGGAACTTCGGAATGGAGCGACGGGTTCGCCAGTTGACGCCCTTGAAACTCGGGTAGCTCACGCGGCTGAACATCATGAAGGAGAGGAAGAGCATGAGCGGAGGCAGGGCGAATTTCCATGGGCCGATCGTTTTGTTTCCGGCGTCGAGCCAGAGCATGCCGAGGGTCAGTGAGGCGATGAGTCCCGCCGCCGCCGGGATGGGAAAGCCCTCGAAATCCTTGGGGCCCTGGCCCGGGTCGGACTGCGCCGCCACGCAGTTGAACCGCGCCAGGCGCAGGGCGCCGCAGGCGAGGTAAACAAAGGCGATGAGCCAGCCGTATCGGTCGAAGTCGCGCAGCACGATGTGGAAGGTCAGCAGGGCCGGCGCGATGCCGAAGGAAACAATGTCGGCCAGGGAATCAAACTCCCGGCCGAACGCGCTTTCGTTTCCACCCAGACGAGCGAGCCGCCCGTCGAGCAGGTCGAAAATGCAGGCCCCGAGAATGAACCAGATGGCCGCGTAAATCTTCGCTGCCGGATCGAGGCCCGAGTTCATCTGAATGACCGCATCGAGGATGTTGAGAATGGCGGCGAAACCGCAGAAAAGATTTCCTGCGGTCATGAGGTTGGGCAGCAGGTAGATCTTCGGCCCGCTGCTGTCCCGGCTGTTCTCGTCGCTCATCCTTGCTCCTCTTGGGCCGTGCCGCTGGCTGGCTGCACCCGGGCGACGATGCTCGCTCCGCCTCGGACGTGTTCTCCGATCCCGACACAAAGAGGCCAGCCCGTGGGTAGGTAAATCTCCGTGCGTGAACCGAAACGGATCATGCCGAAATGCTGGCCGCGGCCCAGGTGGTCGCCGACTTTGGCCCACGGCACGATGCGGCGGGCGATCGCTCCGGTGATCTGCCGGACGACCAGGGTGTGCCCCCCGCAGTCGAGGCCCCAGGTCCGCGCGGTGTTGTGGGTCGAAGCCAGCGGGCTGCGCGCGTCATGGTAGCCTCCCTCCCGGTTCGCACTGTAAATCACGCGCCCTTCGAGCGGCATGCGATTGACGTGCACGTCGAAGACCGAGAGAAAAATGCCGACGCGCCGCATCCGCGTTTTTGTCACCTCGTCTTCTTCCATCTCGGTGATGTCGGTGACTCGTCCATCGGCCGGCGAGACGACATCGCCCTCCTGGCCCGGAATGTCCCTCCGCGGGTCGCGGAAAAAACTGAGGGTGAAAATCAGCAGCGCCCCCGGGACGGCCGCCAGCCAAGGCGCAACCAGCCACGCCCCCGCAGTCAGAACCACGAGTGCGAGCAGAATCCACCGGGCCTCCCACAGGGTTTGGCAACGCATACGAAACCGCAGCTTATACCCGGCCGGGCGCGCGGTGAAACCATTTGATTGGACTCGCCGCGGGGCGGGGCTAATTTGTACCCCATGACCCATCGTGAAATCAGCCTGACCCGCGACTGCAAAGTGATCCTGATTCCCAGCGGCGAGGAATCGACGCTCGTGGCGGGCAGCCCCGTCATCATCACCCAGTCGTTGGGCGGAACCTACACCGTGGCCACCCAGACCGGCCTGGCCCGCGTGGCCGAGACTGATGCCGATGCCCTCGGGATCGAGCCGACCGCAGCGACACCGACGGTGCCGGTCAGCACGGGTGGGGGAGGCGACGTCAAAGAGGATGATGTCTGGACCCAACTCAAGAATGTTTACGATCCCGAGATTCCGGTGAACATCGTGGACCTCGGCCTCGTTTACGATCTGATCCTCGGCCGCAGCGAAGCGGGCGGCACGACGGTGAACGTCAAAATGACCCTCACCGCCCCGGGCTGCGGCATGGGTCCAACCATTGCGGCCGACGCCCGCAGCCGCATTCTGACCGTTCCCGGGGTGGAATCCGCGGAGGTCGACCTCGTCTGGTCCCCGGCCTGGAACCAGGGGATGATCACCGAGGCCGGACGCATGAA
>JBMOJP010000064.1:0-14547 GCA_049315725.1 Chthoniobacterales bacterium | reverse complement strand
AGTTCGACCGCAAGAGCTACTACTACCCGGACATGCCGAAGAACTACCAGATTTCCCAATACGACATGCCGCTCTGCCTCGGCGGTGGGGTGCCCCTGCCCGAGTTGGCCTACCCCAAGGATGCGCAAAAGAGCATCGCCACACCGGACAAAGTCATTCGCCTCACCCGCATTCACCTCGAGGAGGACGTGGCCAAGAGCTTTCACCTCGAGAGCGCCTCGGGCATCGATTTCAACCGCGCGGGCACGCCGCTGATGGAGATTGTCTCCGAGCCCGACATCGCCGACCCGGAGGAGGCCTTCGCCTACCTGTCCTCGCTCAAGCAGCATCTGGTCTACGCCGATGTGAGCGATGCCGACATGGAAAAGGGCCAGATGCGCTGCGATGTGAATGTCTCGGTGCGTCCGGCCGGGACGGAAAAATTCGGCACCAAGATCGAGCTGAAAAATCTCAATACGATCAGCGGCGTGCGCCGGGCTCTCGCTTACGAGATCGACCGCCAGATCGAGATTCTGCGCGGGGGCGGCTCGCTCCAGCAGGAGACGCGCCGTTGGGACGATGACCGGGGCGAGACCCAGTTGATGCGCGTCAAGGAGTCAGCCCACGACTACCGCTACTTTCCCGATCCCGACCTCATGCCGGTGCATACGGAGAAACTCCTCGCCTCGGCCCGGTCCGTGTTGCCGGAAACGCCCGGGCAAAAGCGGGCGCGTTATGAGCAGGACTTCGCGGTCAGCGCCTATGACGCCGCCGTGCTGGCCGACAACCTCGAACTCGGCACCTATTTTGAAAAAGCGGCCGGAGGCTCGCCCCGCGGCAAACAAATCGCCAACTGGATTCTCAACGACCTGCAAAGCGCGCTGGCCGCGGCGGGTCAGCCGGTCGCGGAGTGCCCGATCCAGCCCGTCCAACTTGATGCGCTCGTCGCCCTCGTGGCCGGCGGACAAATCAACGGCAAGCAGGCCAAGGAGGTTTTTGCCGACATGTTTGCCACCGGACGTGACCCCGCCGCCATCGTCGAAGAAAAGGGGCTCAAGCAGGAAAGCGACGCCGGGGCCATCGGGCCGCTGTGTGACGAGGTCATCGCGGCCAACCCGCAATCCGTCGCCGACTACCGCGCGGGCAAGGTCGTCGCGCTCAACTTCCTCAAGGGCCAGGTGATGAAACTCTCGAAGGGCCAGGCCAACCCTGCCATGGTTGGGGACCTTCTCGCGGAAAAACTCTCCTCCTGAAATTCCTCGGTCGCTGGTTCATCGTTTTCGGGGCGTTCCTCATCATCTGCGGAGCGGCCGGGTATCTTTCCAATCCCTCGGCGGCCAAGACCGCGCTCATTTCCGGCGGCACCTTCGGCTCCCTCTCCTGTTTGTGGGGCTGCATGATGTTGCGTGGCTCTGGCTGGTCCCGCTGGGCCGGCCTGGCCACCACGTTGCTGCTGCTGGGCGCTTTCTCCTGGCGCGCTTGGGCCGGTTGGAAAGCCTTTGCCATGGGTGAGCCGAAACTTTTTGCCGCCAGCCTCATCACCCTCATGCTGGTGGCCACGCTGGCCACGCTCGTCGAGTTGGTCTCGGACATGCGGTCCCGGAGTTGGGCCACGCCACCGCCGCGGTAGCTCAGGCCCGGTGGATCGAGTTGATGCGCAGGAATTCGCCGCGGTAATCGACTTTGACATTGTTGTTGCTCACCACGGTGACGTCGCGCCGGACCGGCGTCGCGTTACGCGGCGAGAAGGTCACCTGATAGGTCCCGTTGGTCGGGACTGGCGCGGCGTAGGCGCCGTTGGTCGAACTGGTGGCGAAGAAGCTGGAGCCGTCCACGTCGACCCGAACACCCCCGAGGCCCTCGCCCGGATCGTAAAATTTGTCACCATCAAGATCCGAGTAGGTCACGCCGGTGATGAGGGGGACGCCGCCGCCTGTCTGCGTGCCGAGATCGTGGGTGACGAGCAGTGGGCCGACCACGTTCGTTCCGTTGGTGCGGGAGCCGACGACGACACTGGTTCGGCGGTATCGGGCTGGCCGAGGAAACATGACTTTGGAAGACGTTGTTGAACATGTCCTGGCTGTGCAGGCGCGCCGCAGCCAGCAGCTTCGCATTCATGGCCAGCGGCGAACTGTGCCGTCATGGTGGTGAAGTTCACCCCGAAAAATGTTGTGGCGGCGACCACATCCGGGTCGGTCGAGGTGCGCAACCGCGTGTCCTCGGCCACCGCATCAGCCCGCGCCCGGTTCATGAATTCCAGGATTTGAATCTCCGTCGCCGTGGGCTCGCCGGTGCCGAGATAGAGCCGCTTGATGAAATTCTCGCCGATCTGGATGTCGTCAATGAACCAGCCGACCGGTGGATTGGTGCCGGTTGTGTTGTAATAGCTGCCGCTGACGTAATCATAACGGAAGCGGACTTTGAGAGGCACATTGGCGTAGGCCGCGAGTGATACGGTGACCAGACCAAACCCGCCTTGGCCAGCGCCGCCCGATCCGGCGAGCGACCACAGGGTGTCCCAGCTTGTGCCTGCATTGGTCGAAACCTCCGCCTTGGCCACCTTGGCCCGGGTTGGCCTAGCCCAGTTGGCTCTCAAAAAAACAGCTTCGTCGCGGCACCCGGAAGAATGACCGGATTCAGCACGACTGTCTCATCCGTGTTGTTCGGATGCGCCATTTGGAAGGCGCGGGCGCCCTCCGCGAAGACCGTTGTCTGCGTGACGGATCGCTTACTGGCCAGCGTCGCCGTGATTTGGTTCGTGTTCTCCGCCTGCTCCCGCCAGGTCGAGACGGTGCTCTGGGCCTGGGCCATGCCACCGGCCAAACACACGGCCCCAACGAACCCGGCCAGAAGCCAGGGCAGAGAGGCGGCCCGGAGTATTGCCATGGCGCAATAAGTCGCCGAACGGTCGTTTGTGCAAGTTTCCCGAACACCAATGTCCCCGCCGGGAATCGAACCCGGATTTAAGGTTTAGGAAACCTCCGTTCTATCCGTTGAACTACAGGGACGCGGTGAATCATCCGCCAAGGCACGCGGAAGCCGGGGAAAGATAGGTCAATCGGCGGTGAAAGTTAAGCCCGCATCCTCAGCCGCGGAGGCTTCCAGCCGCATGGGCGCATCGTGGTCGAGATGCGTGGCGCAGACACGGAACAGGTCCTCCTCCGTCGTAACCCGTCGCATCGCATGCAGAAACTCCCCCGCGGGGTCCACGCCGACGCCGAGAAAGTTGAGGTATTTCTTCATCTTCTGCACCTGCCGCGTTTCGGTCCCGCCGGGCGGCAAGGTCGCGTCGTAGAGCGCCCGGACATAACTCAACACATCCCTCCCAGTTGTTTGTGTTGCGGCCTCCCCGCGTTCCCGCGCGCGAATCTGCGCGAAGATCCACGGATTGCGGATCGCGCCGCGTCCGATCATCAAGCCCCGTGCGCCCGTCTCGATCATCACACGTTGAGCCGTCGCGGCGGAATCCACGTTCCCGTTGGCCAGCACCGGACAGGACATGGCCGCGACCGCGCGCGCGATGAAGTCGTAATGCACCTCCGCGCGATACATCTCCAAAACGGTCCGTCCATGCACGGTGAGTAGATCAAGCGAATGTCGCGCGAAAATGGCGAGCAGATCATCGAAGGCCGCAGGCGAGTCGAAGCCAAGCCGGGTCTTGACGGTGAAGGGCCCGCGCACCGCGTCGCGAAGTGTTCCAAGGATTCGATCCACCCGCGGGAGATCGCGCAGCAAACCACCGCCGGCACACTTGCGGTAAACGACAGGCGCCGGGCAGCCGAGATTCAGGTCCACCGCCGCGACCGGATACTGCTCCAGCTCGCGCGCCGCTCTGGCTAGCGCTTGCGGGTCATTGCCGATGAGTTGGCCGATAGCCGGGCGCCCCGTGGGATTTTCCTCGATCGAGCGCAGCACATTCCGGTCGAGTCGGGATGTCTCGGTGACCCGAAAGTATTCCGTGAAATACACGTCGGCCCCGCCGTAGCCGGCCACCAGGCGCCAGAACGCCCAGTCGGTCACGTCCTGCATGGGCGCCAGCGCCAGCACCGGGCCAGGCTGGGCCAGGAGATTGGCCAGATTCGTCATGGCGTGAGCCTTTGCAAGGCGCCGCGCGCGGCCAGGCTACCCGTGGCGAATGCTCCATGGAGCAGATAGCCGCCGGTCGGTGCCTCCCAATCAATCATCTCGCCCGCGACGAAAACCCCCGGCATGCGCCGTAGCATCAGGTGTCCATCCAGTTCGCCCCACCGCACGCCGCCCGCGGAGGAAATGGCCTCGGCCAGCGGCCGCGGTTCGCCCAGGGCAATCCGGCAATCCTTCACCCGCGCCGCCAGCGCCGCCACGCTGTTTAGCGGTCTCGTCGTTCGCAGCACGGCCAATGCGGCGGCCCCCAACCGCCACCGCTCTGCGGCCTCCCGCGTCAGTGCCTCCCAACCTTCGTGGGAGATGTCGCCGGGCGTTTCCCTCACGGTGCCAAACCGTGCCACCAAACGCTCCACCGTCACCCCGGGCTTGAAATCAATCCCCACCTCGGGCTGCGTCATGCCCCGCAGGGACGCACCAAGGGCATAGATCGCTCCGCCTTCCAGTCCGTAGGTCGTGAGCATCAATTCGCCAGCGACCTCCTCGTCGGGGGTGCGCACGACCACGTTTTTCAAGGGGCTTCCGGCCATGGCGAGGACCTCTACCGGCCAAGCGACCGACCAACCGGAGTTCGCCGGTTGCAACGTAGCCACATCCACCCCGGCGGCCCGCAGATTATTCACCCAGCCGCCATCCGATCCCGTCTCCGGCCACGAACCGCCGCCCAGCGCAAGCACCACCGCACCAGCGTGCACCTCCCGTGGGCCCGTTGGGGTGACGAACGAGAGGGTTGTGCCGTTGAGGCCCGAAAGACGATGGCTGAGCGCAAACTCCACGCCTGCTGAGCGCAGTCGTCGCACCCAGGCGCGGAGCAATGGTGCAGCCTTCATGCCGCTGGGATAGACCCGGCCGGTCGAGGCGACAAATGTCTCCACGCCCAGCCCGGCGGCCCAGGCCCGCAAGTCCTCCGGCCCGAATTCCGCGACGAGCCGCCGCCAAAAATCGTGGGGCATCCTCGGCCCACGATAGCGCGCAGCGAAGTGCTCCGCCTCTTCCTCCTTGGTCAAATTCAGCCCGCCCCCGCCCGCGACGAGAAATTTCCGCCCGACCGAGGCCTTGGCGTCAAACAACGTCACCGGCGCTCCGCCCGCTGCCGCGATCTCGGCCGCCCGCAAGCCGGCCGGACCTCCGCCCACCACCACAATTTGCGCCGAAAAATCGTCCACTGGGACGGCAGATTAGCGCAGTTTGGTTTGAATCTCCGCAATTTCGCGTAGTCTGCGTGGACTTTTTCCATGCTGACGATCCGCAAACTCAAGAAAACCCTCGGGGGCCGCACGCTTTTCGAGCACGCCGACCTCCAGATCAACTACGGCGAACGCGTCGCCCTCGTCGGTCCCAACGGGGCGGGCAAGTCCACCATTTTCGGGCTGATTCTGAAGAAGGACGAACCCGACGCGGGGGTCATCGAGCGGGACGAGTGGACCATGATCGGCCACCTCGCGCAGGAGGGTGAAGCCATCGGGAATGAGACCGTGATGGATGTAGCCACCGGCCGCGCCGGCGAAATTCCTGCCTTGGAGCGGCGTCTCGCCGAGATGGAAGCATCTGGCGAGGTTGAGAGCGCGGAATACCAGGAGGCCACGAACAAGCATTCCGCCCTCAGCGACCCGAAGGTCGAGGCCAAGGCCAAGCGAATTCTGGCCGGCCTCGGCTACCGTGAAACCGACTTCGAGCGCAAAGCGAGTGAGCTCAGCGGCGGCTGGGTCATGCGGGCGCACCTCGCGCGGCTTCTCGTCATGGAGCCCGATCTTCTCCTCCTCGACGAGCCGACCAACCACCTCGATCTTCTCTCGTTGCTCTGGCTCCAGAACTACCTCAAGACCTATGCCGGCGCCGTTTTTCTCATCTCGCACGACCGCGAGTTCATGGATGAGATCATTGAGACCGTTTACGAGATTTCCGAGCAGCGCCTCGTGTCCTACCGCGGAAACTACGCGGCCTACCTCGAGCAACGCGAAGCGCGCTATGAGCAGCAGGCGGCCGCCTACAAGAACCAGCAGAAGGAAATCGCCGCCCTCCGCGATTTTTACGAACGCTTTCGTCAGGTCGCCTCGAAAGCCTCGCAGGCCCAGAGCAAGCTCAAGCAGATCGAGCGGATGGAATTGATCGAGAAACCGTTGCCGCCCAAAAAACCGTTCCGCTTTCAAATTCCCCAGCCGCCTCGCGGCGGTCAGCGGTCCATTTCGCTCGAGGGCATCCACATGGCCTACGGCGACAATGTGGTCTACCGCGGCCTCGACCTCAGCATCGAGCGGGGTGAGCGCACGGTGCTGGTCGGGCCGAACGGGGCCGGCAAATCCACCCTCATGAAAATCCTCGCCAATGTCGTCCCCTTCCAAAAAGGGACGCGCAACGAGGGCCACAACCTCAAGCTCGGCTATTTCAGCCAGCACCGTGCGGCCACTCTCGATGCGGCCCGCACGGTTTTGGAGGAGGTCATGGCCAGCAACGGCGAGATGAGCGAGAACGACGCCCGCGGCATCCTCGGCTCCTTTCTTTTTCGCAAGGACGACATCTACAAGAAGACGGCCATCCTCAGCGGAGGCGAGAAGACCCGCCTCAACCTCATCAAGTTTCTCGTTGATCCGCCCAATCTTCTCCTCGTCGATGAACCGACCACCCACCTCGACATCCACACCGTCGAATCGCTCATCCTCGCGCTGGAGAAATACGAGGGCACGCTTGTCTTCATCAGCCACGACGTGCACTTCATCAAAAAGCTTGCGACCAAAGTCCTCCACGTCAACGCCGGCCAGGTCACGAGCTACCCCGGAGGTTACGACTACTTCCTGGAAAAGACCGGCGGCCTCTCCAACGAGCGCGCCGCCCTCACGGCGGGCTGAGCTTGGCACAATGGTTGTCCCGCCGAGGCGCGGAGACGCAACCGCCCTGTTGGTTTCTGTAATCGATCAGCCCAGTCGCCGGAACGAGCGTCTTTGCGTTGCTCCACGCGTGACCTTCACCTCGACGCGGTAGTTCACGCGGACCAGCAGGTCGCCCCGGCCGCCGCGTGGCTTGGGCAGGCCTTCGCCTGGCACCTTGAGCACCGCGCCCCGGGCCACTCCGGCGGGGATGGTCACGCGGACCATTCGACCGCTCGGGCCCGGGATCGCCTCGGTGCCGCCGCCGGCTGCGCGCGTTGCGCTGATCCGCAGATCGCATCGCAGGTCTGATCCCCGGACCCGGAAGCGCGACCCCGGCAGCACGCGCGCACGCACGACGACGAAAGATCTGGAGAACGGTTCGGCCCGGGCCAGGCGAAATTTCGTGCCCGGTGCTGTGTCGGGCGGCACCTCGAGTTCGTAGCTCTCAGCTCCGCGCGGATTGGCGGGATCGTTGACCCGGATGTTCAGCGTGGCCCCGCGCAGAAACTCCTCAACCCGCAACATCACATCCTGTGCGATGTCGCGCGTTCGTCCCTCCGGTCTAGCTGGACTCGGCGGCTTCTCGTCGACCAACTCACGGTCGTAGGCGGCGCGACGCGCGGGATCGCGCAGCGTTTCGTGCGCTGTATTGAGTGACTGCACGCTTGCGGTGGCGTCCGCGGCGGCGCGATTCACATCCGGATGATGCCGTTTGACCAGCCGGCGATAGGCAGCGCGGATTTCCGCCGTCGTGCAGTGACGGTCGAGGCCGAGCGTGGCGTAGTGGTCCGGAGCGCTCACGCGACCAGGGCTCGCAGGCTGGACTGCGCCAGCGCCTCGCGCCGGGCGGTGTCGGTTTTGTCGGCCTTGCCCTTGAGGCAGCGGGCCAGGGTGGCGAGAAAGCGGTCGAGTGGCGCCTCCGTCCCGTCGTCCTCTTCGGCTGGATACTCGGCGTCGAGCAGCCATGTGCCCTCGTCGGAGGATTCGCTGAGTTCCTCCACCCATCCGAGCACGGTGGCGACCGGATCGCCGGGATAACGCGCGGCGACAAGACCGAGGATGTCCGGCGCGCTTTGAACACTCAACAGGAGGGCGAGAAAGAACCGGTGGTCGGGGTCCTCGACGGAACTACGCAGGCCGACGAGGTGGTCGCGCCAAACGATTTCCTCGAACGTGGGCGCGGCGTAAGCGGCGAGGGTGCCGTGCTTGGCGGCAAAGACGGCCCAAGTGTCCTCCCACTCGCCCCGCTCGCGCAGGGCCGTGAGGCAGTTTTGCAGCGTGAAGAACCCGCGTTCGTAATCGAGGTCGGCCACCATGTCCCGCACGACCTCCGCGTAATCTTCGGCGTCCGTTCGCTCCAGGACATCGAGCAATTGCAGGCGCCGCGTGGTCAGCGCATCGGTAAAAAATGGATCCACCGCCACGTGCGGCGGCAGGTAAGTGAATTGCGGGCCGGTGCCCGGGTCCGCATGGGTGCGCACCACGACCGTGACGGAGGGCGTTTCAAGGTGGAAGAGGGAATGAATGTTGGCTCCCCCCGACGTGATCGGCACGGTGTGGCCGGTCGGCAAAAGCTCGGTGCTGGTCAGGCGCAAATCTCCCAACCGAAAATGGGCCGTGACGGGCTGCACATTGGTGAAGGCAAACTGGGAGTGGAGGCTTGATCCGGCGAGCACATGAAAGGCCCCGGAGAATTCGTGCTGATGAATCTGGGTCGTGCCGTCCAGCCAGAAGAGGAGCTGGATGTAAAAACGCGGATCGTCAAAGACGACAATCTCCGGTTGGCCGAAGCCCGAGGAGGTTTGCCCCGGCTGTTCCTCTTCGCGCAGGAACGCGCGAGTCAAGGCTGCGAGGTCCACCTGCGCAGCTGGCGATTGCTCCTCGAGCGTCGCCTGGGCGATGCCAGGAAAGGCCGCCAGGGAAAAATTCGCCGCCTGCCAGTCAGCCCGCACGCGCCGCCCCAATTCGAGAAAAAACGTGTCCATCGCGCCGACCATCCGCCCCCGCGTCGCAGCCGACAAGCCCATTCCGGCCCGCCGCGAACTTCCTCATTGTTCGCCACGACCCGCTGCTGCTTCTCCCCAGTGCGTCAGCATGGCGAGCGTTGCCGTGAGGGCGAGCAGGACGACGTTGCGCAGGGCGGCGCCGCCCGGCGTGCTCAGGACGGCGAGGATGGGGTGAAGCCCGCTGAGGTCCAGGCATCCGCAGTCGATGTCCAGACCGCGCCACCAGGCTTGGGCGGTGAGGGCGGTGAAGGCGCAGAGCATGGTCGCGGTCCAGCCGAGCGCCGCGGGAAGCCAGAAGCCGAAAACAACGGCGAGGCCGACGAGAATTTCCATCCAGGGCAGGGTGGCCGCGATGATTTCGGCCAGCAGATCGGGAAGGACAATTTCGTAGCCATAGACCGAGGCGAGGGTGGCCAGGGGCGCCCCGACTTTGGACAACCCGGCGGCGAGAAAAAGTCCGCCGAGGAATAGGCGGAGGATGATGATGGCCGCGCGTTTCATGGCGGTGAGGTCTCGGTCTTTTCGGTCTCGGGTGGGCTGGAGGTCTCGGCGTGCCAGAGTCCCTCGGGGTGCCAGACTTGCGTGGCTGCACCGAGGGCGAGCGCCGCGAGGGGAAAGGCGAGGATGCGGAGGATGAGCTTGAGCATGACTGGAGGAAGTGGGGCGGACCCTTCAGATGTTAGCCACGGATGGAAAAAGATGGCAGATGATGTTTTTGCGGCGGACTCGGCACAGGACTTGCTTTTCCTCACTTTGTGCCGAGGCGATTGTCCTCATGCTTGCCGTCGGACGTTAATTGACGCACTAGAAGCGGGGTCCATGAAGAATCTTCCTTACGAACAACGACTGGAACGCGGATTTGCCAAGATCGACGAGGATTTGGATTATCTCATGGGCTGTTTCCGCGAAGTGCTCACCGGGCTCGGGGAGGAAGATGTCGCCGCCCGTTTGCCCTGGGCCGGGGAGGGTGCGCCTGCTCCTTCCGACCTCGGGCCGTTTCCGCCGAGGCTGGCTCACGCTTATTCGATTGCCTTTCACCTGCTCAACATGGTCGAGGAAAACACCGCCGTGCAGATGCGGCGCGCGAGCGAAACAGCCAATGGCCTGGATTCCGAACCCGGCCTGTGGGGCCAGCAACTCAAGCAGCTGCTTGAGGCCGGGCACAGCGAGGATGAGATTTGTTCCTGGTTGCCCTGGCTGCGGGTCGAGCCGGTTCTGACCGCGCATCCGACCGAGGCCAAGCGCCGCACGGTGCTCGACCAGCACCGGCATCTCTACCTCCTCCTGGTGCGGCTGGAGAATCCCATCTGGACCCCGGCCGAGCGGGAGGAGTTGCGCGAGGAGATCAAGACAGCGATCGAACGTTTGTGGCGGACCGGAGAAATGTTCCTCGACAAGCCGACGGTCGAGATGGAGCGGACGGGCATGCTGCACCATCTGGTCAATGTCTTCCCCGAGGCTTTGGGCCGGGTGGACCGCCGCCTGCGCGACGCCTGGAAAGCTGCCGGGCTGGCCCCGGAGCGCATTGCCAATCCCGCCATGCTCCCGCGCCTGCGTTTTGGCATCTGGGTCGGCGGCGACCGCGACGGCCATCCCTTCGTCACGCCGGAGGTCACGGCGCAGAGTTTGGCCGATTATCGTCTGCACGGCCTCCTCATGCTGCGGGACCGCCTGCGTCATCTGGGGGCCAGCATGAGCCTCTCCCAATTGCTGCAAACTCCGCCGCCCGAGTTGCGGGCCGCGTTGGCGGGGGCGGTGGAAACGGGTCATGACCCGGCCAGGAGCGGGCAGGAGCCTTGGCACGATTTTGCCGACCTGCTGGTCCGGCGTCTGCCGTTGGCGGAAAATGCCTCCAAGCGGGAGTCCGTGCTCGATGATCGCCCGGGCACCTACCTCCACTCCTACGAACTTGAGCGGGATCTGCGCGTCCTGCGCGGGAGCCTGCTGGCCGTGGGGGCCCGCCGATTGGTCGAAGCCGATGTGGACCCGCTTCTGCGTTTGGTCGAGGTCTTCGGTTTTCATCTGGCCGCCCTCGATCTCCGGCAGAACAGCCGTTTCCACGACCTGGCCGTCGAGCAAATCCTCGCCGCCAGTGGCGCGACGGACACGGCGTTTTCCTCGTGGCCGGAAGACCGGCGGCTGGCCTTCCTGAGTGAACGCCTGGCCCGGCCCGACAATCTGCTTGAGCCGACCACGTTCCTCGGGCCCGAGGCGGCCGCGGTCATCGGCTCGTATCGCGTGCTCGCCGATTACGCCAACCGCTATGGTATGAAGGGCCTGGGCGTTTCCATCGTGAGCATGACCCGTCAGGTCTCCGATCTTCTCGCCGTGTATTTCTTCGCCAAGGAGGCCGGGCTGACGCATTGGAAACCCTACGGACTGGTCTGCAAAACGCCCGTCGTTCCGCTTTTCGAAACCATCGGCGATCTGGAGGTCGGACCCGCCATCATGGCCGGCTTCCTCGACCATCCGGTGACCCGCTCCAGCTTGCGCTGGCTGCACGATGCCATGGTGGCGCGGCGGGATGACCGCATGGGAGGGGCGCAGCATGTGGCCGAGCCCGACGAGGAAACGGCGCGGCGCGCGGCCGGACGCGTGCGCCCGACGCAGCAGGTCATGATCGGTTACAGCGACAGCAACAAGGACGGGGGAATCCTCGCCAGTCAATGGGCCCTGCATCGGGCGCAGACCGGGATCAGCGCCATTGCGGCGGATCGCGGCACGCGCATCCGATTTTTTCACGGGCGGGGCGGAACGATCAGCCGCGGCGCAGGTCCGACCCATCGTTTTCTCGAGGCGCTGCCGGCCGGCACGCTCTACGGCGACTTGCGCATCACCGAACAGGGCGAGGCGGTCTCGCAGAAGTTCTCCAACCTCATCACCTCCACCTACAACCTCGAGTTGTTGCTGGCGGGCACCTGCCGCTTTTCTTTCGGGCAGCAGGAATCCGGGCAGCCGCCGCAAGGAGAGGCGATGATGGAGCGATTGGTCGAGGGCAGCCGGCAGGCTTACCGGGCGCTCCTCGAGGAGGAGGGCTTCATGGACTTCTATCGCGAGGCCACCCCGATTGATGTGCTCGAGGCCAGCAGCATCGGTTCGCGCCCCTCCCGTCGCACCGGAGCCCGCACCCTGGCCGATCTGCGGGCCATTCCGTGGGTTTTCAGCTGGTCGCAGAGCCGTTTCTTTCTGCCGGGTTGGTTTGGCGTGGGCAGCGCCTTGGATGCCCTGCGGCGCGAAACGCCGGAGGACTTTGCGGCGCTGGCCACGGCCGTGTCCGATTGGCCTTTCCTGCGTTACGTTCTGACCAACGTGGAAAGCAGTGAGGCCAGCGCCGATGGCCAGATTATGAGCCTCTACGCTGGCTTAGTGGGCGACGAAGCCCTCCGTGCCCGCTTCCTCGGGCGGATCACGCGGGAACTCGAACTCACGCGGGAGACTGTGGCTGCGCTCTTCGGCCGCACGCCGGGAGACCGCCGGCCGCGGTTTTCCCGCAGCACAGCCAAACGGGCCGAGGCGCTGCGCGCGCTGCATGAGCGGCAGATCGACCTGTTGGCGCAATGGCGCAGCCTGCGGGAAGGCCATGGGGGCGAGAAAGTTCTCATCGACCTGCTCCAAACCGTCAACGCCATCGCTGGCGGCCTGCGGACGACGGGATAAATGAGCGGACCACGGGCTCTACGGCTTGCCCTGGTCGCGGTCAGGGTTAAAGTCGGCGCGTGAAAACCGTCCAGCTTCTCCTCATCTGCATGGCCGCGGCGCTTCTCGCGGTCCTTCCCGCCCGGGCCGACATGGCCGGGCAAAAACTGCCGACCACCTCGTTGAACTACGTCGGCAAAACACCGGACATCAAGGGCAAGCCCTTGCTCCTCGAGTTCTGGGCCACCTGGTGCCCGCCCTGCCGCAAAAGCATTCCGCACCTCAACGAGATTTACGCGAAGTTCAAGGATCGCGGCCTCGCCGTCGTCGGCGTGACCGATGAGCCGGAAATGGTCATCCGCAAGTTCCAAAAAGAGAATCCGATGGACTATCCGGTGGCCACGGACACGGGCGGGCGGCTGTCGAACAAGCTCGGTATCGAAAGCATCCCCACCGCCTTCCTCATCAACAAGGCCGGCGAGATCGTCTGGCAGGGGCATCCGATGAACATGCCCGAGGCGGAGATCGAGAAGATCCTCGAGTAGTCGAGCGAGCCTGCGCTCAGCGAAGACGTCGTAACGGCCGCCGGTCCGTAGTTTTCCATGCGCGGAAAGCAAATAGCGCTTGGGGCAATTGGGTTGGCCGGCGGCTTGGTGGCGCTGGTGCTGGCCGCGTGGTTTCTTTGGTGGGCCGTTGGCTCTTGGAAGTTGTGGCGGGCCCAGGCGGACATCCGCGCGGCTGGTTTGCCGACGACGGCTGCGGAAATTCTACCCGCCCCCGTCTCCGAGGCTGACAACGCTGCGGCGCTGCTTATACGAGCGCAAGCGTTGGTCAAGTTGCTCGACAGGCGCGAGGGATCTCTGCGTCCTTGTCCGGGTTCGGGCCGGGCGGAAACCGATCCGGCGTTGTTCGACGAGGCGCGGATGGCCGAGTTGCGCACGCAAATGGCGTGGCCGGAGACGCAAGAAATGCTTGAGGCGTTGCGGACAGCCGCAGAGAAACCAGCCGCGCGCTTTGCCCGAGACTACACTAAGGGAAGCGCCATCGACTTGGTCGTGGCTGCTGGACCTCTTCCCGGTTCCCGCTGGCTGGGCACTGCGGCCTGGCTCAAGGCGCGGGACGGTGACGCTAGTGGCGCAGCCGCCGATCTCTTCGCTTGTGCTCGACTCGCGTCGTTTTCCCTCGACGATATGTTCCTCGTAACTTGGCTGGTGGGAAAGTCTGTGGATGTTATGTCTGCAACGATGACTGGGAGTGTGTTGGCCGCGCTTCCGTCGGGGACATTTCAGCAGGCCGACTGGCAGCCGTTGTTCGATTTGTGGGCCGCTCATGCAGGGAGCGCTAGGCTCAGCTTGGCCCGCGCCCTCGACGGCGAGAGAATCTTCTTTGGCAGCCCGGGGTTCGAGCAATTGGGCGGCAGGGGCCTGCGTCCGGGGGAGGGGTCCGCCTGGCCTAGGCTGGAGCCGGACGGCGATGAGCCTGCGCTCCCTTGGTTGATTGTTCCTTATGTGCTCCCGTTCAATGGTCTTGTCTCGGCTGATCACGCGGCCTACCTGCAACTTATGCTTAATGTGTCGGAGCGGATTGCAGCCTTCCAACCCGGCGATCCGGACAACGACCGATTGGCCGAAACGATCCCACTCACCGCTTTTCTCACCCGTCTCACCGCGCCTAAGCTGGATCGGGTGTTTGCTCCCCTAAGCGAATACATCGTGCAGATGCAATTGGCGGCGGTCGGGCTGGCCTTGGAGGAGTTTCGCGCCCGCAACGGCGCTTATCCCGAGTCGCTCGACGAGTTGCGTCTGCCGCCTGGCGCGGTCACGGATCCGTTTGCCGGCCAGCCCTTTCGCTATCAACCCACCAAGACGAGCGTGCTGGTTTACAGCGTCGGGAAGGACGGGATTGATAATGGCGGG
>JBMOJP010000158.1:0-3254 GCA_049315725.1 Chthoniobacterales bacterium | reverse complement strand
CTCGTGGCCGAGGAGCGGGCGAATCTGCAGAAGGGGATGAACTACGGGATCGGGAAGGCCTACTCCATGTTCCTCATGTCCGTGCGGCGGTAGCGCAAAAAATTAACCCATGGGGTAAATAATTCTTGCCGTTGTTTCTCTCCCGTGGAAATCTCCTACCAGAACAAGCGCCTGGCCAAGCTGCTCACCCAACGCAAGGAAGTCCTGCGCACCTACGGACCCGACAATGGAAAACGCATCCTTCTCCGCCTCGACCAGATCGCCGCAGCGGCCCACTTGCTGGAGCTTTCCCGACTGCCGCAGACCCGGGTGCATGAACTCAAAGCCGACCGCAACGAACAAATCTCCATCGACGTGAAGCATCCCTACCGCCTCCTCGCCGCGCCCGGGAACCAGCCGGTCCCGCGCAAGCCCGACGGCGGGCTGGACTGGGTGCGCATCGACCATCTCATCATCCTCGAAATCGCCGACACCCACTGAACCGTCATGACCCGCACCCATCAGCACAGGCCCGACTACGTTTTCCATCCCGGGGAAACCCTCGCCGAAACGCTCGAGGAGTTGAGCATGACGCAAAAGCAACTCTCCGAACGCACCGGCCGCCCGCTCAAGACCATCAACGAAATCATCAAGGGGCGCGCCGCCATCACCGCCGACACGGCCATTCAGTTGGAGCGCGCCACCGGCGTGCCCGCATCATTCTGGAACAGCGCCCAACGGCGCTACGAGCAGTTCCAAGCCGAGCAGGCCGAAGCGGTGGCCCTGCAGCGCGATCGCGCTTGGCTGCGCCGGTTGCCCCTCAAGGAGGTTGCGGCCCTCAAGTGGATTCCCGAATGCTCCGATCCGGTGGAACAGTTGCGGGCTTTGCTCGACTTCTTCGGCGTCGCCGGCGTCGGAGAACTGGAGCGCATGTGGCTCAAGCCGCGGGCGGCCTTCCGCCAATCCAAGGCCTTCCAATCCAAACCGTTCGCCGTCGCAGCGTGGCTGCGCGCGGGCGAGCGGGCCGCCAACAGCGTGCCGACCGCCCCATTCGACAAAACGAAGTTCGCCCAAGCTCTCCGGGAAATCCGCCTGCTCACCGCGAAGACCTCCGGACCCGTCCAACAGGAGGTGGTGACCCTATGTGCCGGCTGCGGCGTGGCCATCGTTTTTATTCCCGAAGTGTCCGGCACGCGCGCCTACGGCGCCAGCCGCTGGCTGGGGCCGGAGAAGGCGCTCATCCAGCTCAGCCTACGCGGCAAGACAGACGACAAACTCTGGTTCACCTTTTTCCACGAAGCCGGCCACCTGCTCAAACACGGGCGCAAGGACTTCTTCATCGAGGACGACAATGACGGGACGGACCCCGCCACGCGGGCCAAGGAGCGCGAGGCCGACACCTTCGCTTCCCGGCTTCTCATTCCTCCCGAGGAGTATGCGGAGCTCCTGGCCCTGCGTCCCTTGACCGCGTCCAAAATCGAATCTTTCGCCCGCAAGCTCGGCATTGCTCCGGGTATCGTTGTCGGGCGCTTGCAGCACGAGCGCATCGTCACCTTCAAGCAGTTCAATGGCTTGAAGCGTAAGGTCCAGTTTTCGGAACAACCTGCCAGCTCAACGTCGGGCCCTCGGCTGAACACTGAGCCGAGCGACAGCAAGACGGGCGTTAGCCAAAACTGAAGACTGAACACCGCCAACTGTCTCCTGCCCCCTGCTCCTGTCTCCCGCTTCCTGCCAACTGCCGCCGCAGGCGGATTATGACACACTCCGTTCTTCGAACGGGCTCGCCATCCGCGAGTTGGTTCCGTAAACCAATCAGGCAGTCCGGCTCCTCTGCCGCTGAAAACTGAGCCGAGTCTGCGAACCGAAGCGAAGTGCAGGTGGGTCGCTACGGCGGCCAAACAGGCCCTTCTCGCTTACTTAAAGCTTAAAACTGACGCCGCAGGCGGCCTATGACATCATCTCCTACGCCGAGTTGGTCGCCGAGGAGCGGGCGAATTTGCTTTAGTGCTTCACCGCATCGAGACTACTTTTTGCCAGCGGAGGAAACAGACATGACCATGATCAAGCAGTGCATCAAGACCAGCAACGTGAAGCAGGATGTGAAGTCGTTGCAGAAGTCTGCCCGTGAGGTTGCGTCTTCGAAGGAACAGGCCCGCGACTTTCTGGCTTCCACCGGCCTTTACACCGCTGATGGCAAGCTGAAGCCCGCCTTCCGCTGACGCCTTGGAAGTCGCTGGTCCTCGGCTACCACGGCTGCGATCAGAAAGTCGTCGACGACGTTGTCTCGGGTCGCGCCGAACTCCGCGCCAGCCGCAACGATTACGATTGGCTTGGAGAAGGCTAATATTTCTGGGAGGACAGCTGCGACCGCGCCCGCCGGTGGGCTCGGGAGGAAGCCCGTAAACCGGGCGGCTGCGTGACCAAACCTGCGGTGCTTGGCGCCGTCATCGATTTGGGTAATTGTCTCAACCTCATCGATTCCGACCACCTCAGCCTGGTCAAGGCCGCCCACGCGGCGTATCTCGACCTTTGCCGGACTTCGGAATCCCCGCCGGCCGAAAACAAGGGACGTGACCTCCGCCAGCGTTACCTCGACCGCGCCGTGTTTGAAACTCTGCACCGGCTCCGCGAGCGCGAAGGGACTCCGGCGTTCGACACCGTGCGGGCCTTCTTCGTGGAGGGCCAGCCATTGTATGCAAATGCCGGCTTGCGCGGCCTCGACCACATCCAGATCTGCGTGCGAAATCCCCGCCGCATCGTCGGCTACTTCCACCCGCGCAGCACGGCCGGCTGATCCGTCGGCTGACGGACTGAACCACTGTCCGCTGCGGCGGACCCTCAGTCCTCGCTGACCGGCTTCAGGGGAATCTCCTCGATCATGCCGTCCGCCAGATCCGCTTCGAGCAGTGCGAGGTGTCTATCCAGGGCCGTCCGGAATGCCGGGTTTGCCATGCTGGCGTTGCTCCCCACTGGGTCATTCTTGCTGCGGTAGAAAAGCAGAAACATGTCGCCGTCCTCAACGGCGAGCAGATAGACGATGCGTCTGGGGCCGCGCTTCGAAGTGGCATACGCCTTGATAAGGCGGGTCCGAGGCGGCAGGCCGCTCGCGGCGATGGTGACACCCAGAGCGGCGCGCGCCGATCTTGCGATGACCGGCAGGTCTTCCGGCGGGACTCGCGGCCCGAATTCCTTCCTGCGGATCCGGGCGGAGATGAAGACCTTCACTTCCCGCGTTTGGTCACCTTCCAAGCCTTGGCGATCCGGTCCATGCGCGC
>JBMOJP010000063.1:0-14603 GCA_049315725.1 Chthoniobacterales bacterium | reverse complement strand
CTTGCCTCGACCAAGAGCGGCTACTGAGGGCCGAAGGTCATCCGGGCCAGCGCGTGATCCACGGCCGATTTGCGGTAGCGCAGGGCGCGGCCAATGCGAATGTAAGGGATGAGTCCATCGACCCGCCAGTTGTAGAGTTGCCGCATCTTGATCCGCAGGTAGGCGGCCATTTCCTTTTCAGTCATGAGGGCGTCTTGATCCATTGCTGTATTTTGCGTGTCCATGCAGGCAGGGCCAAAGTCAACTCAGCCCCGCCCGCTGCGGATTACGCCACCGAGCGGAACTCGTTGATCTTGGCATTGTCATGCTTCGACGGCGGCATGACCTCACCGCCCGGCAGGATGGAAAACCACTCCGTAGCCCGCGCCTTGGTCACCACCTTGCGGTAGTTGCTGAAGATCTTCTGGGGCGAGTTCCCCATCTCCAACGACACCTGAGCTACATCCTCGGTCTCCGCCACCCGATAGCTGGCGTAAGAGTGGCGCAGGCCGTTGATCTTCCAGCGCAGGGGCGGCGCATCAGGATCAAGCTTCTGGCGTGCTTTGGTCGCCTTCTTGGCAGCCGTTCCAAACGCCTCCGCCAGGCACACGGGCAGGCTGTAGATGAAGACAGGACCTGACTCTTTGACGAAGGGCTTGATCCAAGTTTTGAGGGCCTCGTGGATGGGCACCAGCCGGCGCGAGGCCGTCTTGGTCTGGTCCACGCCAAGGTCGATGACCCCCTCTTCCCAGTTGAAGTTATCCCAGCGCAGGCGCAGTAACTCGGCCGATCGGATGCCGGTGAACGCACCAAGAGCCAGCCCGAGACGCGCCTGCCCTTCCGAAGCCTCAAGCAGCTCACGCATTTCTCCGGGCGTGAAGATGGCAATGGGCTTGGGCTTGATCCGCGGCTTTTCGAGCCACTTGGCCTCCGTTTCGCGGTCCCGCGGCAAATACCCGCGCCGCCGCGCCCAGTTGAACATCGTGATGATGAGCCGCCGCGCGTCATTGCGGGAGGTCAGCCCGGCAATCCGCCCGAGCCACTGCTCCATGTCCGTGGTGAGCAGGTGCGTGATCGGCATGGCAAAAGCCCGGCCAAACGCCCCCAGCCGCAGCCGGCAGTCGTCGATGTAGAGCTGGCAGCAGCCGTTGGCCCGCCGCGAGGCCGTGAACTCCTCGACCACCTGCGACACCGTGCGCTCCATGTCCGGACGGATCGAATTGTGCAGGTAGAACTCCACGGCCTGCCGCAGCGTGCCACGCTCGCCGATCGTGCGCTTGAGGTCGGCGTATTCGCCGGCCACGACGTGCAGGGGCGTCCCAACCGGCCCGAGCCGGCGCAGTGCCTCCTTGGTGTCCTGAGCTTGGGCCACCGTGATCTGCGGCCCCAGAACCAGCCCAGCGGCCAGCTCCTCGGCCCGTGCGCGGGCGTAGGCCTCGGCGCGGTCAAAACGGTGGAAGTTCTTCGTGTGCCTCTTCGGCCCGACATACCAGCAAACCGAGTAGTAACGCCCGACTTGCCGGTTGATGTTGTAGATCTTGACGGTGACGGAACCCGAGCGGACCAGATGAACCGAGGAACCCGATTTAGCCCGCCGCGGACGCTTGGAAAACGATGTTTTTGTCATCGTTTTGTCATCAGCGTCAACTTGCGCACCGCAAGTCGTTGATGATGAACGCGACCCTAACGGGATTCGAACCCGTGTTACCGCCGTGAAAGGGCGGTGTCCTAACCGCTGGACGATAGGGTCGGTGAGGGATGGATAATGCCTGAACGGCGCGGAAATGCAAGGCGCATGTTGACTCGATCAGTTCAAACCTGCCAACTTCCGAACGGGTGGAGCGCGAGGCTGGCGTTGCCGTAGCGCGAATCGAAGGACACCTCGTCGCCCAGCCATGGCGGCATGGCCACTTCTTGGTCAGCGGCTCGGAGTTCTATCTCTGCTGTGGTCAAGCCGGCGTTGGCCCCGAGGAACTCGTCCACCTCCCAAGTGTGCCCGTCATAGGGCACCAAGTGACGGCGTTTCTCGACCACCCTCCCCCCGCAGAGGGCCAGCAGGCCGTCCGCATCCGCCAGCGGCACCTCATACTCGAACTCGGCCCGGCTGATGCCCTGCGTCTTTCCCTTAAAGGTGATCCATGTGCCAACGCCATCCGTCCGGACCCGCGCCGTGTTGCCGCCGTCCACCGCGAGGTAGCCTTGTTGGAGGTGGCGCGTGACGGTCACCTCGCGTCGCCACGCATCACTCCGGACCAGAAACTTGCGCTCGATTTCCATGCCCATGAGGCCTGCATGCTGCGTCTATCTGCCGCCGCTGGCGAGCATTCCCGACATCTGCGTTCTTGTCCCGCTCTGTGCCACCGTTCACTGTTGCGCCATGTTGAACACCTTTCAGCAGTCGATGGAGACTGTGGGCATGACGGTCGACGGGGCGGGCGTGGCGGTCATTGTCATCGGCATCGTAATGGCAACGTGGCGGGCCTTGTTCACGCCTCCCCCGACGGGGCTTGATCGCTACTCAGCCTACCGCCAGCGACTGGGCCGGGCCATCTTGCTCGGGTTGGAGTTGCTCGTTGCGGGGGACATCATCAAGACCGTGGCGGTCGCGCCGACGTTGCAAAACATGGCCGTGCTGGGAGCCATTGTGATCATCCGGACATTCCTGAGCTTCTCGCTGGAGTTGGAGATCAATGGACGCTGGCCGTGGCAGGCGAAGGTCCCCGCGCCATGAGCGCGATGGGCGAATCGAAATTCTGGTGGTTTCTCGAGCGCCGTGCGCCCTGGCTGGGCACGCCGGGGGTGCTCAAGGCCGTGGTGCTGCTCAACGCGCTGACTTTCATCCTCCTGCGGCTCGATCCGAGCTACGAGGACGCCCTCCAGCTGATTCCGGAGAAGATTCTGCAGGGCGAAGTTTGGCGCCTCGTCACCTACATTTTCATCCCGGAAACCCAAAGCACGTTCTGGATCATCTTCGCACTGCTCTTTCTCTGGTTTCTTTCCTCTGCGCTGGAGGATGGATGGGGCGCGCTCCGGCTCAACGTGTTTTACCTCGTGGGCATGCTGGGCTGCACCGCCGCGGCCTTCTTCTTCGGAGGCGGTGCCTCGAACACCTTTCTCAACCTTTCCTTGTTCTTCGCCTTCGCCACGGTGGCCCCGAACTACGAGGTCTATCTGTTCTTCATCATCCGGGTGAAAATGAAATACATCGCCTGGGTCATGGCGGGTGTTTTCGCCCTGCAGTTCCTCGCCTCGCCGCTTGGAGTCAAGATGGCCATGCTGGCCTCGCTGGCCAATTATCTTATTTTTTTCGGCCCCGGATTCCTCCGCGATCTCCGGTCCCAGCGGCAGAGCGCCGTCCGACGGGAGAAGTTTCGCGAGGAGCTGGCGGAGTCGCTGCACCGCTGCGCGACCTGCGGGCGCACGGAGACATCCGATCCCGACCTCGATTTCCGCGTGACCGCCGTTGGCACGGAGTATTGCCTCGAACATCTGCCGCGCGGCTAGATTTTGCGCTGGGTTCGGGTGTGGTGATACATCGCGTCAATCAAGGCTTGGTGCTTGGCCGTGATGACACGGCGCATCAGCTTGAAGGTCGGGGTTAGCTCGTCGCCCACCTCGAACGGCTTGGCCACCGGACGCCAGACGGCGATGAACTCAAACGGCTTGAAGCCCTGCTCGCGGCTGATCAGCCGCTTCACTTCCGCGGCCACCAAATCACCCGCCTTCTCGTCGGCCGCCGCGGCCTCCAACGTGGGGAAGGTCAAACCCTGGGCCTTGAGCCCGGCCAGGGACGGCACGATCAAGGCCCCCAGCTGCTTCTCGTCCTGGCCGACCACCATGCATTGTTCAATGAGAGAGGACTCGAGCAACTGCGACTCGATGGGTGTGGGTTCGACGTTCTCGCCGCTGAGCAGGACAATGGTTTCCTTGGTCCGGCCGACTATCTTGAGACAGTCGTTGAAGGTGATCAGTCCGAGGTCACCGGTGTTCATCCAGCCATCGCGCAGGACTTTCTCCGTCGCGACCGGATCCTTGTAGTAACCCTTCATGACCTGCAACCCCTTCGCGTGAATCTCACCCTTGAGGCCACGCCCACCGCCGGGGGAACCCGGGTTCGGATAGAGCACCTGACCGCTGGATGGATCAACAAGGCGGATCTGTGTGTGGGGCCAGAACGGCCCGACGGTGCCAATGATGAGCTTGGGCCACGTCCGCACGGCGAGCACCGGCGATGTTTCCGTCATGCCGTAGCCCTCCAACACGGGAATGCCGATGTAGTTGAAAAATTCATCAACGTGAGGCGGTAGTGCTCCGCCGCCGGAAACCGTCCCGCGGAATTCGCCCCCAACCACGGCGCGAATCTTCTTCATGACCAGCGCGTCCAGCAAGGCCCGGGGAATGGCATAGACGAGGAGGAGGGCCATGCTGCGGAGAGCGAGCAAACATGTTTCCGCGGCCGACCGGCCCACCAGATCAATCCGGCGACCGGTGAGGAAGAACCACGCTGATTCGAACTCCCGTGAGCAATGATAGGCCGCGCGGAAAAGCCCGCGCCTGAGGCGAGACGCCTCGGAAACATTGTGCAGGATGCGCCCGTAGAGCCCCTCCCACAAACGCGGGGCCGAGGCCATCCAGTGCGGACGGACCTTGCGCAGATCATCCCCCACAGTGCGAATGCTGGTGTAATACGTGCAGGCTCCGCGGCTGACCGTGACCATCTCGAAGACCCGTTCGTAGCTGTGCCAGACCGGCAGGATCGAAAGAACACGGTCGGCCGGACTGATGACGAACGGAAGATGAGCGACCTGCGAAAGCATATTGTCATGGGTCAACATGACCCCCTTCGGTGTTCCCGTGGTGCCTGAAGTGTAGATGAGGGTGAAGATGTCCGCTCCCTTGATCTGGGCGAGACGCTCCTCGAGGACGCGATCGCCCGTCTCCCGGAGGTGGCGCCCCCGCGCGACCAGGTCTTCAAGCTTCAGCACACCGGACCCCTCGGGCGGTTCGCCATCCATCAATACGATCTGCCGGACCCGCGGCAACGCGTTGCGCACTTCCAGCACCCGGGCGAGCACGTTCTTGTTTTCCGCCAGGACGAGAACGGCATCGCTGTGGGACACGATGTAGGAAATTTCCTGCGCGGTGATATCCGCCGCACGCGGCACATCCGCCCCACCGCAGAGCAGCACCGCAGAGTCGCACAACAACCACTCAGGACGGTTGTCGGAAAGCAGCGCGACATGCTCGCGAGCCTGCAGGCCGAGTTCGATCAAGGCCGTCCCGAGCGAGACGGCTTGCTGGTAGAGCTCGCGGTAGGTCGTCGGCACAAAGACCCCCTCCTTGTTGCGGCGGGCCAGGGCCGGACGCTCCGGGTAAACCTCCGCAGCCAGGCGGTAAAGGTCGGCGATGTTCTTGGCGCGATCGTAAATACGCTGGTCGGTCGGTCTGGGGGTCATGGAAAGCGTGGTGAGCAGCCTGCAAGGCATCCAAAAACCCCGCACTCGGCAAGGTAAAGATTTGCGCCGTCGCATGGTGCGTGTAGAGGAAAGCAGGATGAGCAACCGACCCACCCAGCGCCCATGCCGGCGACCAGAGGCGACTTCAGCGCTGCGGCTCCGTGGTCTGGCCCTCACGGCCTTGCTTGTCCTGCTTGGGGCGGGACACCTTTCCGCGCAACGCGCCCCCCGCACGGACCAACTCGGTGCCACGCTGCAGAAGTCCGCCACGGGAAAGGTCGAGGGAGTGACTTTCCGGGTCTGGGCTCCCCACGCCAAGACCGTCTCGGTCACAGGAACATTCAACAACTGGAACAAAACCCGCGATGCCCTGCGCGCGGAGGGCGGCAACGGGATCTGGTCGGGCGAGGTGCGCGGGGCCAAGCCGGGAGATGAATACATGTTCGTGATCGATGGCACGATCGAGCGCAAGGACCCGCGAGCCCGCAAGGTTACTTCTTCCGACGGCCGCAGCGTGATTTACGATCGTGACGCCTTTGACTGGGGCCCCTCGGCCAAACGCGAGTCCGCCGCCACGCTCAACGATCTCGTCATTTACCAACTGCATCCTGGCACGTTTTACGATCCCAATCCGCACGACGAGGATCCGGGCACTCTGCGAGATGCCATGACCAAGCTGGATCATCTCAAGGACATGGGGGTCAACTGCATCCTGCTCATGCCGGTCAACGAGTTCCCCGGCCGGCACAGTTGGGGCTATAACCCGAGCGACCAGTTCGCCGTGGAGAGCGCCTATGGCGGACCCGATGCGCTCAAGGAGTTCGTCAAGGCGTGTCACGAACGGGACATCGCCGTCCACCTCGACATCGTGCACAACCACTACAACCCGGATGGTGAAGGGTTGTGGCAATTCGACGGCACGGGCGGGGGCGAAACCGGGGGCGGTATCTACTTTTACGAGGATGCCAAACGTGGCCACACCCCGTGGGGACCACGACCGAATTACGGACGCCCCGAAGTGCGGGAATTCATCGCGGATCAGGTGCGGATGTGGTTCGACGAATACAAAATCGACGGCCTTCGCTGGGACTCCACCATCAACATCCGCGCGGTGGACAACGGCGCCGACATCAACCCGGACGGCGAGCAATTGCTCCACCGCATTGCCCGGATGATCCGGCAGGAATACCCGGGGAAGATCAGCATCGCGGAGGATTCGGTCGGCGATCCGCGTTTTGACAGCTCCTGGCAATACGACTTTCACCACGGCGGCGACGGCGGTGTGGTGCCGCAGTTGGTCAAATCGTCCGACGCGGCCCGGCAGGTCGAGGACATCGCGCACCGCATCACCTCGAACCTCGGCTTCCGACGCGTGATCTACACGGAGAACCACGATGAAACCGGGCGCCTGAATGGCAAGAGGCGCAACCTGACTGACGCCGATGAGGCTGATCCTCACAGCCTGTTGGCCCGGCGCAAGCACGCCCTGGCCGCGGTGCTGACTCTCACCTCCCCCGGGGTTCCGCTTGTCTTCATGGGGCAGGAATTAAGCGAGGATCGTGAGTTCCACGACGACACCCCCTTGAACTGGCAGCGGGGCGAGGATGCCTTCCATGCCTTCCAGCTTTATCGGGACCTGGTCCATCTGCGCCGCAACTCGGGTGGCCAGAGCGCGGCCCTGACCGGAACGCACGCGCGCGTGGTCAAGACAGACGAGACCAAGCATCTGCTGGCCTACCGCCGTTACCTGCCGGGACGCCCCGCGGATGATCTCTATGTTGTGATCAATTTCTCCGGAGAGCCGGTGGATGACTATCCCCTCACCTTCCCCCAGGCCGGCCAGTGGAAGCTCTTGCTCAACACGGACGACGTGAAATACGGGCGCGAATTTGGCGGCGTGGCCACGTCATCTTTGCGCACGGACAGCGCACAGAAAATCACCGTGCAACTCGCCCCCTACAGCGCGCAGATTTTTGGCGTCGGAACCATGGAGCCCTCGGTCATTGATTTGGACAAATTGCATGACCAATGGGACGAGACCCATGGACAGCCGGAACCCGCGACTGCTGCCGCCGAGCAGGAGACACCCGCCGGGGCGGAAGCCGCGCCGCCAATGGTGGACGAGGTGGCCTTGACCGGCGATGCCGCTCAGCTGGTGGTCACGGGCAACTTCACCCAGCCACGCCCCTGGGATCCGTCCAACGAAGGCATGCGTATGGGGCTGATCGAGGACCACATCTGGGAGACCGAGCTGGGCTTTGCCAACGGACGCAATATTCAGTTCCGCATCGTCAACCCCGCCACCGGGCGCGAATACGGCGGCAGCGGGGTCGAACCCGGCGGCATCCCGACGACGGGCACAGCGGTTGAAGATGGCGCGCCCATCGTGGTGACCGGACCTCTCAACGGCGACTACGCCCTGACTTTCAACGAGAAGACCCTGCGCTACCGCTTCGAACCCAAGGCCGCATCGCGCTTTGGGCGCATCAATGTGATGGGCAACTTCAACGGCTGGAACATCAATGCCGACCCGCTTTACATGACCGGCGACTTCAACTGGCAAGCCGAGGTGGATCTTGAACCGGGTCAACGGCTGGAGTTTGTCTTCATCGCGGATGGTTCGCTCGAAAAGCAATGGGGGGACGACACCGCCCAGCACACGTCCCTGCCCGCGACCGGGACCGCGACGGAGGTGGCCCAGACGATAAAGATCGAGAGCCCTGCGGGCGGCCTGCACCGCTTCACCTTCAACGAAGAAACGGGCGAATACACAGTGGCCCCACTGGATTCCTCCCAAGCATCGCCGCTTCCTGCCGTGCCGGCCCCGGTGCCAGTGAAGGAAATCCGCCGCGCCCGGGCCAAGTAGCTCCACCCTCGCTCAGGACTTCTTTTTCTTGGCCGGAGGCGGCGGAGTCGGCCTCGCCTCAACCGGTCGCAGGACTACCTGGATGACCTTCATTGTCTTCTCCTCGCCCGCGGCGGCGATGTCGTAAACCCCGCGACGGACCGCTTCGCGAAAGACCTCCGCGACCGACGCAGGGACGTTGACGACCAGCCGAACCGTCTGGCCGTCATTCCAGGAAGAGGCGGATCCCCCCACTCCCCGGGCCAGGCGCACGACCCGCTGAACTTCTTTCTCAAAACTCTCCGCCGGACAGTCGAGGGCGACGACTTCATCCGTCAGCGTGGGCACGGGCATGACCACATTGGCGGCGCGTTCGATCGCCGCCCGCAGGGCCTCGGTCTGCGCCGGGTCGGGCGACGGCGGGGCCGGACGCGAGGCGCGGAACATCACCGTGAACCCCGCCACCACCAGTGCCACGGGCAGGATCAGGGCCACCCCGACTGCGAGCATCATGGCCGACCGTTTTTGTTTTGCCTCCGATTCCATGCCCCATTCTGATCCACGCGGCGGCTCCGCGGCAACACCCCAGCGAGGACAGTGTATTTGACCGTCGGACGCCGGACACCGATAGTCTCCATCCCAACTCATGCGGAACACCCGTAATTTTTGCATCATCGCCCACATCGACCACGGCAAGACCACGCTGTCGGACCGATTGCTTGAAACCACGCGGACGATTTCCGAGCGCGAGAGGCAGGACCAACTTCTGGACTCGATGGACCTCGAGCGCGAGCGCGGCATCACCATCAAGATGCATCCCGTCGCGATGCGCTACAAAGCGAAGGACGGGCAGGAATACAAACTCAACCTGCTCGACACGCCGGGACACGTGGACTTCGCCTACGAAGTCTCCCGCTCGCTTGCCGCCTGCGAGGGTGCGCTGGTCATCGTGGACGCCGCACAGGGGGTCGAGGCGCAGACTGTCGCCAACGTGCATCTGGCGAACAACCAAGGGCTGACGATCGTGCCGGTCATCAACAAAATCGACCTGCCGAATTCGGACATCCCGACGGTCAAGCGGCAACTCGAAGACATCCTGGCCATTCCCGCAAACGAAGCAATCCTCGCCAGTGCGAAGGCGGGCATCGGCATAGAGGATATCCTGGAAGCAATCGTCCACCGCGTCCCGCCGCCAAAACAATGGCCCGACGACAAAGTGCGGGGGCTGGTTTTCGATTCGACCTTCGACTCGTATCGCGGCGTCGTCACCTACGTTCGCATGATGAGCGGCACGCTGAAGGCGGGCGACGGCGTGAAGATGATGAGCAACAACCGGCCCTACGACGTCAAGGAGGTCGGTGTCTTCACCCCGAAAATGGAGGCACGGGAAAGGCTCGAGCCGGGCGACACCGGCTACGTCATCGCCAACATCAAAACATCGAGCGAAATCAAAATCGGCGACACGCTCACCGGCACGCGCTTTCCCGCGACCGAGGCACTGCCGGGCTTTCAGGAAATCCAGCCGATGGTCTTCAGCGGCGTGTATCCGATCAACACGGCCGACTTCGAACACCTCAAGTCTGCGATGGCCAAGCTGCAGATCAACGACTCCTCGTTCGTCTTCCAAGCCGAGAGCAGCGTGGCCCTCGGCTTCGGATTCCGCTGCGGCTTCCTCGGGCTCCTTCACATGGAAATCATCCTTGAGCGCCTGCGCCGCGAATACGACATGGACATCATCGCGACGTATCCGTCGGTCATCTACGAGGTCCTGAAAACCAACGGCGAGATTCTCCACGTGGACAATCCGGAGTATCTGCCCGACTTCAGCGTCATTGAGGAAATCCGCGAGCCGATCGTGAAGTGCTTCATCATGGTGCCGAACGAATACATCTCGCCGCTCATGCAGCTCATCATGGAGAAGCGGGGACAACTCGAGCACACCGAGTCGCTCGACACGCGCCGCGTCATGCTCACCTGCGTGCTGCCGCTTAACGAAATCTTGGTGGATTTCAACGACAAGATAAAGAGCATCACCCGCGGCTACGGCTCGATGGACTACGAGCACGCCGGCACCCGCGCGGACAAGCTCGTGAAACTCGACCTCCTGGTCAACGGCGAGCCGGTGGACGCCTTCTCGTCCATCGTTCACCGCGACAAGGCCGAGGCCCGCGGACGCCAACTCGCGGCCAAGCTCAAGGAAGTCATCCCCACCCAGCTTTACCAAGTCGCCATCCAGGCGGCCATTGGCGGCAAGATCATCGCGCGCGAATCGGTGAGCGCGATGCGCAAAAACGTCACAGCCAAATGCTACGGCGGCGACATCACCCGCAAACGCAAGCTCCTCGAGAAGCAGAAAGAGGGCAAAAAGCGCATGAAGAGCATCGGCCGCGTGAACATCCCCCAAGAAGCCTTCATTCAGGTGCTGAAGGCGGGATGACCCCTGGCATGATCGGCCCTTCACTATTCCATGAGAGGCTGGGCGCGTAGCCAACGAACCCGGACGTTTGGCATCGTTCCAGCTTAGCCGGAACCATGCATTTGAACCACGGATTACACCGATTTCACGGATGGTTTTCAGAGGAATGACGATCAATGACTGGCTTTAAGATCCACTCACCAAATGGTGAGATCTCTGCCCCCAAACTCGCTGTCTCACAACACTCTGTGATCAGTGCCATCCGTGCTATTCGTGGTTAAATTCTTCTGCATGGATCCGGCTTAGACCAACGTCCGCTTGCAAATAGACTTTGGGCGGCGAGGAAAACTCGTGGCATTGGCATCCTTGCCAATGAAGCAACCGATCTCATCGGCTGGAAGCCGATGCCACTTTTTTCTGCTCCGGTGGAGCAGTCCAAAAGCAAAGGGACTTTGGTCTTATATAGACATCCCAGCATACGCTGTCCGCATCATGGTGCAAAGCCGGGCTTTTCGGGGATCGGTGCGTGAAAACAAGAGAAGCACCGACGCTCATAGAGCGCCACGACAGGATTGGGTTGGGTCCGCTCAGCCTGCCGCGATCAACTCCCGCAGAACGAACGGCAGAATGCCGCCGTGCCGGTAGTATTCGACCTCGATCGGGGTGTCGATACGGAGGATGACCGGGACATCTTTCGTGGTTCCGTCCGCCTTGGTGATGCTCAGGGTGAGCTTTTGCCGCGGCTGCACGTTTTCGGTCAGGCCGAGAACAGCGAAGGTCTCGGTGCCGTCCAGCCCGAGCGTTTGCGCGCTGGTTCCCTCCTCGAATTGCAGGGGCAACACGCCCATGCCGACGAGATTCGATCGGTGGATGCGCTCGTAGCTCTGGGCGACGACGGCCTTGACGCCGAGCAGCATGGTTCCTTTCGCGGCCCAGTCGCGACTCGATCCGGTGCCATATTCCTGTCCGGCCAGGACGATGAGCGGAATGCCATCTGCCTTGTAGCGCACGGCGGCATCGTAGATAGCCATCTGCTCGCCCACGGCCGCGCCGTGGCTGAAATACTTCGTCACCCCACCCTCCACGCCTGGAACCATGAGATTCTTGATCCGGACGTTGGCGAAGGTGCCGCGGGTCATGATGCGATCATTGCCCCGCCGGCTGCCATAGCTGTTGAAATCCTCAGCGGCCACACCGTGTTCGACGAGGTATTTACCGGCCGGTGAGGCCGCCTTGATTGCGCCGGCCGGCGAAATGTGGTCGGTGGTGACGGAGTCGCCGAAGATGCCGAGCGGACGGGCGCCGATGATCTCGGTCACGGTGCCGGGCTGCATGGAGAAGTTTTCGAAAAACGGCGGATTCTGGATGTAGGTGCTGGCGCCGTCCCAAGCGTAGAGTTGTCCGACTGAGCCGGGGATCTCGTTCCACTTGGGATTCTGCGCGGCGAAGTCAGCATAGAGGCGCCGGAAAATTTCCGGTTTGAGCGCGGATTGCATGGCCTGGCGGATTTCCTCGAGCGAGGGCCAGAGGTCGCGGAGAAAGACATCCTTCCCGCTCTGGTCGCGTCCGAGAGGCTCGGTGGTCAGGTCGATATCGACCCGCCCGGCGAGGGCGAAGGCGACAACGAGCGGCGGGGACATGAGGAAATTGGCTTTGACGTTCTGGTGGACGCGGGCTTCGAAGTTGCGGTTCCCGGAGAGGACGGACGCGGCGACCAGGTCATGCCCCGTAATGGCTTCCTCGACGACCTGTGGGAGCGGGCCAGAGTTGCCGATGCAGGTGGTGCAACCGTAGCCGACGATCTGGAAGCCGAGTTGATCGAGATAAGGCTGGAGGCCGGTGGCCGCAAGATAGTCCTGCACGACGCGCGAACCGGGCGCGAGGGAGGTTTTCACGGCCGGGGAGATGGTCAACCCGCGCTCAACCGCTTTGCGGGCGAGCAAGCCGGCCCCGAGCATGACACTGGGGTTGCTCGTGTTCGTGCAACTCGTGATGGCCGCGATGACCACACTGCCGTGGTCGAGCGAGGCGGAATCCCGGCCCGTGCGGCCGGCCACGTTGTCGGGGGTGGGACGATCCTCCTCCATCTCACCGACCTGCTGACGCTCGTCGGCGGACAACTCGAAGCGCGGATGAGACACGGCCACCGAAGCGGCGGGGCCACGGCCGGCGGCGGGCTTGTTATAGCCGCCATCGGCCACCGGCTTCTCCAGCAGCCCGAGGAAGATTTTTTTGAGGTCTGGGAGATTGATTCGGTCCTGGGGACGTTTGGGCCCGGCGACTCCGGGCTGCACGGCGGCGAGATCGAGTTCGAGATCCACGCTGTAGTCGATCTCCCCCTGGTCAGGCATGCCGAACATTTCCTGCGCTTTGAAGTAGGCCTCGAAGGCGGCGCATTGTTCTTCGGTCCGCCCGGTGGCGCGCAGATAGGCGACCGATTCGTCATCCACCGGGAAATATCCCATGGTGGCGCCATATTCCGGAGCCATGTTGGCGATCGTCGCGCGGTCGGGGAGCGGCAGGGAGGCGGCCCCGGGGCCGTAAAACTCGACAAACTTTCCGACGACCTTGGTCTTACGCAGCAACTCGGTGACGTGAAGCGCGAGATCGGTGGCCGTCACCCCCTCCCGCAGACGCCCGGTCAGGTGCACGCCGACCACCTCGGGGGTGAGGAAATAAACGGGTTGGCCCAGCATGCCGGCTTCCGCCTCGATCCCGCCAACACCCCAGCCAACGACACCCAGACCGTTGATCATGGTGGTGTGCGAATCCGTGCCCACCAAAGTGTCCGGGTAAAACAGCGTGCCGCCCTCATGTGGACGGGAGAGAACGCCTTTGGCCAGATACTCGAGGTTCACCTGGTGAACAATGCCGATGCCCGGGGGCACCACTCCGAAGGTTTTGAAAGCCTGCTGGCCCCACTTGAGGAACTGGTAACGCTCGCGGTTGCGCTTGAACTCCATGTCGAGATTGAGCCGCAGCGCGTCGGCGCTGCCAAAGAAGTCCACCTGGACCGAGTGGTCCACGACAAGGTCCACCGGAACGAGCGGCTCGATCATAGCCGCATCGCCCCCCGCCAGGGCCACCGCATCGCGCATGGCGGCGAGGTCCACGAGGAGCGGCACCCCGGTGAAATCCTGAAGCACGATGCGGGCCACGACGAAGGGAATCTCCACGGCCGCTGGTTTCTTCGCGTTCCAGGCCGCGAGCGCTTGCACGTCTTCCGGACGGACCTTGCGGCCGTCGCAATTGCGCAAGACTGACTCGAGCACAATGCGGATACTGACGGGCAGTCGCGAGATCGGGCCGAGGCCGGCGGCCTCGAGTTGAGGCAGAGAGCAGAGCCAGGACTCCCCGGCGAGGCCGAGGCGAAACTTCTTCAGGGTGCCAAAATGGTCATTCATGCGAGTGCAAGAAAACGGGCCGGCCGCGCGGCGGCAAGTTCTAATTCGAACCTGGCACGAACTTGGCCTTGCCAGAGTCCATCCCGCCCGCCTTTGCTGTGCCATGCGCAAGACCAAAATCATCTGCACCCTCGGGCCGGCCACGGAATCCCCCGAGATGCTGGGGAAGCTCATTGCGGCGGGAGCAAACATCTTCCGACTCAACATGAGCCACGGCACGCATGACTGGGTGCGGACCATCGTTCCGCGCATCCGCGAGGTCGCCCGCCAGACCTCGGCCAATGTCGCCATCATGATGGACACCCAGGGCCCCGCCATCCGCACGGGTGACCTGGCCACCAAGCTTGATCTCAATCCGGGTGACACGCTCGAGTTCACCGTGCGCGGCGCGACGAGCGAGGAACACTACTCGGTCGACGTGAACTACGACGGGCTGATTGACGACATCGGGGTCGGCGATGTCATTCTGGTGGACAACGGCAACCTGCACATGAAGGTGCTGG
>JBMOJP010000157.1:0-3291 GCA_049315725.1 Chthoniobacterales bacterium | reverse complement strand
GCGCCGAGGGCGATGACAAGCGCGGTTACGGGATCCATCGGGATTGTTGGTAGATTCGAGGCTGGTGGCGGGCGAGGAAATTGTAGCGGCGGTTTATGACCGCCGGTGCTTGAAAAGATTTGCTCCGGCGGTCATAGACCGTCGCTACAAGTGGCTGGGAGGATTTTTCACGCCCGGAATTTCTGCGCAATGGGCACGCGTCTCCCGATGCCGAAGGCGCGTGAGGTGACCTTGATACCCGGGGCGGCCTGTTGGCGCTTGTATTCGTTGACGTCCACCTTGCTCGCGACCCATCCCACGGTGTGCGGGTCGAAGCCGCGCGCGGCGATCTCCTGCGTCGTCCGCTGTTCCTCGACATAAAGCCGCAGGATCTCGTCGAGGATTTCGTAGGGCGGGAGGGTGTCCTGGTCTTTTTGATCCGCCCGCAGCTCCGCGCTGGGCGGCTTCTCGATGGTGGGACGCGGAATGATTTCCCGGCCGCGATTGATGTATTCCGCCAGTTGGTAAACCACCGTCTTGGGCACATCGGAAATCAGGGCAAGCCCGCCAGCCATGTCCCCGTAGATCGTGCAATACCCGACGGCCAACTCACTCTTGTTGCCGGTGGAGATGACCATGCGGTTGAATTTGTTCGAGAGGGCCATCAGCGTCATGCCGCGCAGCCGCGCCTGCAGGTTTTCCTCGGTCAGGTCCGGCGTGGTCCCGGCGAACACGTCCTTCAGCTGCTCCTGCAGGGCGGAAAAACTTTCGCCAATCGGCACAGTATGGCAGGCGATGCCGAGGTTGGCGGCGAGGGCGAGGGAATCATCCACGCTGCCCCGCGAGGAAAACGGGCCCGGCATGGTCACGCCGAGAACGTGGTCGGTGCCCAAGGCTTCCACCGCCAGCGCCGCGGTCACGGCCGAGTCAATGCCTCCGCTCAGCCCGATGACCACCTGGCGGAACCCGCATTTCATCAGGTAGTCGTGCAGGCCCAGAACGAGCGCATCGTGAATCTCGGCCACGTCCGGCCGTGACGGCGCGTCCGCCACACCCGGCCGGAGGAGATCAACCACAGCGTGATGCTCCCTGAATCCAGGGAAGACCGCGGCGGTTTTTCCGTCCGCCGCGAAGGCGAGGGAGTGTCCGTCAAAGACGAGCTGATCATTGCCGCCCACGAGGTTCGCGTAAACAAGGGGCACGCCCAGGTGCCGCGCGATTCCCCCCAGCATGGTCTGCCGCCGGGCCGGCTTGCCCGCCTCGAACGGCGAGGCGCTCAGGTTGATGAGCAGCTCGATTTTTTCCCGCCGCAGTTCCTCCACGGGACTGCGGCCGTAATAGTCCCTCGGCAGATATTCCGGCGTCCACAGATCCTCGCAGATGGTCAGTCCGGCGCGGCATCCGGCGATGGAAACAACCCCGGCCCGCGTGCCCGGCTCGAAATAGCGTGCTTCATCGAACACATCGTAGGTGGGCAGCAGCGATTTGTGAACCGTGGCCAGGCGCCGTCCGTCCTGCACGACCACCGCGCTGTTGTGGCAGAGGCGGCCGTGTGGTCCGGCGTTGGGCTCGACCGTGCCGACGATCAGCGGCACCGGTCCGGCATCAATCGCCAGCGCCTGCACATGCCGCTCGGCCGCGGCAATGAAGCCCGAGCGGAAGACGAGGTCCATCGGCGGATACCCGCACACCGCCAACTCCGGCGTGACGACGAAATCGACGCCCGCCCGGACCAACTCACGGTAGGCGTGGAGAATCCGGTCGGTGTTCCCCGCGAAGTCTCCGACCGTCGTGTTGATCTGGGCTATGCCGGCTTTCAAGGAACCCAAGGGTTGGGCAGAGGCTGAAAACTGTAAACTGAATACTGCCAACTCCCGCCGCCTCGCGGCAGGCTACCAGAATCCCCACTGGCCCGTCCGCATGATGTAAATTCCCAGGCCGAGATTGGTCACGGCATGCGCGATCACGCAGCAGGTGAGGCTGCGGGTTTTCACCGCCACGGCGTTGTAAATGACGCAGGTGAGCAGCGCCGGGATGAAGTCCGGGCCAAAGTGGGCCAGGCCGAACATCACCGTGACGACCCCGAACGAAAACCACGAGAACGTCCCGAACGAGACTTTGGTGAAGTCCTCCTTGATCAGGTAGCGGAGCAAAAACCCGCGCCAAAAAATCTCCTCCAGCAAGGGGACAACGATGACCAAGCGCAGGAATCGCAGGGCCACCGATGACCACCACAGGGCGGGGGAATCGGCAAAGATGTTGGGATTGAATCCCTCGGTTCGTGGCGCCGCCCCGAAGAGCCACTGCGGCGAGATCCAGAGGGCGAGAACGACCAAGCCAACCACGAGACCGATCAGCGCGTGCGACTTTGCGCCCCACTCGTAGCAACGCCAGAACCAAACGAGCACGGCACCGCAGAGAATCGCCTGCAGCGGATAGACCCAATATTTCGGATCCGCGAGCCAAAGCGGTCCACCTTCCTTCGGCGCGAATGACTGCACGGCGGAGACAAGGGCCAGCCCGGCCATGAACAAGGCGAAGGGCAGAACATAGGCCCAAAGCACTGTTTTTTCCGTCGTGGGATTGCTGGCGTTCATAAAAATCCGGGCGACTCCCGGACTTGTGCCGCAAAACCGCCTTGACGCGCAAGCCTGCGCGGAGAATCTGTAAGCAGTCCGCGGGCATAGTTTAGTGGTAAAACTCCAGCCTTCCAAGCTGGCTATGCGGGTTCGATTCCCGCTGCCCGCTGTTTTTATTCAAGGCGTTCTAACAGCCTAGATTGCGGCTCACTGGATGCTGATTGCTGCTGAAACAACGGCCGAAAAATCCTAAACTTTGGCCGGTCTGTCATGTGGTTTTGAGGACGTTCAATGACGTCCGATTTCCTCCAAAAGCAGGCTGCTCTGGTCCCCGATCGGGAGCGCAACCTGGCGATGGCCAAGAAAACTTTCCGCCAAATTCCGGCCAAAACCACGACCAGCCCTCTGAAAACTTACAACTGAACACTTAACACTGCCGCCCGCAGGCGGCCTATGACACCCTTCCTGCTCGCTCCGTCCGACCGTTCACGCTTCGCTTGAAACATGCCCAACCTTCCCTCCGGTCGCACCGTCGTGATCGATTTCACCCCGATGTGTCCGTCGATGAAATCGCGATTATCCGCGAGGTCTACTGCTTCTCATCCGATGATGGCCGCCAGAGCTGCGATCTGACCGGCCGACGCCCGGCCCTGAGGGACGATCTTCCCTACGAGTGAAGCACCCATGAGCCGAGCACCAGCGAACCGGAGGCGAGGCCGTAGATGGCCCCAAG
>JBMOJP010000156.1:0-3313 GCA_049315725.1 Chthoniobacterales bacterium | reverse complement strand
GAGGAACTTTTCGAAATGCAAACCGTGCTGGCTCGCCAGCGCCAGCGTCAGACCACCGGTTCCGCGCCGGTTGTTCCCCGCAAGAGCACCCTGCTGGCCGGTTTTCTTCGCGGGCTGCCCTTCGATTTGACCGCCGGGCAGAAGCGGGTGCTGACGGAAATTTTCGATGATCTGGCTGCAGGACGCCCGATGAACCGGCTGTTGCACGGCGATGTCGGCAGTGGAAAAACCGTCGTGGCGGCGGCCGCCATGCTCGGCACCGTGGCGGCGGGCCACTCCGCCGCGCTGATGGCACCCACGCAGGTTCTGGCCCACCAACATTACGAAAACTTCCACCGACTGCTCGACCCGCTCGGCGTGACGGTGGTGCTGCACACCGCGGCCCGACGCGAAAAGCAGGCCGCCGCGGGGCCGCGCATCATCATCGGCACGCACGCCTTGCTTTTCGCCCCCGCAACCGTCGGCCGACCCGCGCTGGTCGTCATCGACGAGCAACACAAGTTCGGTGTCCGCCAACGCGCCAAGCTCGCCGCCCAGAGCACGCACCCGCATGTGCTCGTCATGTCGGCCACACCGATCCCGCGGACCCTGGCGCTCACCGTTTATGGGGATCTGGAAATTTCCCTCCTCGATGAAATGCCGCCCGGACGCGTCCCCGTGCGCACGCTGGTCCGGCCGGGAAAAAAACTGGGCGAGGCCGCAGATTTCATCCGCAAACAACTCGACGAGGGACGCCAGGCCTATCTGGTGTATGCGGTGATCGAGGAGAGTTCGCGCCGTGAACTCAAAACGGTCACGGCCGAGCACGAGCGGTGGTCCGCCCTGCTGGCGCCGCACCCATGCGCGTTGTTGCATGGAAGGATGGACGCGGAGGAAAAGGAGAACACCATGCGCCTTTTTCGGGCGGGTGGCGCGCGCGTTTTGGTCAGCACCACCGTGATTGAAGTCGGCGTCGATGTGGCCAATGCCACGGTTCTCCTGGTCGAGAACGCCGAGCGCTTCGGCCTCGCACAGTTGCATCAGCTTCGCGGCCGCGTCGGCCGCGGGGCAGAACAATCATGGTGCATTCTGCTGACCGGTGAGGATGCGGACGACAAGCTTGAGCGTTTGAAGATTCTCGAGGTGGCCGTGGACGGCTTCGCCATCGCCGAGGCTGACCTTGCTCAGCGCGGCCCGGGTGACCTGCTGGGGACGGCCCAAACCGGACTCCCGCCCATCCGCCTCGCCCGTCTGCCGCAAGATCTGCCGATTCTGGTGGAGGCCCGAAAGATCGCCCGAAAAATCCTGGCGGATGATCCGGAACTCGTGTCGCACCCCGTCTTGCGCGATCGCCTGCGCATGTGGGAGACCCGCCTCTTCGCCGGCATCGCTTAGCCGGGCGTGGGACTCGGAGTTGGGGAGGCGGGCGGAGTGGAGACCCCTGCAGCCGGGCCAACCGAAACCCCGGTGTCCACGATGGGTGCTCCCACGGCGGGGCTCGGTGAGGGCTTTGGCGCTGGGCTCGGGCTCGGGGTTGGCCAGGGCGGCACGATATTCTCCCAGCGATGCAAGGGGGCATTCGGGGCGCCCATTTCCGCTAGCAACTCCAGGCAGCGTGCGTGCCAGCGATCAAGATCGGGCGCAAACCTCTGCGGGTCGGCGGACCCGGGAAAGACAAGATAGGTCACGGTCAGGCCGCTGATCGGGCGGCTCAGGGGATTCCCGGTGTGCTTGATCTCGTTGCAAAGCCGGAGCGATGCCTCGCCCACCTTGTAGGATGGCCCCGCGTCTCCCAGGATGGCGGGATACATCTGCCCCTCATGGATGACCACGGCGTAATCCCCCACCTTGGGAACATCCGGTCCGGTTCCGCGCATCATGAACCCCGGAAGCACGATCGTGGGGTCGGCCTTCGAAACGAGAAAACTCGCGCTCTTAAGTTCGGTGATCATCCGCTTGGCGCCATCCACCTGCGCACGTAATTCGGCGCGGCGGGCGTCGGACAAGTCCGGCTTGGCCAGTTCCTTGTTGGCCAGGTCAATCCGCTCCTGGGCCCGCCCAATGAAGGGATTGGGCCGACTCGTTGTCTTCGGCCAACGGTAGCTGGTCTGCGGTTGAAAAAACTGTCCGGTGCCGTCCACCTCCACATTCCGATCACCATCGGAGCCATCCACATTCACATCCATGTCACCCTGGACGAGGAGCGCACGTCGTCCGGTCGTCGGATGCTGCAACTGCAGGATGGTGTCGCAGTCGTAGTAATTGTGCCGGGAGAGAATTTGTTCGATCCGCTCGAGTCGCTCCTTGAGCCAGTCGAGCTTCAACTCGTAGAGCTTGGCGAAATCCGGCGAGACCTTGGCTGTTTCAAGCAAGCGGGGAAGATCCGGCAGCAATTGCGGCAACCGAGTGTTGACCACGGCCAAGTCGTCCAGCGTGGTCGCGGGGCGCGGTTCGCGAATTTTCAAATTCAGTTCGAGGCGATAGGAGTTGTCCACCTCGCGATCCCGCGCGGCCGTTTGCCCCGGTTCGGTCTGCACGGACCACTTGTGTTGCAGGCCATTGAAAATCATCCCGGTGTCCATGGGCTTGCGCGCGACATAAGGCGTTGGGGGCGGCGTGGGCGCCGGTGTCGGTGTCGGGACGGCGGTGGGGGCCACGGTTGGTGTCGGCGCAGGGGGGGGGGACGGCGTGGGTGCCGGAGGCGGAGGCATGGACGGCTTGCAAGCCGCCAGCAGCACCGTCAGGGCGAAGAGCAAGGTGAAGCGCATCGGTTTATCACTTCATGGGCGCCGCCGCTTGTCCAGTCCGGACAGAAATTTTTGCGGGACGCGGCCCGCTTTCCTGCTACCTTACCCCTTCCCACCACGGGCTGTGGCTCAGCTTGGTAGAGCGCTTGAATGGGGTTCAAGAGGTCCCGGGTTCAAATCCCGGCAGCCCGATTTTCCGGAACTTGGGAAATCTTCTTCGGTCTGAAGAAATTCGCGGAGATTGCAGAGTGTGGGAGGTTTGACAGTTTGCGAGGAGTTAGCGGAGGGCTTTGGCGAAGGTTTCTCGGAAATTTCTTTTGGCTGCAAAGTGTTGGAGGGGAGCTGTGAAGGAATGTCTGTGATTCCTGCGGATTGATTAGGCCTTGATAAATTTCGAGAAGAGCGGAGTGTTGGTGGCAGTATGAAAAAAATACCAAGGTTCCACTCTCTGGCCATTGCAGCAACTTGTGCGTTGGGACCGATGACATGTTTGGTTAATGCGCAGTCGCCGCTGATCCAGAACGGCAGCTTCGAATTACCGGGACTTACAGTCCCAAGCGAAGTCCGTGATAATTTTTCACAGGGAA
>JBMOJP010000062.1:0-14859 GCA_049315725.1 Chthoniobacterales bacterium | reverse complement strand
CGTCATCAGGACCACAATGCTGATCGTGCGGTCCTTCAGGTTCTGCTGGTAGCGCAGGTTCTGATCCGTGGCTGTTTGTTCCGTAACTTGCCACTTGTCACCCGCCGTCAGGCCGTGCGGCAGAACTGCTCGATGCGGTCCAATCCCGTCTTGATGGTCTCGAGGTCGGCCGCGTAGCTCAAGCGGATGGTGTTGTCATCGCCGAAGGCCACGCCGGGAACGACCGCGACCTCGGCTTTGCTCAGCAGGCGGTCGGCGAAGTTGGTCGAACTGAAGCCGAATTTCGAGATGTCGGCCAGGAGGTAGAACGCGCCGAGAGGCTTGACGGCAGAAATGTTAGGAATGGCGGTGATGCGCTCATACATGTATTCGCGGCGGATGTTGAATTCCTCGCGCATGTCGGCCACGCATTGCTGCGACCCCTTGAGCGCGGCGACCGCGCCTTTTTGGGCGAAAGAGTTCGGCCCGGAAGTGCTGTGGCTCTGCAACGAGTCGATGACCTTGGCGATTTCCTCGGGTGCCCCGAGGTAGCCGAGACGCCAGCCGGTCATGGCGTAGGCCTTGCTGAAGCCGTTGACCGTGATGGTCAGGTCATAGGCCTCCTTGGAGAGCGAGGCGGGGCTGATGTGCACGGCATCATCATAGATGAGTTTCTCGTAAATTTCGTCGGAGAGGATGAAGATGTCCTCGGAAAGCGCGACCTCGACGAGGGCTTCGAGTTCCTCGCGGGTGTAAACCGAACCGGTCGGGTTGCCGGGACTGTTAAGGATGACCATCTTGGTCCGCGGGGTCATCGCCCTCTCGAATTCCTCGGCGGTCATTTTGTAGGAATTCTGCGCACTGGTCTTGACGATGACCGGCTCGGCTCCGACAAGGCGGACCATATCCGGGTAGCTCAGCCAGTAGGGCGCGGGAATGACCACCTCGTCGCCCGGTTCGCAGCAGGCGAGGATGGCGTTGTAGCAGGACTGCTTGGCGCCGTTGCTGACCACGACCTGGCCGGGCTTGTAATCGAGGCTGTTGTCGGTCGAAAACTTTTCGCTGATTGCCGTGCGCAGTTCCGGCAGACCGGCGCTCGGGGTGTATTTGGTGAAGCCCTCCTGCAGCGCCTTGATCGCGGCCTCCTTGATGTGTTCCGGCGTGTCGAAATCGGGTTCGCCCGCGCCGAATCCGCAGACGTCAAGGCCCTCGGCCCGCATGGCCTTGGCTTTGCTGTCGATGGCGAGGGTGAGGGAGGGGCTGAGCTGGATGGCGTGGGAAGAAAGGTCCATGGATTTGTGGTAAAAAAGAGTGAACGGAGACCCTACGCGGACGGTGCCACCGATTCAACGTATCCTTTCAAAGAATTGTCCGCCACTCCGACGAGGGCGATCTCGCCCCGGGCGTTCTCGGGCGAGTCGGAGGCGTGGGCGGCGTTGATCATGATGCTCGAGCCAAACTCTTTGCGGATGGTCCCCGGCGGGGCCTTGGCCGGGTCGGTCGGCCCCAGCACGGCGCGAATTTTCGCCACCGCGTCCGGCCCCTCGAAGACGAGGGCGAGGATTTTTTGCGTCCCGGTCTTGGTTTGGTCTGCGGCGGGCACCACGGACGGACGTCCGCCCGACATAAACTCGACGATGTTCTCCCATTGCTCGCGCCCAGTTTCGGCGCCGAAACGCCCGGTCAACGCATCAAGGACCGGGCCATAGAACTCCATGCCCTGCGCCACGGACATGTGGTGGACCTTCATGGCAACGAGCGGCAGGCCGGTCCGGGCAAACACGTCCATGACCGCGCCGGGCCGCGTGCCGGGAAAGCAGAAGTTGTCCGGCTTGACCAAAACGAGAGAACGTTCGGAACCGGAGGCCACCGGACGGCTCAATGCGGCATCGGTCTCCGCCTGGACACGGGCCAATTGCGCAAGGAGTCCGGAAATATCCGCGCCGGCCTGCGGCGCGAAGACCATCCCCTCGCCCAGCATGTCAGCCAACGAGCCGGCCTGCCCGGGTGCACCGACGGCGACGGCCAATTTGTCCGCCGCATCTTCGCCCCGAAAAATCAGCACGCCCCACGCGCCCGGCTGCGGGCCGGCCCCGAGTGCCACCGCAGGCTCTGACGCCGCGAAGACACCGGCCCAGGCCAGTTCCAGACCTGTGCGCGCCGTGGCGCCGGACAAAACCCAACCGGTCCAGCCACGACGCAGCGCCGTTGGGGAAATGAGGAGGAAGGAAGAGGATGCTTTCATGATGATGACGCGCCCACTGCTGCGCGGGCCAACGAAATTAGCGGGGCGAGCGACGGTCAGCAAGGCGCATTACGAGGCTACATGCAAACTATAAGAATAACTTATCCTTGCTTGCAGCGCTACAATCACCGACAACGGCATGCATGTTGCAACGCCTTGACCACCTCGGCATCGCGGTGCGCTCGCTGGAGGAGTCCATTCCCTATTACGAGAAGGCTCTCGGGCTCAAATGCGAGAGCACCGAGGAGGTGCCGAGCCAGAAAGTCCGCACGGCGTTCTTCCACGTCGGCGAAGTCCACCTCGAACTTCTCGAACCGACCTCGCCGGACAGCCCGATCGCCAAGTTTCTCGAAAAAAACCCGCACGGGGGCATTCATCACGTGGCCTTCGCCACCGACAACATGGAAGCACAGCTGGAGCAGGCCCGCGGGGCGGGATGCCAGCTGATCCACGAAAAACCCTTCGAAGGCGCGGCCGGCAAACTCGTCGCCTTCCTCCACCCGAAATCCACCCAGGGCGTGCTGACCGAATTCTGCGCGCCGGTCCCGCCGCAGAAATAACCGCATGCCCATCGACGAAAAACTCCTCCACGACCTCGACGACCGCCGCGCCCGTATCCTTGGCAGCGGCGCACCCGATAAGGTTGAACAGCGCCACGAAAAAGGCCTCCTGACCGCCCGCGAGCGCATCGACCTGCTCTTCCAGCCGGACTCGTTCCAGGAGTTCGGCATGTTCGCCGAGCACCAGTGCACGAATTTCGGCATGGCAGACAAAAAACTACCGGCCGACGGCGTGGTCACCGGGGTGGGCATCATGGACGGCCGCGCCATCGCGTCGTTCAGCCAGGATTTCCTCGTCGCGGGGGGGTCGCTCGGCCGCGTTCATGCGCAGAAGATTTGCGATCTGATGGACTACGCCATGCGTTCCGGCGTGCCCATTGTCGCTTTCAACGATTCCGGCGGCGCGCGCATTCAGGAAGCCGTGCTCTCGCTCTCCGGCTACGGGCAGGTCTTCTTCCGCAATGTTCTCCTCTCCGGCGTCGTGCCCCAGATTGCCGTCATCTGCGGACCGTGCGCCGGCGGCGCGGCCTACTCGCCGGCGCTGATGGACTTCCTCATCATGACGAAGGACACGGCCAGCATGTTCATCTGCGGGCCCGAGGTGATCAAGGCGGCGACCGGCCAGATCACCACGATGGAAGAAATCGGCAGTGCTGCGGCCAATGCCACCATCAGCGGCAACGTCCACTTCGTAGCCAATGACGATGTGCACGCGGTTGAGATCGTCCGCAAACTCCTTTCCTTCCTCCCTTCGAATAACCTCGTCGATCCGCCGCACCGACCAGCGCCCGAACTCGACCTGTCCGACGTCGCGGCCTTTGAGGATATCATGCCCGACGACCCGAAGAAACCTTTCGACGTGCTCGGCATCATCCACGCGCTGGTCGATGACGCCGACTTTCTCGAAGTCCATCAAGGATGGGCCAAAAGCATCGTCGTCGGCTTCGCCCGCATCCAAGGCATCGTCACGGGCCTCGTGGCCAACCAGCCCATGGTCCGCTCCGGCACCCTCGACATCGACAGCTCGGACAAGGCCGCCCGATTCATCCGCTTCTGCAACCTCTACAACATCCCCATCGTCACGCTGGTCGATGTTCCGGGGTTCATGCCCGGCGTGGCCCAGGAGCAAGGCGGCATCATCCGCCACGGCGCAAAGATGCTCTTCGCCTACGCCGCGGCCACCGTGCCGAAAATCACCGTCATCCTGCGCAAAGCCTACGGCGGCGCCTACCTCGCGATGTGCAGCCGCGACCTCGGCGCCGACCTGGTCTTCGCCTGGCCCACGGCCGAGATCGCTGTGATGGGCGCGGAAGGCGCGGTCAAAATCGTCTTCCGCCGCGAGATCAAGGAGGCTGAGGATCCGAAAAAGGAGGAAGCCAGGCTGGTCAAAAAATACCGCGAGGAATTCTCTTCGCCCTACCAGGCAGCGGCCAACGCCCAGATCACCGACGTCATCCGCCCGGCCCGCACCCGCGCCGCCGTGGCCATGGCCCTGCGCAACACGCTATCCAAGCGCGAAACCCGGCCGCCGAAAAAACACGGCAACATCCCACTCTAACACCACGTCATGAAAAAACTCCGCGTCACCGTCGACGGCAAAGCCTACGAGGTTCTGGTCGAATTGCTCGACTCTGAAGAAACCCAGGCCGAAGTGCGCCGCCCCGCCCGCCCTGCTTCGGCCACCGTCGCCTCCGCTGCCGTCTCCGCGCCCACCCCCACCAAAGTAGCCGCCCAATCCGCCGCGGCCGGTCCCGGTGAAGTTCCCAGCCCGCTCGCCGGGAAGGTCGTCTCGATTGAGGTCGAGCCCGGACAGCAGGTCGAGGCCAACCAGCAACTGATCACCCTCGAAGCCATGAAGATGAACACTTACATTTTTGCCCCGACGGCGGGCACGGTGGAGTCAATCCTCGTCCAACCGGGCGACGCCGTGGAAGAGGGCCAGGCCTTGGTCAAAATTTCCTGAGCTGCGGATGTCCATGACCGTCACCCTGCCGGCCTCGATCCTTGCGACCGGCCTCCCGCTCGCGAGCACCCTGACGCTGCAGATCAACAGCACCGTGGCCCTCGTGATGGCGGGGCTCGGGGTTGCGGTATGCCTTGTCTGGTTCACGAGAAATTTCAGCATCGTGCGGGTTGCGAAAACGCCCTCGCCGGCGCCACCGCAGGCCTCTCCCCAGCCGCCCGCATCCGCTCCCGGAACCACCGCCATCCCGGCCCACATTCAGGCTGTCATCGCCGCGGCGGTTTCAACGGCTTTCGAGGACCGCCATTTTGTCATCCACGGAATCCACACCGAGGACCCGCGAGTCAACCTCGCGTGGAGCGCCGAAGGTCGACGCAGCATCTACGCGTCCAAGAATCTCCGCTAGGCCCCCCTCCCGGTCTTTCCCCGGCTCCAGCGCTCGATGGACGACACACCCGCCGCACGCATCCAGGACTGGCGCGGCTGGACCCTCCACGAATGCGATGCGCTTGGCTCAACCAACGACTATGCGCGCGGACTCGACCCGTGGCAGGCCGTGCGGGCCTTGGAACAAACCGGCGCACGCGGACGCCACGGCCGCCGCTGGACCGCGAATCCCGGCGGGCTTTGGATCTCGGTCGTCCTGCCCCTCGATCCCCCCGGAGCAGGCTGGGGCGCCTTTCCGCTCGCCGCCGGGCTCGCCGTCGTGACGATGCTGCACGGCCTCGGGCTCAACAAGGCACGCCTCCGCTGGCCCAATGACGTCCTCATCGGCCCACGCAAGATCTGCGGCATCCTCATGGAAAAATTCGCCCCGGACCGCGTGGTGGTAGGCCTCGGTCTGAACGTCACGAACGACCCCGCGGCGGAAGACCCGGCGCTGGCGGCCATCGCCACCTCGCTGGCGCGAGAATCGTCCGCCGTTCCGCAGGTGGATGCGATTTATCGCGAGATCCTAACCAGCCTCCGCGTCCTCCACGGCCGCGTGGCCGAGGATGGTTTCGGCTCGCTCGTGGACGAGATCAACCAACACTGGGGCGGCACGCGGGAGGTGGAGATCACTTTGGCAGACGAAACCGTGCGCGGGCATTTCCTCGGCATTGATTCACGCGGCGACCTTGTGGTTGAGGCTGGCGGACAAACCCTGAGCTGCTCCGCTCCGCATGTCCGCCTCATGCGCGAGATTTGACGAGCAGTTGGTTTCACGTCTGGGATTCTGTGCCTCTCCAGGGGGCATGGGCGTCCTGCCCAATGCTGCTTACTTAGGGAATATTTATCCGCAGATTTACGCAGATGAACGCAGATTATTTTTTATTCAAATAGCTACCAGGCAATGGGTTGTGATTTGAATCTGCGAAAATCTGCGTCCATCTGCGGATACTTCGAGTCGTGCTAAGTTAACGGTATTGGGCGTCTCGCCCGTGTCGTTTTGGCATCACGGCCGGGACGGCCGTGCCCCCTGGCCAAAGGCCGAAGCATGAGAACAAGGGGCGCTGGTAGGACACCCCCCGCTCAACCCCCAGCCTCAACGCCCCTCAACGCCAAGAATCGCCGCAGCACATCCTCGATCAAATTGCTCGGGCACGAAGCCCCCGCCGTAATCCCCAGACGCACCGGTCCCGACGGCATCCAGCCCGCCGTGACAATCTCTTCATGCGCCGAGGTGTCGAAATGACGGATGCGGTCCGCCGTTTCGAGGCAACCCGCGTTGCGAACAAAATACGTCGGCACTTTCTCCCGCCCCATGTCGGCGAGGTGCGTGGTGTTCGAGCTGTTGTATCCGCCAATGACCAGCATGAGGTCGGGCGGCTGCCGGAGCAAATCGATGAGCGCATCCTGCCGCTCCTGGGTCGCGCCGCAGATGGTATCGAAGACGCGAAAGTTTTCCGCCGCCCCATCCCGCACCACCACGGCCTCGCGCACCCGCCGCTGCACTTCCTCGGTTTCCGAGCGCAACATGGTCGTCTGGTTGGCCACCCCGACCTTGTGCAAATGCTGGTCGGGATCGAAACCCGGGGAACAGGCCCCGGCAAACTTGCGCAAAAACCCCTCGCGGTCGCCGCCCTGCCGGATGAAATCACAAACCAGATCCGCCTCGGCCAAATCGTAAACAACCAGGAAATGCCCCGGCCCCTCGGCCGAGCGCGCCCGCGAACTGGTCGCGCGGGTTTCCTCGTGGTCGGCCTTGCCGTGGATGATCGAGGTCACGCCATCGTTGGCATATTGCCGCACCCGCTTCCACACGCTCATCACATCGCCGCAAGTCGTGTCCACCACCTGACAGCCGATCGCCTTGATACGTTCCTGCACGGATACCTCGGCGCCGAAAGCCGGAATGATCACCACGTCCTCGGGCGTCAAGCCGCTCAAATCCGGCGTCCGGGCCGGGCCCGTCAGGTTGCCGATCCCCATCGAGGCCAGTTGCGCATTGACCTCGGGGTTGTGGATGATTTCCCCGACCAGAAAAATTCTCCGATCGGCAAAAACCTTGCGCGCCGCGTAGGCCAGATCAATGGCCCGCTCAACCCCGTAGCAAAACCCGAACTGCTTGGCCAAACGCACCGCCACATCCCCGAACTGCGCCACGCCCCCCACCGCCCGCAAACGCTCGACCAAAGAACTGTGGTAGTGCGACTCCACCACCGCCTGCACCGCCTCCATGACCTCCGGCGTGCGCACATTGACCCGCTTGGCGGGAACCGGGACGGGTGGAGGAACAGACATGGTGAAGGGCAATCTAGCGGGGCGGCTGGGCAGGCCGCAACTCTTCGGCTTTCGGCGGCACGATTGGCCCTAGGACCGCGGTCGGCAACTTTCAACCAAGAGGAGAACTTCCGAGCAATTCCCCGATGACGGCCTCGCGAGATAAAGCGCGGTAAAGTTGGGGACCTCACCTTACATCGTTTTGGCCGTTTTGCGCCCCTCAGAAATCAGGCCGTTTTGCAGCACAGAAGTTGCGTCATTAGCGTTTTGCGACTTTCGGCGGGGTTGTGAGGGTGGCCCATTAGCTCTTGCCAACAAAGGAGCGCCTCGCGGGAAGGCGGAGCTCCCATCTTGACGTGTCGACCTATATATGGTTTGTTCAATGTATGAAAACCATTACTATCAATGTATCAGGCCCTGTTTATGATGAGTTCAGGGCTTTTGCGGGCAAGACGGATCGCAAGGCCTCAGAGTTGATTCGGGAGGCCATGGAGCTTTATCGCCAGACGCACCTGCATCGGCGGACGTCACTTTGGGATCGGCGCCCCACGACCGTGGGGGGACCGATTCGGCCGATGACTGGCGAGGATGATCTTCTAGGGGAAATGCTGGATGACGCACGGGATTGACACCGACTTTCTGGTCGCCGTGGAGGTGGTCGATCATCCGTTTCACCGCAAGGCCGATGCTCTGCTGCGGGATTTGCTGACGGCCGACCATGATTTTGCGCTGGCCCCGCAGACTTTGGCGGAATTCATCCATGTGGTGACGGATGCCAAACGAATGCCGCAACCGCTCTCCATGACCGACGCCATCGCCCGGGCGGAGGGCTGGTGGCAGGCGGCCGAGGTGCGGAGGGTTTTTCCCGACGGGCCCTGCGTGGGCGACTTTCTCGGCTGGCTCTCGCGTTACCAGTTGAGCCGAAAGAGGCTCCTTAATACGCTGCTGGCGGCCACCTACCAACGCGCGGGCATCAAGCGGTTAATCTCCAACAACGACACGGACTTCGCGGTCTTCGGCTGCTTCGAGCTGGTGACCTTCCGTTGAGGTGCCTCGATGCCGGGAGCGGAGAAGGAAGACCATCTTCGTCACGCTTGCTTCGAGCCGCAACTTTTCCTCTTCCGGGCGCGTTGCTTCGGTGTAAATTCAAGCTGATGTCGCGCGTCAAAATCGATCCCGCCCTGCACCAAGCCAAGAAGCCGGACTGGATCAAGGTCCGCCTGCCGTCGAATCCGGTGTTCTTTTCGACCAAGGCGCTCGTTTCCGATCTGCGGCTGCACACCGTCTGCGAGAGCGCCCAGTGCCCGAACCGATGGGAATGCTGGAGTCAGGGGACGGCGACTTTCATGATTGCGGGCGACCGCTGCACCCGGGCTTGCGGGTTCTGCGCGGTAACCACGGCCAAGCCGTTTGCCCTCGAGGAGGACGAGCCCCAGCGCGTGGCCGAAGCCGTGGGCCGGATGAAGCTCAAACACGTCGTCATCACGGCGGTGGCCCGCGACGACATGCCCGACGGCGGGGCGCAGCATTTCGCCCGCACGATTGAAGCCATCCGCGAACGTGATCCGGCCATCGTCATCGAAATCCTCACGCCGGATTTCAACGGGCGGGAGGAATCCCTCCGCACGGTGCTGGCCGCCGCGCCGCATGTCTTCAACCACAACCTCGAAACGGTCGAGCGCCTTTCGCCCGTGGTCCGCTCCCGCGCCAAATACCGGCTGTCCCTCGACGTGCTGAAGCGGGCCAAGGAAATCCGCCCCGAGACCGCGACAAAAAGCGGACTCATGCTCGGGCTCGGCGAAACCGAGACGGAAATTTTTCAGACGATGGACGACCTCCGGGAGCACAACGTCGAGGTGCTGACCCTCGGTCAATACCTCCGCCCGACCCCGCAGCACCTGCCGGTGGTCGAATACATCACGCCGGATACCTTCAACCTCTACGGCGAGATCGGACGGAAAAAAGGTTTCACCCACGTGGCCAGCGGGCCGCTGGTGCGCAGTTCCTACCACGCGGCTGACTTCACTCCGGGCCAGGAAGGCTGACCCATGGCGGCGCGCCAGCGCACCATCATCATTACCGGCGTCACGCGCGGATGCGGCCGCGCCCTCTGCGAATTTTATCTGGCCCGGGGTCACCGCGTCGCAGGTTGTGGACGATCAACTGAGGCCATCGAAGAACTCCGCCGCGAGCACGGGCCGCTCCACGATTTCGATGTGGTGGATGTGGCGGACAACGCGGCGGTGCGGGTCTGGGCCTGCCGCCTGCTCGCCCATTTCGGCGCCCCCGATCTGCTGGTCAACAACGCCGCCGTCATTGCGAAAAACGCCGCGCTCTGGGAAATCCCCGCGGCCGAGTTCGATCAGGTCATGGATGTGAACATCAAAGGCACGGCGCATGTATTGCGGCATTTTCTGCCCGCCATGATCCATCGTGGCGAAGGCGTGGTCGTCAACTTCAGCTCCGGCTGGGGTCGCTCGACCTCGCCGGAGGTCAGCGCCTATTGCGCGAGCAAGTGGGCCATCGAGGGCCTGACCCAAGCGCTCGCCCAGGAACTCCCCGCTGGACTCGCCGCCGTGGCGCTTAATCCGGGCATCATCAACACCGACATGCTCCAAACGTGTTTCGGCCGCGAAGCAGCCGCCGCCTACCCGACCGCGGGAGATTGGGCGAAGGCGGCCGGACCATTCCTGCTCAAGCTCGGGCCGCAAAACAACGGGCAGGCTCTCACCGTGCCGGGGATTCCGTTCAATTAAACCGGCTCAACACGGCGCCTTCTCCGCCACAGGATTAACCGACGCAGGAAATCCAATCTCCCCCGCGGCGGGAAACACGGCGGCCACAGGAATCGCCTCGCCCAGCAGGCCGAGATAGTGGGCGCGCCGCACCTCGACCGCACCGAACATGGCCAGGTGCTCCGTCACCCACTGGATGTCGAGCAGGCGAAACCCACCTCCGCGCAAAGCCGTGACCAGCGTGAGGAGGGCGAGCTTCGAGGCCTCGCTCACCCGCGAAAACATGGACTCGCCGAAAAATGCGCCACCGATCTGCACGCCGTAGAGACCACCGACCAATTGCGTGTCCTGCCAGACCTCCACGCTATGGGCCCCGCCTTGGGCGTGCAGTTCGGCATAAACGCGGGCGATCGCCGGATCGATCCATGTCTCCGGCCGATCGGCGCAGCCGGCCACGACCTCACCGAACGCGCGGTTGACCGTGACGCGAAAACCCAACTGCGCCCGCGCCCGGCGGAACCCCCGGGGCAGGCGGAACGACTCGAGGGGCAGGATTCCCCGCGGATCGGGAGAAAACCACCGCAGGCGGCCATCCCCGCAGGCCATGGGAAAGAACCCGTCCCGGTAGGCCCGCAGCACCGAAACTGCGGTCAACCGTTCGGGAAGAAAGGATTGGGAAACCAAATCTGCCATGGCCACGTAACATTTGCCGCAAGCGGGGCTTCCGTGCAACCCGGACAATCCGCGGTTGCCCCGCCGCGCCACCCGGCTTATCAAAGAGGGCCAGCCAACGACCATGAGTTCCGATCCATCCGCACCCAAACCGCCGAACAAAGTGGAAGGCGTCAAAGAAGCCAGCCACTTCCTCCGTGGCACCCTCGCCGCCAGCCTGGAGGACCGCTCGACCGGCGCGATCGCCGACGACGACACGACCATTTCCAAGTTCCACGGCATCTATCAGCAGGACCACCGCGACCAGCGCATCGAGCGCAAGAAGGCGGGACAGGAAAAGGCCTTCATTTTCATGATCCGGATCCGCGTCCCCGGCGGCGTTTGCACGCCGGAACAATGGCTCAAGATTGACGCGCTGGCCGACCGCTACGGCAGCCACACGCTCAAGCTGACCACCCGCCAGGCCTTCCAGCTGCACTTTATCACCAAGGACGTGCTCAAGACGACCATGCAGGGGATCGATGCCGCCCTGATGGATTGCATCGCGGCCTGCGGCGACGTGAACCGCAACGTCATGTGCAATCCGAACCCGTGGCAGTCCGCCCTGCACGGACCGACGCTGGAGGACGCCCGTGCGGTCAGCGCGCACCTGACCCCGAGGACCCGCGCCTACCATGAGATCTGGCTCGACGGGGAAAAAGTCTCGGAGGACACCGAGGAGGAACCGATTTACGGGAAGCTGTATCTTCCGCGCAAATTCAAGACCGGCTTCGCCGTCCCGCCGAGCAACGACATCGATGTCTGGACGCAGGACCTTGGGTTCATCGCCATCGGCGAAGGCGACACCCTCGTGGGTTACAACGTCACGGTCGGCGGCGGTCTCGGCATGTCGCACGGCGACACCAAGACCTACCCACGGCTGGCCAGCATGCTCGGCTACTGCACGCGCGACCAGGTGGTGGATGTGGCGGAGAAAGTCCTCACCGTCCAACGCGATTTCGGTGACCGCACCAACCGCAAACACGCCCGGCTCAAATATACCATCGAGGACCGCGGCATCGACTGGTTCCGCGGCGAGGTCGAGCAGCGCCTCGGCTACAAGCTCGGCGAGCCGCGCCCGTTCAAGTTCGACAACTCGGGGGACCGCTACGGCTGGACCCGCGGGACGGACGGACGCTGGCATTACACCCTCTTCGTCCAAAACGGACGGTTGCGTGACACCGCGGAACTCCCGGCCAAGACCGGCCTGCGCGAGATCGCTAAAATCCACACGGGCGATTTCCGCCTCACGGCCAACCAGAACCTCGTGATCGGCGGCGTGACCGACGGGCAGAAGCCCCGCATCGAGGCGCTCCTCGCGGAATACAAACTTGATCATCCCGAGCGCCTGACCGGATTGCGGCTCAACTCCATGGCCTGCGTCGCCCTGCCGACCTGCGGGCTTTCTCTCGCGGAAAGCGAACGCTATCTGCCTTCCCTCATCACCGAGCTCGACGAGGTCATCGAGGAATGCGGACTGCGCGAGGATGCCATCATCGTCCGCATGACCGGCTGCCCCAACGGCTGCGCGCGCCCCTACCTCGGCGAGATCGGCTTCGTTGGCCGCGCCCCGGGCAAATACAATATCTACCTCGGCGCCGCCTTCGATGGCTCGCGCTTGAACAAGCTCTACAAGCCGTCGGTCCAAGCCGAAAAAATCGTGGAGGAGCTCGCGCCTATCATCCGCCGCTACGCGACCGAGCGCGAGGAAGGCGAACGCTTCGGTGATTTCGCCATCCGCGCCGGCTACGTCAAGGCGACGACCGAGGGGCGACTCTTCCACGAAGAGATCATGGCCTGAGCGGGTCGGCGGAGATTCCATGAACGATTTGAAGTTCAACGACGACGGGCTCATGCCCGTGATCGTGCAGGAGGCCACCGGCGCCACACCGTCGCACGGACGCGTGCTCATGATGGCGTGGATGAACCGCGAGGCCTTCAACCGCACTCTGGCCACCGGGCAGATGCATTACTGGAGCCGCTCGCGGGGCCGGCTTTGGTTCAAGGGCGAATCGAGCGGACACACCCAGGCGGTTGTGCGTTGGTATGTCGATTGCGACAAGGACACGCTGCTGTTTGAGGTGAAGCAAACCTCCGGCGCCTGCCACACGGGCTACGAAAGCTGCTTCTTCCAAGGCTACGACCCGGCGGGACGGCCGCTGGCCATCGTGGAAAAGCCCGTCTTCGACGCCGGCAAAGTTTATTCCAAGGTGTAGCGGCGGTCTATGACCGCCGGTGCATTTCCATCCGATGGCTCCGGCGGTCATAAACCGCCGCGACAAAACTCCGATTTTCGCGGGCTGGCTGCGCGCCTCGGCCCGGAGCTGTTTCGCCGCCGTCTGCACCGGCAGGCCAACCTCGTGGCCCGACTGCTCCACCAAGGCGAAGGCCCACTCATGGTGGAGCGCATCATTCCGGTTGACCGATTGCTCGAACTCTTTTTCCGCGCCACCGGCCTGCACGAACGCGGACGGGCCAACTGCCTCGACATCAAGGTTGTGAACCGCGAGCAACCGCTGGCCACGCTGCCGCGGGCTTTCGACGGTTTTCGGCTGCTCCACTTGACCGATCTTCATCTGGACCTGGTGCCGGGCTTTGCCGACCGGCTGGTCGAACGGATCCGCGAAACCCCCCATGACCTCGCGGTCATCACAGGCGACTTTGCCGACCACCCGACCGGCTATTTTCACGATTGTCTCGATGATCTCGGGCGCATCGCGGCCGAACTCGGGCCGGGCGCGCTAGCCATCCTCGGCAACCACGACATCCTGGAGATTGTGCCCCACCTTGAGCGCATCGGCCTGCGGGTGTTGCTCAACGAGAATGTGGCGCACGATCGCGGTGGAGAGCGGCTCTGGTTCGCCGGAATCGACGACCCGCATTTTTACCGCACGCATGATCTCGGAGCGGCCCGCCGCGGTATTCCGCCGGGTGCATGTTCGGTGCTGCTTTCCCACAGCCCCGAGACCTACGACGAAGCGCGGCACCACGGCTTCAGCTTCATGCTCAGCGGACATACCCATGGCGGGCAGATCTGCCTGCCAGGCGGTTACGCCATCGTGCGCAACGGACGTTGTCCGACGGCCATGTTCCGCGGCGCCTGGTCGCACCACGGACTGCGCGGCTACACGTCGAACGGCACGGGTTCGTGCGGCGTGGCGGCGAGGTTCAATTGTCCGGCGGAAATGACCGTGCATGTCCTGCGCACGGTGTGACAATCATCCCTTCACGCCCAGCGCTTCCAGCAGACGCGCGTGGATGTTGTCGAAGCCGCCGTTGCTGAAGACCACAATCACATCACCAGCCGCGGCCAGAGCGCAGGCCCGCGCGATGATCGCCGTCGTGTCAGCTTCATAGAACGCCTCCTGGCCAGCTCGCCGCAAATCGGAAACCACTCGCTCCGGATCGAGGCGGTCCTTCTCGGGGAGTTGATCCATGCGGGCAACCTTGGCCAGAATGACCCCTGCGGCCCCCGCGAAGGCTTTGGGCAAGATCTCCTGGAAAACGGCGCGGCGCGTGGTGTTCGAGCGCGGCTCGAAAATCGCCCACAGCTTCGAACCCGGATACTTTACCTTCAAGCCCTCGAGAGTTTGCGTGATGGCCGTCGGATGATGGCCGAAATCATCAACCACCGTGACCCCCCCGGCCACCCCCCGCACTTCCTGGCGGCGGCGGATGCCGGTGAAGGTTTTCAGCGCCGGCCGAATCTCCTCCGGTGACAGTCCATAAAAATGCGCGGCGGAGACAGCCATGGCCGCATTGCGCACATTGAATTCCCCGATCAACGGAATCTCGAAGCGCTCGCCGAAGAGGCTGAAAGCCGACGTTTCGCGGCCAAGGTGCAAGTCGCGGATCTGGTGGCCCGCGTTGGGCGAGAAACCAACCTCGAGCAGCGGCGCGGGACAGCTCTCCGCCAGGGCCCGGCAGTTCGGGTCGTCCGCATTGAGCAGCACCATGCCTTCA
>JBMOJP010000061.1:0-14887 GCA_049315725.1 Chthoniobacterales bacterium | reverse complement strand
CTCTGGCAACGGCAACCCCAGTAACGACAACAACACGAGTTATATTGACAACGTTTCGGTAGAAGTCATTCCCGAACCCTCCACCTACGCACTACTTCTTCTCAGCGGAGCAGCCTCACTCTTTGCTTTAAGACGCCGTAAAAGCTAAGCAGCTTCCAAAGTCTCTCTCACAAACTCTTCGAAGCACAAAGCAGACTCCTTCTGCTGAATCTTTCTGACAATCTTCTGCTTTACGGAGCCCAAAGACTCCTTCTGTCTCAGCCGGTAAACGAGTTCGATGTCGAGGTAACCCTTTGCATCAACGTCTCGGAGGAGTAGTTCGAGATTCTTCGGATCTCTCGGGAGGCGCGTCAAAACTTATGACTCGCGCAGTGCCTGGGCCAGGCGCTTCTCCACCAAACCTTCGATGTGGCCGCGGAGTTTTGCCTCCGGCAGACGATCAAGGACGGTGTTGAAAAAGCCCATGACAAGCAATTGCTGCGCGGCCTCCGGACGGATGCCGCGGGCCAGGAGGTAAAACAACTCGCGGTCGTCCACCTGGCTGGTCGTGGCCCCGTGGGTGCAGCGCACGTCGTCCGCCTCGATCTCAAGGCCCGGCATCGAGTTGGCCTCGGCTTCGTCGCTCAAAACAATGTTGCGCACTTTTTGGTATGCGTCGGTCCGGTGCGCGCCGGGTTCCACGCGGATCACGCCGGAGAAAATCGTGCGACTCTTTCCGGTCAGCGCGTTCTGGTAAAGCAAATCACTCGAGGCCTGCGGCTTGGTGTGGTCCTGGAACGTGCGCTGGTCGATCATTTGTTCGCCGCTCGCGATGTTGACGGAAAGCATGTCGCTCCGCGCCCCCTCGGCCACCATGCGGCTGTAGCTCTCGCTGCGAACGAAGCGCCCGCCGAGGTTGACCTGCATACCGAGGCACGTGGCATCGCGACCGACTGTGGTGGAGTTGAGGTGAAACGCCGTGGCCTCGCGGCTCCACTCCTGGACGGCCACATAGCTCAACTTGGCCCCGTCCTCAATGACCAGATCATTGACCCCGCAGGCCAGCGCCGGTTGGTCGTCCGCACTGCGAAAACAATCAACCACCGTCGCCTTGCTGTGGGCTTCGCCGACGACGAGGGTGTGCGGAAAAACGGCCGAGTTGGCACCTTCGACCCAGTGAAAAACCTCGATGGGCCGCGGCACTTCGAGATTCCTCGGCACAAGGATGAAGACGCCAGCGATCGGCCCCGAGCGGTGCAAGGCGGCAAACTTAGCCGAACCGAGTTTCGTTTCCTGCGCCATGAAGTGCTTCTGCACGAGGTCGGCGTGCTTCGTCGCGGCCTCTTCCAGCGACATGACCACGAGGCCGGCTGCGACCAAATCCCCGGCTGGTCCGGTGGCGGAAAGCAGGCGGTTGTTCGCGAAGACGAACCGGGCAGCGGAGTCCCCCAATCCGGTGGAGCGGGCCACGAGGGCCTCGGGATCAGTGACCGGGCCGGGATAGCGAAAACCCTCCAGCGCCAGGGCTTTGACATTGGAAAAACGCCAATGCTCGTTCTTGGCCACCGGCAACGGCAAGGTCTGAAACGCTTCCCAGCCACGCTGCCGCGAGGCGACGAACCAATCGGGCCATGCGCTCTCAACAATCGCACCCTCCATCAGGGGCACGCCGGAAACAGCTTCAGCAATCATGCTCATGGTGATTTTTGGTCGGCTGATCAGCCGACCGACCCTTCCATTTCAAGGTCGATCAGTCGCTTCAGCTCCACGCTGTATTCCATGGGAAACTGGCGCACGAGGTCGTTGACGAATCCGTTCACGCTCAGGCTCATGGCTTGGGCTTCAGTCAATCCGCGCTGCTGCATGTAGAAGATCTGCTCGGCGCTGACCTGGCTGACGCTGGCCTCATGCTGCACGGCATTGCCGGTGCCGCGCACCGTGATGGCCGGGTAGGTGTCCGTGCGGCTGCTCTGGTTGATCAGGAGCGCGTCGCACTCGGTGTTGTTCTTGCAGCCCTTGAGGTGCTTGGGCACGTGGACGAGGCCGCGGTAGGTGGCGCGTCCGGTGCCGAGGCTGATCGACTTCGACACGATGTTGCTCGTGGTGTCGTCGGCCGCGTGGACCATCTTCGCGCCGGTGTCTTGGTGCTGGCCGTCTCCGGCCAGGGCGATGGAGATGACCTCTCCGCGGGCTCCGCGACCCTTCATGACCACGCCGGGATACTTCATGGTCAGGCGGGAACCGATGTTGCAATCGATCCATTTGACCTCTGCATCCTCCATGGCCAGACCGCGCTTGGTCACGAGGTTGAAGACGTTGTTGCTCCAGTTCTGCACGGTGATGTATTGGATTTTCGCCCCCTTGAGCGCGACGAGCTCGACCACTGCGCTGTGCAGCGTGGCCGTGTCGAACTTCGGCGCGGTGCAGCCCTCCATGTAGGTCACCTCGGCACCTTCGTCGGCGATGATGAGGGTGCGCTCGAACTGACCGAAGTTCTCCGCATTGATGCGGAAATAGGCTTGGAGCGGATGCGAGACCTTGACGCCGGGCGGGACGTAGATGAACGAGCCGCCGCTGAAGACCGCGCTGTTCAGCGCGCTGAACTTGTTGTCCCCGGTGGGAATAACCTTGCCGAACCATTTGCGGAAAATTTCCGGGTGCTCTTTGAGCCCGTCCGTGCTGCCGACGAAGATCACGCCCTGCTTGCCCACGGCTTCCTTGATGTTGGAATAGGCGGCCTCGCTGTCGAACTGGGCCTCGACCCCGGCGAGGAACTTGCGCTCCTGTTCCGGGATGCCGAGACGCTCGAATGTGCGCTTCACGTCCTCGGGCACATCGTCCCAGCTCCGCTTGGGCTTCTGCCCGCCCTGCGAGAGGTAGTAGCGGATGTTCTTGAAGACAATGTTCTCCAGATCCTTCGAGGCCCAATGCGTCGGCATAGGTTTATCGAGGAACTTCTTCAGTGCGTCCTTGCGAAACTGGCGGATCCAATCCGGCTCGTTTTTCACATCGCAGATGTAATCAATCGTCGCTTCGGTCAGGCCGGTTCCGGCGTCGAACTCGTAGTCCACGTCGTAGCGGAAGTTGCCCTTCTCGCGGTCAATTTCCAATTGGGTTTGGGTGTCGCTCATGGTGATGTTATTCGTTCAGTTCGAGGGCCAAATCAGACTCCGGCGGGCTCGGCCTCGGGTTCGGTCGCCCAGTCGTAACCTTCCTTTTCAAGCTTCAGGGCCAACTCGCGGGGGCCGCTTTCAACAATGCGACCAGCCACCATCACGTGCACGTAGTCCGGCACGATGTAGTTGAGCAGACGCTGGTAGTGAGTGATGACAAGCATGCCGACGTCCGGCCCGCGCAGGGCATTGACCCCGTGGGACACGATCTTCAAGGCGTCAATGTCGAGCCCGCTGTCCGTTTCATCGAGCAGGGCGAAGGACGGCTCGAGCATGGCCATTTGCAGGATTTCGCAGCGCTTTTTTTCGCCGCCGGAGAAACCCTCATTGACCGAGCGGGCCGTGAAGGTGCGAGGCATCTGCAGCAGGTCCATCTTCTCGTAAAGTTTGGCGTAATACTCCGTGGCCTCGAGTTCCTCGCCCTCCGGCAGGCGGGCCTGCACGGCGGCCCGGAGAAAATTGGCGATGGTCACCCCGGGAATTTCGCTCGGATATTGGAAGGCGAGAAAAATGCCGCGGCGGGCGCGCACGTCGGGTTCAAGCTCAAGGATGCTTTCGCCATCCACCAGCACATCGCCCGCGGTCACGGTGTAATCGGGGTGTCCGGCGATGACCTTGGCCAGGGTGCTTTTGCCCGAGCCATTGGGCCCCATGATGGCATGGACTTCGCCGGTGGGGAGATCGAGGTTCAGACCGCGCAAGATTTCGCGCTCGCCGATGCTGACGTGAAGGTTGTCGATTTTCAGGTTTTTCATAGAAGGGTGGTCAGGGATGGTTTTTGCGGCAGGTGGCGCAGAGCCCATGGAGCGAAACCTCCTGCTGGGTCACGGCGTAACCACGCGGCAATTGATGCAATTTTTCCAACTCCGCCCCGCGGAGCACGGGCACGTCGAGAACCGCGCCGCAGGTGGTGCAGGTGAAATGGCCGTGCTTGGCTGCATTGGCACAATAGCGGGTCGACCCGCGGTCGAGATGAACTTTGCGGACGAGACCGCGATCGGCCAGGGTCTCGAGCACGTTGTAAACCGTGGCGAGGGAAAGGGATTCCATCTCCGGCTTGGCCCGGAGGAAGACCTCCATGGCCGTCGGGTGATCCTGCCGCCCCAGCAGCACTTCGTAGACGTGCTTACGCTGGCGGGTCAGGCGAAGGCCGTCCTGCGCGATCGACTCCTCGAAGCGCTTGAGCTTGAGCTTGGAACTGGCGGTCGGGGTGGCCATGGGTGAGACAACCTAGCCCCGTAACGAATTATTTCAAGAATAATTCTTAATAAGCGGAGGTGGGCAAATCTCCCTGCCGGTGGTATGGTCCCGGCCATGAAGCGATCTGCCCTGGTTTGGCTGGCTCTGCTGGCCGGCCTTTTATCCGCCCCCGCAGCCGGCCTGCCCCTCGATAAAACCTTTATCGGCCCGGAGAAGTTCCAACAGTTGATGCGCCGCGGCTATCAGGCGGGTTGGGCCTCCCTGCCGCTGGGCGAGCGGGTCAACAACTTCGCCCTCGCCCTGCAGGGGACCCCCTACGTGAATTATACTCTGGAGCTGGATGACCGGATCGAGGCCGTCTCGGTCAACATGAAGGGGATGGACTGCTGGACGCTTTTCGAGACAGCCCTGGCCATGGGGCGTCTCCTGGCTTTCCATCCACCACCATATGCGCCGCAGGAAATGCTTCGCCTGATCGAACTCGATCGTTACCGCGGCGGACGCTGCACGGGGAAGTTTGACTCCCGCCTCCATCACCTCGAGCAATGGCTCCATGACAACGAGGCCCGCGGCCTGGTCAAGAACATCACGCCCGGCCTCGGCGGCATCCCGCTCCACCGCGAGATGCGCGACATGGGAGCCACCCCGCGGCTCTACCGGCAGCTTCGCGCCGACCCCTCGATGGTGCCCGAGTTCGTTCGCATCGAAAACGAGCTTTCGCGCCGCGGCATCAGCTACATCCCGAAGTCGCAAGTGCCGAAGATCGAGGACAAGCTGCGCAACGGCGACATCATTTGCATCGTGACCAACTGGCACGGATCCTACACCTCGCACGTCGGACTGGCCTCACGCGACAACAAGGGCGTGCTGCGTTTCCTCCACGCCTCGAAGAACCATCGCGAAGTCCTCCGGGATGTCCGCCTGAGCACTTACCTCAACAACTTTACGAGCCACGCCGGCATTTACGTGGTCCGTCCGTTGGACCTGCCGGTCGGCCAAGCAACCGCCGCCCGGTAGCCAAAGTCAGCCGCGGGGAATCCGCTCGCCCCGCACCAAGTCATCCCAGGTCTGCCGCTCGCGCACAACCTCGGCTTTCTCGCCATCGACGAGAATCTCCGCCGGCAGGCGTCGCGAATTGTAGTTCGAGGCCATGACGAAGCCATAGGCCCCGGCGCTGAGCACGGCCAGGCCATCACCAGGCTGAACCTCCGAGAGGCTGCGGTCCTGGGCGAAAAAGTCTCCGCTTTCGCAGACCGGACCGACCACGTCCACGGTCCCGGACGCGGCGCCAGCCCTCGGCTCATTGAGGGGCACGATTTCGTGGTGACCCTCATAGAGCGCCGGGCGGATCAGGTCATTCATCCCGGTGTCGGTGATGATAAAATTTTTCGCCGGGGTTCGCTTCACATAGAGCACGGTGGCGAGCAGCGCCCCGGCATTGCCGACGAGGCTCCGGCCCGGTTCGAGGAGGATCTTCAGTCCCAAATCCTTGAGCAGCGGCACCACCGCACGGGCATATTGGTCGAAGTTGATCGGATGAGTGCCCCCCTCATTGCCCTGGTCCCACCATTCGCGGGCCCCGCTCTCCAGCGTGCCGTGGTAGATGATCCCGACCCCGCCGCCGATGCTGAAAAATTCGATCCCGTAGGCCTGCTGCAACTCACGCACAATCGGGATCAACTTCTCCAAGGCCTCGACGAAGGGTTTTGTCTCCAAAATCTGTGAGCCGATGTGGGTCTGGATGCCCCGGATGATCAGATTCGGCAGCTGCGCGGCCTGCGCGTAAACCCCGAGGATGCGGTCGATGCCGAGGCCGAACTTGTTGTGGCTTTTGCCCGTCGAAATGTATTTGTGCGTCTGGGCATCGACATCCGGATTGACCCGCAGCGCCACCGGCGCTTTGCGGCCGAGCGAGCCGGCCACCTCATCGAGGAAAACCAGCTCCGACTCCGACTCGACGTTGAAGGAATAAACGCCCTCGCGAAGCGCATATTCGATTTCTTCCCGCGTCTTGCCCACGCCGGCGAAGGTGCAATCCTCGGCGCGTCCGCCGGCCTTGAGCACGCGGAACAACTCACCCCCGGAGACAATGTCAAAGCCCGCGCCCTCCCGGGCGAGCAAATCGAGGACCGCGAGGTTCGAGTTGGCCTTCATGGCAAAGCACACGCGGTGGTCGAGCTCGCCGAGCGCGCGGTCGAGGCGGCGGAAATGCCCGCGGATGGTCTCCGTGCTGTAAACGTAAAGCGGCGTGCCGTGGCGGGCCGCCAGGTCCGTCAAGGCCACGCCTTCGCAGTGAAGGATGCCGTCGCGGTAGGTGAATTCGTGCATGGAGATAAAGGTGGATCAGTCGGTGGGCGGAACATTTCCGCCTGCGCAGCGTATAGACGCGGCTCCGGGAAGAGGCAACGGATATCCGTGCGCAGGCTTGAGCCGCAAGGCGACAGCCTCCAGCCTGCGCACATGGCCGCACCCACGACAACACCCATGGTCTGGCGATGGGTTCGTCATGCCTCGGCCCGGCACGAGGACGCCTGGCGCGAGCGACTCTCCGTCCTCGGTCCCGATTTGGTGATTCATGGGCGCCCGGGACTCGCCATGATTCGCCTCGAGGCTTACAGCCACTCGGCCTCGCTTCTTCGCCGCGTGGCGCGGGAGTTCGGCGGGCAGGTTACCCGGATCGACTGCGCGCGGCTCGTCGCCGAGGGCAACGCGCCACGCCGCCCGCTTCGACTGGCGCGCGATCTCGCCGTGATCGACACGAATGGTCGGTGGCCGCCGGACCAACCAACACCCCGCGTCCTCCTGCGCATCGCTTCGGCCATGGCCTTCGGCACGGGCGAACACGCCACCACGACGGCTTGCCTGCGTTTTCTGCGCGACGAGGCCGCAACGCTGGGCCCGGGCTGGACCATGCTGGATGTCGGCACGGGCTCCGGCATTCTGGCGATCGCGGCGGAAAAGTTCGGGGCGGCCGCCGTGACAGCCTTCGACAACGATCCCCGTGCGGTGGCGGCCGCGCAAGGCAATGCCCGGCGCAATCGCTGCACCCGGGTCACGCTGCGCACGGCCGACATTTTCCGCTGGAGCCCCGGCCGCGCGGCTTATCCCGTGGTGATGGCCAATGTCTTCAGCGAGATTCTCCGCGCGGCGGCGCCGAAGCTCCGGCGGGCGACAGCACCAAGCGGATGCCTGGTGCTCTCCGGCATTCTCCGCGGCCAGGAGGAAGAAACCCTGGGGACTTTTCTTCAAGCGGATCTCACGCTGGAAAAAACCTGCCGTCGCGGCAAGTGGGTCACCCTAAAGCTGCGGGCGCGGAGCCGCGCCCCGGGCCGCGCCTAAAGCGTGGCGAGATTTTCCCGCAGAATGGCGCGCTCGTTTTCGTGCAGCCCGGGGAACTCGTCCAGAATGGCCAAAGCGGATGAGTAAAAACTGCGGGCTCGTTCCGTGTCGCCCCGCATTTGGTGGATGACGGCCAGATGGCCCAAGCTCAGACCGACTTCGGGATGCGTTGTGCCGAAGAGTTGCTCGCGGATGCCCAGAGCTTGCATGTGGCGTTGTTCCGCGCCGAGCAGATCACCGCACTCGCAGAGAACGGCACCAAGATTCGTCGCGATGAGCGCGGTTTCGCCGTGGATCTGGCCATGGCATTGCGAAGCCTCCGCGAGCGCGAGCGTCAGCACCTCGGCCGCCTCATCACTATGGCCGGTGACCTTGCGCAGCATGGCAAGGTTGTTCAGGCACATCGGCACGCGGTGGCTCTTGCCGGCGCGACGATAAAAATCCGCCGCCTGGCCATAGTGGTCGCCCGCCGCCTCCACCTCACCCAACCCCTCCTCCGCCATGGCCATCTTCGAGGCGACGCGAGCCGCCTCGGCCGGCTTGGCCCGAGCACTCAAAATCTCCAACGCCTCGGCCCAGCAGGATAACGCCTCACGCTGGTCTCCCCGCGCCGCCGCCGCGTCGCCGGCCACCTCGCGCGAAGTGGCCAGTTCCCCCCGCGCGGCGAAGGGCATCCCGGCATCTGGCAGGATGGAGGGCATCACAGTCGCCAATTTAAGGCATTCCGCCACGATCCGGCAATCGCCCAATCAGGCCACCCGGCCAAAGAACTCCGCCAGCACCCGACGGTTGGAGGGAATCCTGCCCCCATGCGCCTCGATCGCGCCGAGCGGATTGTCCTCGTGCCCGAAACCGAGCACGCGGCAGGCCTCGGTTTCGAAGAACTCGATCGAACGCCGGGTCGGTTGGTGCGCGGACAAATGCGTGAGGGCGCGACGAAGCAAGTCGAAAAGGCCCGGCGCCGCATGGCCCGGCTCGGTCAGAAGGTCACACAACTCCGCGAGGTAGGAGGCGGCGAGCAAACGCGCGTAGTCCTCGCGCAGACCGTCCCAGGTTTCAATCACCCGGACCTCGCGCAACGCGTGAAGGTCGGATTTGCGGGAGATGGCGAACTGGATCTCCGCATGATGGAACAAGTCCGGCCGCGAGCTCAGCGGACTGTTCCGCCGGCCGAGACCACGCGCTGCCGTGCGGAGTTTGCCGTGCTCGGGAGCCAGCCAGATGAGCACGCTGCTCGTCTCACCGAAGCGGATACGACGAAGCAGGATTGCCTCGGTGGTCTCAGCCGCAGCCATGAAACATCAGCCCGCAGCCTCGACGAGCAACTCCTGCAAGTGCGCGTAAAAATGCACCTTGAGCAAGTCCAGTCCCCGGCGGGTGGCCAGATCGGGCGGTTCGCGGTGATCGAGATCGACGTCCGTGAAGGCATTCTCCTCGACGATGATCAACCGCGCCTGGTTGAGAGCATTGAGCCAGGCATCGAGATGTCCGGACGGAATGGTCAAATGGGTCCCCTGCCCATTCTGGCCGAGCGCAGCCACATCCCGTTGCACGATCTCCCGGCTCGAGGCAAAAAGCTGCTCGAGCCCCGGCCGCACGTGGTCTTTCCAATCGCGGCGCAGCGCGTCATCCGCCTCCGCGGGATTCGGATCCGGATAGAGCCGACCCTGTGCTTTTTTGTGCCGGCCGGCCGCCTGGGGCAATTCCTCCAGCAGGCTGCCGAAAAGCGGATGGATGTCGCAGAGCTCCCATGAGTCGGCGGAACGTCGGCGGAATCGCATGGGTCAGCCCTCCGCCTGCTCCAGGGTGGCGAGCAGGAGATACCCGTGCATTTGCTCGACGATGGCCTCGGCCCGTTCGCGCTCGCCCGACCAAACGAGCGAGCGCCCCTTGTGATGAACCTCGAGCATGTGCCTCGTGGCCTTGTCGCGGGAAAACCCGAGCACGCGCCGGAATACCATGGTCACGTAGGACATCAGGTTGACCGGATCATTATGCACCACCACATTCCAGGGCCGCTCCAATTCCTCCGCGGTGTTTGTTTCCTTCTCGGTGATGACGCTGGTGTCAGTCATACCGCCAACACCTGCGGGGCCGATCCGGAGAGCGCGGTCTCCGTGGCCCGTCGCAGCATCGCCGCAGTCAGTTCGGCCGAGGGCGCGACTCCAGCGGCGGACGCGCCCGCGAGAAATTCCGCCAAGAGCAGAGCCCCGGCGACTTGGACCGAGGGCAGATGAAAAACATTTCCGCGCACGGCAAAGACGGAGACCAGATGCCCCGCCACCTCGTTCTCCCGCACGGCCCCCTGCCAACGCTCCAGCAGTTTGGCTCCCTGCGGCGGGGCAAAATCGAGCAAAGCCGTCCGCCCGGACGCCAGACTGGCCCTCGAGACCGCCGGCGGCAGCGCGACCCCGAGCGCTGCATCAGCCAGAGCCAATGCGGTCAGCGACTGCGCACTCGAGGCCTCTTGCATGGATCGGAGCGAGGGCCCGAGGAGAGGATGAAAAACATCGGCCAGCCAGACGCCCCACTCGGCTTCCAGGGTTTCCGGGCCGCCAGGCTGAAAGGTGACTGCGGTCCTCTGCCGGTGCGAGGGCAGGCAGAGTTCAACCAACCGCCACCAGGCGGCCAGTTCCTCCGCGGCATCCGGGGGCGGCATGGAGTGAAGCACGTCCGAAATCTAGCACAGTCGTCCCCGGGCGCGGCGCAAAATTTTCTCCTGCATAAGACGCATTTCCGCCGCGGCTCCGGCATCCGCATCGGTCCATCCGGCCAGGTGCAGCAGGCCATGCACAACATAGCGGGCGATCTCCTGCGGGAGCGGCAGGCCGCGTTCACGGGCTTCGCGCCGCGCGGTCTCAGCACTGACCACGATTTCTCCGTGGAGGAACGTGATCACATCCGTCGTGGTTGGATCGTTCATGAATTCTCCGTGCAAGGCCGCTATGCGGCGATCGGAGATGAGCACGACCGAAATTTCCGACAAACCGCGCAGCACCGAACCGCTCCGTTCGCTGTCGGCCACGCCGGACCAGGCCCGCTCCACCACGGCGATGACGACGGGCAGATTCAGCTCGCGCGGAGCCACCGTGCGCTGGCGGTTTGACCAGACCAATGGCGGTCCCGCCGGCCGCAGGTCAGGCGCTGGCGGCCGAGGCGGACTTGACCGGGGCACTCTCTTCATCCTGCGGATAGGCGATGCGGTTGTGCATCATGTTGAGCAGCGTGAAGCGAAAACTGCCGGCGAGTTTCTTGATGTCAGCCAGGGTCAACGGGCACTCATCCAGCAACCCCTCATCCATCTTCCGCTCGATCACTTCATCCACCAGATCTTCGACGCGCTGCGGCGTCGGCTGCTTGAGCGAGCGCGAGGCGCTTTCCACCGCGTCGGCCAGGCAAATAATCCCGCTTTCCTTCGTCTGCGGGTTTGGACCGGGGTAGCGGAAATTTTCCTCGCGCACCGTCGGCACATCCTCGGCCCGCAGGTTCATGATCTTGCCGCCGAGCCGGGCGTCATCGGCCTGGCGCAGCGCACGGCGGTGGAAAAACAGAACGAGGGAATTGCCGTGGTGCTCGCGGATCACGTCCACGACCAGATCGTTGAGCTTGTGCTTGAGGGCCAGATCAACGCCCTCCTTGACGTGCGAAATGATGATGAGCGAACTCATTGACGGGGCGAGGTCGTCATGCGGATTCTCCCCGCCGACCATGTTCTCGGTGAAATACTCGGGCTTGACCAATTTGCCGATGTCATGAAAGTAGGCGCAGACGCGGCAGGTTGTCGGGTTGGCTCCGATGGCCTCGGCTCCCGCTTCGGCCAGGTTGGCCACGGCGAGACTATGGTGGTAGGTCCCCGGGGCCTCGAGGGTCATACGCTTGAGCAGCGGATGGTTGAGGTCGGCCGACTCGAGCCACGAAATATCCGTGGTGATGCCGAAAATGTGCTCGAGGACCGGCAGCATTCCGCTGACCAGCACCGCGGTGGCCACGCCCACACCAAAGGCGGCCAGGGTCTGCCAGCCCACCATGGCCCAGTCGGTGGAATTCGGTGAGGTGATGAGCTGCGGCCCGATCTGGCCGAAGATGGCGGCGAGGAGCCAGACGGCCAGGCCGATGTAAACGCCGGCCCGGATCAATTGGCTGCGCCGGCGGACCTGGAGGGTGAAGAGCACGGCAACCGCACCCGAGATGAGGGAGATGACGAGAAAGACCGTATCGATCACCGGCATGAGGAACGCGCCCCACAGGCTGGCCACGACCGCGCCGAAGAGTCCGAGGTGACGCCCGAGCAGGACCGAGAAGACCAGCGGAGCCAACGCATAGGGGATGAGCATGGGGACCAACTGCACGTCGATGCGGCCGGAGTCGGCCAGCACCAGCAACCCCTTGATCGTGCCAAGCTGGAGCAAAAGGATGCCGTAAATAAGCGCGAGACTCGAGTTGCGGTAGAACGCCTGCGGGTGGTTGACCCAGAGCTGGGCGATGGAAATGCCGAAAACGAGGAGGCAGATGAGATATTTCTTCAGCGGCTCCTCCTGCGCGCCGCCGGCGAAAATCAGGACGGCAAGGCCAAGGGCAAATGCCGTGAAAACAACGACCCGCGGAAACCAGCCGCAAGCCAGGGCCTCGCGCCACGGGCTTTCTTCCACCGTGCGGCGTGATTTGCCGCAGGCCAGACCCTTCTTCACCAACTGCTGGCGATGGAGGAACTTGAACATCTTAAAATCCGCCGCCCAAGTCATGGGGCGCGGAAAAAATGTGGCGGGTTCTCATGGTGGGGCGGGCAGCCGTCTGCCCGCAAAATTGACTCAGCCCTCGAGCGCAGCCACCCCGGGGAGGACTTTCCCCTCGAGGAACTCCAGACTGGCTCCGCCGCCCGTCGAGCAGTGGCTGACTTTGTCCGCCACGTTGAATTTTTTCGCCGCCGTGGCGGTGTCGCCGCCGCCGACCACGGTGATGGCCCCGGCCGCCGTGGCCTCCGCCACCGCCTCGGCCATGGCCTTGGTCGCGCCGCAAAATTTCTCGAACTCGAAAACCCCGGGAGGGCCGTTCCAGATGATGGTCTTCGCCCGCAAAATCGCCGCACGGTAAAGCTCAATGGACTTCGGTCCGGCATCGAGACCCTCCCAGCCTGCGGCAATGCCCGAGGCGTCGTCGGCCGGCTGGGTGTTGGCGTCGGGCGAAAAGCCGTCCGCGCAGACGTAGTCCACGGGGAAGATGAGGTTGACCCCGCGGGCTTTGGCCTTGGCGGCCAACTCGGCCACGATTTTGGCCCCTTCGGGATCGAAGAGGCTCGAACCGATCTCCATGCCATCGATCACTTTTTTGAAGGTGTAGGCCATGCCGCCGCCGATGATGATTTCATCGGCTTTCTCGATCAAGTTGGTGATGAGCGGAATTTTGTCCGCGATCTTCGCCCCGCCAAGAATGGCCAGCATGGGACGCTGCGGATGGTCCAGCACGGCGGCGAAGGCATTGAGTTCCTTCTCCATGAGGAAGCCGGCGGCTTTTTGCGGAAGGTTCACGCCGACCATGGACGAATGGGCGCGATGGGCGGTGCCGAAGGCGTCATTGATGAAGACATCGCCGAGTTTGCTCAGGCTGGCGCGGAAGGCCGCGACTTTGGTTGGGTCGGCCTTGACTGACGAGCCGTCCTCGTTCTTCGCCTTGCCCTCCTCCTCGATGTGGAAGCGGAGATTCTCGAGCAGCGCGACGTCACCGGGTTTGAGCGCGGCGCAGGCTTCCTCGGCCACCAGGCCGGAACATGCAGGCACAAACTTGACCGGACGTCCGAGCAATTTCGCGAGTTCGTCCGCCACGGGCGCGAGCGTAAACCTCTCCACCTTCTGCCCATTCGGGCGCCCGAGATGGCTCATCAGGACGACCGAGCCGCCCTGGGTGAGCACGTGCTGAATGGTCGGGAGCGCGGCGGCGATGCGCTGGTTGTTGGTGATCGCACCGGTCTTCTTGTCTTGCGGGACGTTGAAATCCACGCGGATGAGGGCGCGTTTGCCGGCGAGGTCGAGGTCGCGGAGAGTTTTGAATTTGGCCATGGCTTGCGGGGATAGAAACGGCGGCCGGGCTGCCCCGGCCGCCGCCGTTGGAATCCGTTGACTAGAGCTTGGCTGCGACTTTCTTGAGGAGGTCCACGCAACGGTTGCTGTAACCCCACTCGTTGTCATACCAGCTCACGAGCTTGAAGAACTTGCTGTTCAGCTCGAGGCCCGAGCCGGCGTCGAAGATACTTGAGGAAGTGTCGTGAATGAAATCCGACGAAACCACCTCGTCCTCGGTGTAAGCGAGAATGCCCTTGAGGTAGGTCTCGCTGGCTTTTTTCATCGCCGCGCAGATTTCCTTGTAGCTCGTTTCCTTGACCGTCCTGACCGTGAGGTCGACGACGGAGACGGTCGGGGTCGGCACACGGAAGGCCATGCCGGTGATCTTGCCTCTGACTTCGGGGATAGCCAGGCCAACCGCTTTGGCCGCGCCGGTGGTCGAGGGAATGATGTTGATCGCCGCCGCGCGTCCGCCCTTCCAATCTTTCTTCGAGGGGCCGTCCACCGTCTTCTGCGTGGCGGTGTAGCTGTGCACGGTGGTCATGAGACCTTCATCCACGCCGAACCCTTCCTTGAGCAGGACATGAACGACCGGGGCGAGACAGTTGGTCGTGCAGCTGGCGTTGGAAATGATGTGGTGCTTGGCCGGGTCGTATTTGTCGTCGTTGACCCCGAGGACCAGGGTGATGTCCTCTTCCTTGGCCGGAGCGGAAATGATGACCTTCTTGGCGCCGGCGGTGATGTGGCCCTTGGCCTTGGAGGCTTCGGTGAAAAGTCCGGTGCATTCGAGGACGATGTCCACGCCGAGTTCTTGCCACGGGAGGGCGGCGGGGCCTTCCTTGACCGCGAGACATTTGATCTTTTGGCCGTTGACCACCAGCGTGTCGTCCTCGGCCACCTCGGGTGAGGATTTTTCACTGCTCACGGTGCCCTTGAAACCGCCTTGGGTGGAATCGTATTTGACCAAGTAGGCCAGATTGTCCGCCGGCACGAGGTCATTGACCGCGACGACTTGAAAGTCTTTGCCCAGAAGTCCCTGCTCCGCGATCGCGCGAAAAACAAGGCGCCCAATGCGCCCAAACCCGTTGATGCCAATTTTTGTCATTTTTGTATGTGTTTTCGGTGTTTTGTCTGGGGTCG
>JBMOJP010000155.1:0-3346 GCA_049315725.1 Chthoniobacterales bacterium | reverse complement strand
CCCGCGGCGCGGCGGCCCCGAGCAGGTCTTCGACAAAATCATCCAGGGTCACCACCCCCTCGACGCCGCCGAACTCGTCGAGAACCACGGCCAGCGGCTGCCGGTGCTTGAGAAAACTGGTCAGAAGTTCACTCGCCTCCATCGTTTCGGGGACGAAAGACGGCACCAACAAAGCCTCGGTGAAATGCATGCCCTCAGGGAGGCGGCCGAGCATCCTGGTATCGAGCAACCCGACCACCTCGTCGGGTGTCTCCCCGATGACCGGCGCGCGGACAAAATGTCGCCGGCGCAAAAGCTCCCGCACCTCCTCGTTGGTCATGCTGTCCTCGACAAAAACCACGTCCACCCGCGGCGTCATGTAATAGCGCACCGTGGCCCGGCTCAGCCGCAGCACTTCGGTCAGCACCTCCGCCTCCGGCACGAGAAAGTCCCCGGCCTCCTCGCGCATCTGCACCATGGTCTCCGCCTCCTCCGGCCCAAGTTGCACGCGGGCCTCAAGCGAGCGGGGAAAGAATTTCTTGGCCACGGCCGCAGCGAGCGGTTGCCACCGATCGAAGAACGGTCCGAAGACCCGCAGGACCACTCCGCCGGCCCGCAGCAGCGGGCTTTGCCAGGCACGTGGACGTCGGCCCGTGATGAATCCGGGCAGGACTCCGAGCAACGCGATGGGCAGAACGAAAGCGCCCCCGACCAGCCAAGGCGGGGCGGCGAAGAGCGGGGCGGCCAACGTGCCCGCGATCCAAAGCGCCCACCACCCGGAGGCGCGGGCCAGGCCGCTGACCAGAAGCAGAAAAGTGAAGAGGCAATCGCGCGGGTGGGCGAAATCGGCGGCGAGCATCTGCAAGCGGGGTGAGCGCGGCCATTGGTCCATGCGGGACCGCGGCGTTTGCCACAGCACCGCCTCAAGCGCGCCCAAGCCCGAACCGCCGACGGTCAAGAGCAGCCCTCCGATGAGCCAGATCACCCAAAGTCCTTCCATGCTTAAGCGGCCGAGTGTAACGGTTCGCGCGTTCGGCGCCAGCCCGCGGAATTCCTTTTGCTCTGTGCCCGCGGGGGACTCTGTGGTTTTCTCTGCAGCAACACGCCGACCATGGGGAAACATGAGAAAATTGCCGCGCGATTGGCTGGCCTGAACCCAGCCTCAGCCGGGGATCACCACCCCTTTTACCTGGAGTATTTTCGACTCTTCAACGCGCAGGAGTATTACGCCGCGCACGATGTGCTCGAGCACATCTGGCTCGGGTCAGACGGCGAGCGCTCCATCTTCTACAAAGCGCTCATCCAATTCGCCGGGGGCTTCGTCCACCTGCAACACCAGCACCGCGAACCGCATCACCCGGTCCACGGCCGCCGCCTGCGCCCGGCGGCACGGCTCTTCCGACGCTGCGCGGAACTACTCGGACCCTTTCCCTCCCCCTATGAAGGACTCGATGTTGTGGCCATTCGCGCGCTGGCCCTCAGCCAGGCGGACGAACTTGCCCGGTCCGAGTTTGCCCGCAATAGCTGGACCCCGGAAACCGCGCCGCGGCTTGATCCGCCGCGTTGATCGCGGCTACTTCGCTTTTCCCTGCGAAGCCACCGCGGCCATGGCCGCGGCGATCGCCGCCTGGTCTCCGAGGTAGTAGCTCTTGAGCGGCTGCAGATTGTCATCCAATTCGTAAACCAACGGCACGCCGGTCGGGATGTTGAGCTTGAGCACCTCCTCCTCCGAGAGGTTGTCGAGATACTTGACCAGGGCGCGCAGCGAGTTGCCGTGGGCCGCGATGACCACTTTTTTTCCGGCCCGCACCTGCGGCGCAATGACCTCGTGCCAGTAGGGCAGAAAACGATCGACCGTGTCCTTGAGGCACTCGGTCAGCGGCAGATCCGTCTCCGCCATGCCGCAGTAGCGCGGGTCGGCCCCGGGGTAACGCTCGTCGGTTTTCTCCAGCGGCGGCGGCGGAATGTCGTAGCTGCGACGCCAGACCAGCACCTGATCCTCGCCGTATTGGGCCGCGGTCTCGGCTTTGTTCAACCCCTGCAGCGCACCGTAATGCCGCTCGTTCAAGCGCCAGGATTTCTCCACCGGAATCCACAACTCGTCGAGCTCATCGAGGACGATCCAGAGCGTGCGCAGGGCGCGCTTGAGCACCGAACAGTAGGCCACATCGAAGGCATAGCCGTCTTTCTTCAGCACCTGCCCGGCCGTTTTCGCCTCGGCGCGGCCCTGCTCCGTGAGATCCACATCGGTCCATCCGGTAAAGCGGTTTTCTTTGTTCCACTGGCTTTCGCCGTGCCTGAGCAATACGATTTTGTGCATAAATTGTCGGGGCCGCGCGGCCCGTCGGCCGTAGCCTTCCGTGCCTCGTCTATACGGAATGACTCCGCGCCAAGCAAGGCTGCGCCCAACCAATTTCATGAAAACTCTCTACCTCATCCGCCACGGCGAAACCGACCACAACGCCAGCGGGCGCACCATGGGACAAATGGATATTCCGCTCAACGCCCGCGGGCAGGACCAGGCCGCGCAAACCGCGGCGTGGCTCCGCCAGCACCCGATCGAGCGCATCGTCAGCAGCGACCTGTCCCGCGCCCTCGGCACGGCCGAACCCCTCGGCCACCTCCTCAACCTGCCGGTCGAACCCGAGCCGCGCCTGCGCGAGTTGTCCTTCGGGATTTTCGAGGGCCAACACATCGCCGACTGCGAGAAGGAACACCCGGACGTCGTGGCACGCTGGCGGGCGGGAGAGTTCGACTTCGCCCCGCCCGGCGGCGAAACGCGCCGGTCGCTGATGAACCGCACGCACGCCGTGCTTGATGAACTCATCGCCGCGCCCGCCGCGCACATTGCCGTCTTCTCGCACGGCGGCACGCTCAACGCCTTGCACACGCACATCATCGAGCACGGGCACCCGCAACCGCGCGAACACATCTCCCGCGCCTTCCGTTTCCACAACGCGGCCGTGAGCATGGCCGCCTTCGCCGACAACCAATGGCGCTTCCTCGTCGTCAACTCCACCTTCCACCTCGACGGCGAGTCGAGGCAATTGCTGTATTGAGACAGCACCGGAGGAACACGCGCGCGCCCGGTGGCAAAAAATGCGGCGCGGGTCCGCCGGAGCAGCGTGACCGCCCGGCGGCGGAAGAGGCGGGCACCCCCCGTGCTGCCGCGACCTCTACTCCGCCACCGGCCGGAAGTTGTTATACGCCTCGACTGCGCCTTCGACCTTGGTGTTGATGGCCTTCATCCCGTATTCCGGCGCGGCGTTTTGGTGGGGCATGGAGAAGCCCACGCCAAGGGTGCTGGGGGTGTTGGTGTTGATGGCCACGCAATTGCGGAAGACGATGTTCTTGGCGAAGCGGTCCT
>JBMOJP010000154.1:0-3350 GCA_049315725.1 Chthoniobacterales bacterium | reverse complement strand
GCCAACCCCACCCGATCTTTCGTTTGCCACTTGCTTGCCACTTTTTCCGTAGCGGTCGGCACGGGCTTGTGCCGGAATGTTAGGGTTGCCGTTCGCCTGCGAATCCAGTGTTGGTGCGGGTTTACCTGTGCTTGCCCTGCTCATATCGGCACATTGCGGTACAATGTCGATCTGCGCAATACGCAAGATTCTGAGTCTTTGTGTCATGGTTCTAATCCATGCGAGGCAGCCATCCGCTTGATTGGGATCGCCGATTCAACCCTCACCCGCACCCAGCACACCCTTCAACACCGGCCACATCGTCTCCGCAATCCGCCGTTGGCCCTCAGCCGTGGGATGAATCAAATCCGGTTGATTCAGCCCCGGATCACCCGCCACTCCCTCCAGCAAAAACGGCAACAACACCGCGCCGTGCGCTTGCGCCACATTGCCGAAAGCCGCCGCAAAGGACTCCGCGTACTCCTGCCCCATGCTGCCCGGCATCTGCATGCCGGCCACAATGATTTTCACCGCCGGATTCGCCGCGCGCGCCTTGGCCATGATCGCCGCCAGATTTTCCTCCACCTGCGCGACCGGCAGTCCGCGTAATCCGTCATTGCCACCCAGCGCAATGACCATCACATCTGCCGCCCCCTCACCCAGCGCCCAATCAACCCGGCGCAGCCCCCCCGCCGTGGTGTCCCCGCTCAGGCCGGCATTGACCACCTCGTAATCCAACCCCGCAGCCTTGATTTTCTCCTGCAGCAACGCAGGGTAAGCCTCCTCCGGATTCAAATTGTAGCCGGACGTGATGCTGTCACCGAGAATGACCACGCGGCCCGGTTCGCCCGCCACCGCCGTGGCCACCACCGCACCGCACAACAAAGCGTAAAGAATTCCGCGCATATGAACTCCCAACAAACCACGGAACGGGCCCCTGCCAAGACCGAAATGCCCGCGCCCATCCTCGCGGCCCACGGACTGGGCAAGACTTACCCTGCCGCCGGGCATCCGCTCACCGTCCTGGCCGACATCACCTTTGACCTCGCCCCGGGCGCACCCTGCGCCATCGTCGGACCTTCGGGCAGCGGCAAAACCACCTTGCTCGGACTCTGCGCCGGCCTGGACCGTCCGACCACCGGCCGCGTCGTTCTGGACGGACATAACCTCGGCGACCTGAACGAGGACGGCCTGGCCGCGCTGCGCAATGCCACCACCGGTTTCGTTTTCCAAAGCTTCCAACTCCTCCCCTCGCTCACCGCCCTGGAAAATGTCCTCGTGCCGCTCGAGTTGCGTGGCGTCCGCGACGCGCAATCCACCGCCCTCGACAACCTCGCCCGTGTCGGCCTGGCCGACCGCACCGACCACTACCCGAACCAGCTCTCCGGCGGCGAGCAACAGCGCGTCGCTTTGGCCCGCGCTTTTGTCCATCGCCCGAAAATCCTCTTCGCCGACGAACCGACCGGCAACCTCGACGACGAAACGAGTGGCCCCATCGTCGACATGCTCTTCGACCTCAATGCCACGGCCGGCACCGCACTCGTCCTCGTGACCCACGATCCCGAATTGGCCCGCCGGGCCGGGCGCGTCATCACCATGCGCGGGGGACGGATTTTGTCCGACGCATGAAGCCGGCGCTGCCGACCAGCCTGACCCGCCTGCTCGTCCATCCGTGGATCTGGCGGATGGCTTGGCGCGATTCGCGGCGCGAGCGGCAACGTCTCGCCGTCTTTGCCGCCTCTATTGTCATAGGTATCGCCGCCCTCGTTTCGATCCACACGCTGCGGGCCAGCCTCGAGCAGGGCATTGCCTTGCAGGCCCGCGAACTGCTCGGCAGTGACCTGCAAATTTCCTCCCGCCTCCCTTTCAACGAAGCTGCCCTCGCCGCCTTCGCGGCCGAAAGCACCACCGCTGATTACGAAACGAACTTCACCACCATAATGACCTTCCCGTCGGGCGAAGCACGGCTCGTGCAACTGCGCCTGCTCGGCGGACAATTTCCTTTTTACGGCAAGATCGACACCCGGCCGGCCGGGGCTTGGCCCGCCCTGCGCGAGCAGACCACTCCGGTGCTTTTCCTCGAACCTGCTCTCCTCGATCAATTCGGCGTGGCCATCGGCGACCGCGTCCGCCTGGGCGAAGCCGATCTGGTCATCAGCGGCACCGTCTTGCAAACCGCCCCGCGCACCGGACGCTTCGCCGGCTTCGCCCCCGAGGTGTATGCCAACCGCGCCGCTCTCAACGCCACCGGATTACTCGGACGCACCAGCCTGGCCGGCTACCACGCGCATTTGCAACTGCCGGCCGGGGCCGACCCGTCCCCCGTGGGCCAACGACTCGCCGCCCTCTTTTCCCAAGCCCATTGGGAAATTGAAACCGCCGAGAGCCGCCGCGACCAGATCGGTGAAGTGCTCAACCGCTTTGAGCAATTCCTCTCCCTCATCGCCCTTTTCAGTCTCGTGCTCGGCGCCATCGGGGTGGCCAGCGCCATGCACGCGCAAATCCGCCGCCGCCGCCCGAGTATCGCCATCCTGCGTTGCCTCGGCCTTTCCTCCCGCGGCGCCCTCGCGGTCTATTTCGTGCAGGCCGCCGTCCTCGGCATCCTCGCCACCGTGGCCGGCTCTTTGCTCGGCGTCGCCCTTCATGCCGGCATCGTCGCCTGGTTCCGCGAAGATCTGCCCGTCGCCCTCAACCTGCTCCCGCCTGTCGGCGTCATCCTGCGCACCGCCTCGGTCGGCTTTCTCTCTTGCCTCGGCTTTGCTCTTCTCCCTCTTCTCCAGGTGAGCGACATCCCGCCGCTCGCCGTGCTCCGCGATAACTCCGGCGGTCTTAGTCGCCTCCGCCTCGTCCTGCGCGCCCTGCCGGTCGGACTTTTTCTTTTCGCCCTGCTCACCCTCCTTTCCGTCCTTGGCAGCACCAGCCTGGCACGCGGCCTCGCCTTCCCCCTCGGACTGGCCGGCGTTTTCCTGCTGCTTCTCCTTGCCGGACAACTTCTCATCCTCGCCGCCCGCCACGGCGCCAAAGCCTCGCCCGGCTACCTCACCCGCCAAGGCTTGGCCAACCTCTTCCGTCCGCAAAACCAGACCCTGCTTTTCGTCGTCTCCCTCGGACTCGGCGTCTGCCTGCTTACCCTCACCGTCTTGGCCCGGGCGCAAATCCTTAACCAAATCGCGGTGACCGAATCCGGCACCGGACCCAACCTCTACCTCGTCGATGTGCAACCCGACCAAACCGGAGACGTGCTCGCCCTCCTCGCCGAGTGGCAGCTTCCCGTGATGGAAAGTGCCCCGATGGTCAACATGCGCCTCGCCTCGGTCAATGGCGCCGACGTGCGTCAATTGCGCGACGAGGGCCGTGTACCCGCATGGGTC
>JBMOJP010000153.1:0-3381 GCA_049315725.1 Chthoniobacterales bacterium | reverse complement strand
GGCGATGGCTGAGGCCCACGGTTGCCACAGGGAAATTGCCTTCATAGTTGTTCCTCCAAGATTCTGTTCCTCGCGATCTCTTCGGCCCTCAATCGAGCCGAAACGGGTTGGCTTTTCAGCCAAGTGTCGATGGCCAAAGCGTTCACCAATGCGGTTACACCCTGGCCTGGCCCCACGATGTACCGCTCCATCTCCTCGGGCGAGTAGTTCGCCTTCAGGACGCACTCCCACCGCTTCTCCGGCGCGATGTCGCCCCATGGGCGGAACACGTCGAGGCCGGGCGCGATGACCTCAGCCGTGGGCCGTGGCTCAAATTGCGGTGGCGCGAGCGGCTTGCGTCTTGGCGGCTTGGGTCGGGTATCCAGAACCACACCACGGGCTTCGCTGCTGTACTCCGCGCGCACCACCGTGCGAGTCTTGGGCGTCGTGATGGGCTTCGGGGCCTTAGCCTTCGGCGCTTTCGGCGCTTGGGGCCGACGCGTGGGCACGTCTGGCAGCCCGAGGACGCGCCGGACTTCGGCATGGCAAAACGGGGTGCCGCCGCTTTTGTAGGTGCAAGTCCGCCGCACGGCTTGGGATTCGGTTAAGCCGTACTCAAGTTGCTTAGCGAAAATCGCTTTGATTCGCCCTTCCCGGTCGAGGCCCGCCAGGTTGGCGCGGTTGCCGCCAGATCGAGGCAAGCCCACGATGCCACGAACGTCATACTGAGTCGCGCGTGGTTCAAACCTGCGCTCGGCGGTGAGCCTGACGCACTCGGCTTCCGGGTGGCCCTGTTCGGCGTAGTAGGCGTAAACCGCTCGGATCTTTGCGTCGCGGTCGAGGCCCGCGTACTTGTCCGGCTTTGAGGGCTTTTTCGGATCGCCCCTCCTGCGGCCCACTGGGTCGGGCTGGATGCCAAGCAGCTCGTAGACCGTGGCGTTGTTGACCCCCAACGTGTCGGCGATCTTGCAAACGCTATGGCCCTTGGTGTGGCCTTTGGCGATGTACCTTTCAAAACGCTGTTTGGCGAAGTCGGCGATGGTCATGTTCGTTTCTCTCTTAAAAGTGCCCCTCGGTCGTGTGTCGATTTCGGGTTAACCAAGGGGCGATGAGGAGGCTGGTCGTTGCCCGCTTGTCACGGGCGGCTTTGGCCCATACGTGGGGCCAAACTGTTAGTGCTGTTCAGATTTCGACGACGGACTCAGGATCATTGCAGACGACCGCCTTGATAGTCCACATGGCCGAGGTTTCAAGTTCGGTAATTCCGACCGAACGCTCGCGCGATGCTGGCGCAAGTTGCTCGATAAGGTCGTGCAAATCCGAATAGGCCTCGCCAAGAATTGCGATCTTTCTAAGCGATTCGGCGCTAAACGACTCAGCGCCGAGCCTGTGGTATGCGTATGTCTTTGCTGGCATATGGTTTGTCCTTGAGAAACGAATGCTTCTCCCACAACCCAAAGGCTCTGGGAGAAGCACCCAGTAAAGGTGCTTCATGTCTGGTTTAGTGCTGTCGGCGCTTCCCTTGGCGGTGCTTGCGCCTTGGCCGTGGGGCCGACGAGCCACCGCGTAAGTTGGCCGGATGGCCTACTACCGTGAACCTGGGCATGACGGTTCTGGCTGATCCGTCAATCGCGTAAGCGGCTGACATAAGCCCGAGCATGGCGGCTTGATGTAGGAGTTTCATCTCAGTTGCACCTTTATGATCTTCACATCGCTGTAGGTCGGGCCATGGTCAACGGTTCGCCACCCGCCACCTGGAAGACTTTCCCATTCACGGTTTGGACCTTCCCAAATAGTAGTGCAACGATCTTTGCGCAGCTCTGCGGCGATCTTCTTGGCGTATTTCAGCTTTTCAAATGGCCCTTTGCTTAATGCATTCCGGCGAGGTACGCAATACACCCGAGCAGCGGTGGCAGACAGTCGATAATGGACGAAGTAGCTCATCGCGCCACCAAGTAGGCAATGATGATCTGCGTGATTTTGTCAACGACGAGCCACAGCAAAAACAATTTGATGACAAATTGGAGATTCTCGCGCCGTCGCCTTTTGGCCTCCTGCTCCCGCTGTTGCCATGCGGTGAGAATTGAGGGCAACTTCTGGTCACGTAGGAACGATGCTTCGAGATCGCGGTCGTCAATGCCTGACGCGTCGTATGGCGGTTTAGGCATTGTTGACCTCACGATACTTTTGTGTAAAGTCGCCAACGCTAAACGGGAATTCATGCCAGTTTTGTTGGCCTCGGTGCCGCTTGAGAATGGATCCCATAATCGTGTACTTGTAGCCACCTTCGGACTCAATGACCCGCCCATAACCGCTCCGCAAATAGTCCATGGCATCGGTGAATGTCAGGGTGTACTCGGGCACCGGACTACATGCAGTGCCCTCGCCGTCGGTGACCATGAATCCGTGTTCCTGAAGGATTCGGATCACCACTTCGGCCACCCGGTCCACCCCATCGGAATCGAGGGTGAATTCGCCACGGCGCAGAACGCCTTCTTGTCCGACGATGTGCCCAACAAGGCCCACCACGAGGCCCTTCTCCAGGGCCTCCTTGATCGCTCGCGCTCGTGATGTGTGCATGGTTAGGCCGCCACCTTCTTGATGGCCTTGCCGAGCCCCTGGAGGCTCATGGCGCAGGCCTGGACCGTTTTAAGTTGGGCCGCCAGCTTCTCAACCTCGGCCTTGATGCGGGCGGCTTCTTGATAGAGGCCCTCGGCGATCAGCTCGCGGTTCTTATCGGCCCAGTCGGGCCAATACTCGCGGCATTCGCGCTCATCGGGCAAGCCGCCCATCACGTCCCAGCCGAGGGCGCTGGCCCAGAACTCGGACTTCAGTGCTTCGGGGGCCTGGTCGTAGGTCATCGTAATGGGGCAAAGCTCGGCCATGGTCTTCCATGTGTCGATGCCCGTCTCGACGATATCGTCGTCGTTCGGGTCGATGGCGATCATGGTGCCGTCGTCGCAGAGCCCGACCGGGCAATGCTCCAGCCACGCCGGGTGGAGCATTGGCGCGTGGACCAGGTAGCCCGATTTGCAGGGCCTAAGAACGTGGATGTTCTGGCCGACGCGGTGGGCGACAAGGTCGCGACCGATGCGGCGGGCGATGGTGTGAAGTCGGACGATGATTTCGACGCGGCGGTTTCGACTGATCGGGGCGGGAAGCAGTGCTGTGCTCATTTTGATCCTGGTAGGCCCGCAGTTGGGCTTACAGGATCATTGTACACGAGCTGTTGGCATTTGTCAATACTCGCAAATAAAGTATTTTCAAATGCTTTTGGCGGGGCCGATTCCGCTCACGCGGATGTCGATATCGGGGACTCCTTTGGCGTCTCGAATCTCCGCCCACGCGTACCCCTCGACTTTCCAGTCGGAGAGCTTCTCAGGCTGGACGCCGTGCCCCACG
>JBMOJP010000005.1:0-51188 GCA_049315725.1 Chthoniobacterales bacterium | reverse complement strand
TGAGGTATTGGCCGTTCATCCAAAAACATTTGTCGAGGTCGAAGCCGGCGCTGCGTCGGTTGATGTTCTTGAGCTCGAAAATGCTGATGATCTCTTCGATCGGGAGGATCTCGCGGTTGTCCTTCGGTGACCAGCCGAGGAGGCAGAGGTAGTTGCGCACCGCTTCGGGCGCGTAGCCCTGCTCGAGGTAACTCTGCACACTCGCGCCGGTGTCGCGCTTGCTCATCTTCGTGCCGTCCGGATTGAGGATGAGCGGAATGTGGGCAAACTTCGGCGGCTCGACCCCGAAAGCCTTGTAGAGTTCGACATGCTTGGGGGTGTTCGAAAGATGATCCTCGCCGCGGATGACATGGGTTATCTTCATCTCGATGTCATCGACCACGTTGACGAAGTGGAAGATCCATGAGCCGTCCGGGCGGCGGACGGTCATGTCCGGGTGCGTGCCCGGATTCGAGAGGTCAAAGGGGATCGAGCCGCAGACTTCGTCATGAACCGTGACCGTCTCGCGGGGTGAGCGGAAGCGCAGGGCGCCGGCATCCTCGTAGATCATGCCCTTGTCCTGCAAAATCTTCAGATACCGCTCGTAGATCGGACCGCGTTCGCTCTGGTAGTAAGGGCCGTAGTCGCCGCCCTTCTCCGCCCCCTCGTCCCAATCGAGCCCGAGCCAGCGCAGGCCGTCGTAGATCGCGCGCACGGCCTCCTCGTGGTGGCGTTCGCGGTCGGTGTCTTCGATGCGAAGGACAAATGTTCCGCCGGTGTGGCGGGCGTGGAGCCAGTTGAAAAGGGCCGTGCGGGCGCCTCCGACGTGGAGAAAGCCGGTGGGCGAGGGAGCGAAGCGGACGCGAACGGGTGAGGACATGGAAAATCAGGCCGGGATCAGTTGGCGGGGTCGAGTTGGCGCATGTTGGGCAGGCGGTAATCGCGCTTGATGCGCTCCTCCTCGGCCTTGCTCGCCTCGACATCGAGCACGACCATGCCCGGGTCGTCGCCCAGTTTGATGCGGTGGAATTTGTCGGTCGGATGGTCCACCGCGTCGGCCAGATCCTGCAGGCTGCGGATCGGCTTGCCATTGACCTCCTCGACGACCTCGAAGCCGAGGCCCTCGTAGCCGAGGGTGTTCGGCCCGGGGAGCACGGCGCTGACGAAGACGATCTTGCCCCGGTCGGGCGGAAGCTCGCTTTGGAAGCGGTCGAGGTAAACGAGGCGCAGCGGGGCATCGCGTTGCCAGTTGGGACCCCATTCGCGCAGGTATTGCCGTGAGAGTTCCGAAAAGACGACTCCGCCGACAATGACGAAGCTCGGCGGGGTATCGAAAATGTAGGGCTGGCTGATCATGCCGGCGCGGTCGCGCGGGGCCAGCGCGCCCTCGAGGGTGACTTCCGCGCCGTTGCGCCAGACGACGAACGGCACTTTCTCCCCGGCCTGCAGGGCGGTGGAAACATAGTGGGCGAGGGAAACGCGGCCGAAGCGCGGGTCCTCGTAGTTGCCGTCCTGATCGATCGTCTTGTCGCCGACGCGGAGCAGGACATCGCCGGTCTGGATCCCGGCCGCCGCGGCGGGCGAGCGGGGCAGCACCTTGGTGATGTAGGCGCCTCCGCTGCCTTCGGGCAGCTTGGCGAAACGCCGCAGTTGCGGGTCGCGGGTGTCCGCAAAGGTCAGCCCAGCGCGGGGAAACCCGGCGTAGGGTTTGGTCGTCGCCGCAGCCAGGAAGTGCTCGATGACCGGGGCGGGCACGAGGTCGGCCGTCTGCGTGCGCGGGTCGTAGCGCATGACCAGTCCGACGAGCCGCCCGTCCCGGAAGGCCGGCACGGTGAAGCTGTTTTCCCGCGATTGGAGCGGGACGCTGAGGCGGAAGAGAAGAAAGGCGTTTTCGTCCACCGGATACGGTCCGACCTCGACGGTCGTGATCGTCGCGCTGGTGCTCACCGGGGTGCCATTCGTTTCGAGTTGGAGAATGTCCACGCGGTCGCCCACCACCGAGGTGTCATCGAGTTTGGCCCCGGGGATGCTTTGCAGGAACTCCGCAGCCGGGGCGGCGAGGAGCGCAAGGTTGGCGTCGTAGTCCACTGCCTCGACCTGCGCGGCGGCCTTGAGCGCGGTCTCCGGTTTCTCCAGTTCGATATAGGTATGGTTCGCGACCAACTCGGCCGTGACGAGGATGCGCCCGTCCATCAGCACCACGCCCAAGCCCTGCCGGATGGCGGGCGGATTCTTGCGCCAAGGTTGCGTGAAATTCGAGGACTGGCTGGACACGTTGACCCGCACGACGGGCGGTTGCTTGATCGCGGGAAGTTTCGGGGCGTTTTCTGCCGGAGTGGCCGCCGGGGTGACTGCGGTGGTGTCCGCCGGGGCCGGTGTCGGTTCCGTCGTGCTGGCCGGGAGGGCCTTCTGCAGGATTTCCATGGCCGGCGAGGGGGCCGCCGCGGCGAGGAGGATGAACGTGGCCAGGCGCAGGGCGCGACGGGGATGCATGGGAAAAATGAGCCTCACAGGTTTTGTTCGATGGCCACGCCGTAGCGCTCCTTGATTCGCGCCGCCGCCTTGGGCAGGGCGGAACGCTCGAGCACGATCGGGCGACCTTCGCCCAGCAACTCGATGACATGGAATTCGCCCGGTTCCTCGAACGCGGCGGCCAGATCCTGGAGCGAGCGGACCGGGCGGCCGTTGATGCGCTCGACGATCGCCCCCTTGAACGGCGAGGCGTAGGTGTTGACCGGATCCTTGAGCACGTCGCTCAGCACCACCACCTCGGGGTAATCGCGGTAGAGATGGTCGCTGACGTAGTGGTCGAAGAAGTAGCGCAGCCGCGTATCCACGTTCTTCTGCGCATCGAGGAAGTCGCGGTCCAGCGGCTGGAAAAGCAGGCCGCCGACCAGGACATAGCGGGGGCGCGCATCGTAGGCATGCGCCTGCATGTTGAAGGGCCACGGGCGGTCGAGGGTCAGGGTCATTTTTTGCTTCGCCCCGTCGCGCAGCACCTCCAACTCAACCTTGTCCCCCTTGAATTTGCGCTCGAAAATCTCCGCCATCTCGACCCGCTCGCCCTCAAAGTCAATCTTGCCGTCGGCATACACTTTGCGTCCGTCCGCCGCGACAATGACGTCGCCCGGTTGCAGCTGTCCGGCCGAGGCCCCGCCGTCGAAGACGCTGCCGACCAGCACCCCAGTGTCCTGATCGGTCAGCCCGAGGGCGGCCCGCTGGGCCGGATTGATGAGAGGAAAATACGTGGCCGAGAGATCCATGTAGCGGTCGTAGGACTGGTCCTTGATGTCCTCGAGGAATCGGCGGATGACCGGCGTGGGAATCATGTAGCCGACATTCTGGGCCACCGACCCTCCGTAGCCTTGGAATGCGACCCCGACGACCTTGCCGTCCTGCATGACCGGGCCTCCGCTGTTGCCGGGGTTGATCGCGGCGTCGATCTGGATGGCCAGATGGCTGTCCACCTCGGAGTGGCTGTAGGGCTGGAAATCGATGCGCGAGACGATGCCGCGTGTGACCGAAAGCCGGTCCCCGCCGATGGGGTAGCCGAAGGCGCTGACCGAGGACTCGAGCGCGGGGATGCCGCCGAAATCCAGCGGCTTGGTGCCCTTGAAAAAAGCTTCGTCGTAAACGCCCAGAATCGCCAGGTCGCAATCGTGCGCCACGTAGAGCACGCGCGCCTCCCACGGCCGCGGATCGCCCTCCTTGAGCACGGTGATGAAGGTCGCGTTGCTGACCACGTGGGCGTTGGTCATGATGCGATTGCCCGCAATGACAAAGCCGGCGCCCACGCCGCCGGTCATGCTCCCGGGGTTCCATGGCACGGTATAGTCGGGTTGCTGCGACGAGGTCGAGATGCGGACCATGCTTTCCGCCACGCCCGGAGCGGCCTGGGCGGCGGCCCAGGGAACAAACAACGCCACGCCCAAAACAAAACGCAAGAACTGCTGCATGAAGGCGCAAGGTTACCGAGCCTGCTCCTTTTGGCAAACCGGGAAAGAGCCGGTGGAAGTTTCTGGGCGGCGAACCCCGCGGGAAATACAACCATCAACGGCCGCATTCCGCGTTGTGGGATTTCGCCCCGGCGGAGTTCGCTGCATACTGTCTTGCCGCGCTGCGCAAGAGAGCGCCAAGAGGGGGACATGCTGAGGAAGGCGCTAAAAATTTCCCCCCGGAGAGCTCTCCATAGCCTTCTGGGCTGGCTGATTCGTCTGCACCCGGCCGATGCCGCCGATGCCCACTAGGTCGACCCGCTACGGCGTGGTGCGCAGGCGCCAGAAAGCGGCGGGGCCTAGACCAGGATTCACCGCATTGGTCGTCTCATCCCATGCGTCCGTCGCGGGCGTGAGATTGTTGGTCTGCCACGAGGCGAAATTGGTCGTGCTGGGGAGTTCCTGACGGCAGCCGAGGAGTCCGGTGCGGCGGAGGGTGGCCGCGGCGGCGGACGCACCGGGTTCGATCCGCAGGGTCGGCGGAAAATTTTCCAAGGCCAGCGGATTGGCTTCGCGCCACGGGTCGAGGGCCCAGGCGAAAAACGAGGGGAGACGACGCGACCAGTTTTGTTCGTTGTGCTGTCCGCCGGCCCCGCCTTCGAAAAACAAGGTCCGGTTCACCGCCTGGCCGACGTGCAGGTAGCTGTTGTAGGCGTTGAGCGCGCCCTGCCAGTAGACCTTCGAACTCGACTCGCCGCCGCTCGACTCCGCCGTGCCCATGTAGATGTATCGCCGCAACGGCTGCAGCGTGAGCGTGCGGTTGGTCAGATAGTTCGGCGCCGCCCAGTAGGCCGGTGAAAAAATTCCCACGGTGCCGAAGCGGTCGCTGCGGGTGAATCCGAGGTAATCCGAAGCCAGCCCGCCCATGGATGATCCGGCAGTGAGCGTGTTGTCCGCGTCGCCCAGCGTGCGGTAATTGATGTCCAGCGTGGGTGCGAGGTTGTCGAGCATCCACTGGAGGTAGAGCGAGGCTCGGCCGGAAAAATTGAGTCCGGTGCCAGCGTAGTTGGTGATGGTGTCGCCGTTGGGCAGGTATTCGTAGAGCCGGTCGGACCCGTAGGCGTTGCCGTTGGGGATGGCGACAAGGATGGCCTCGCGCATGCGGCCCTGGCTGATCTCGTAATTGGCGATGCGGTCGGCGTCCCACGTGCCAAAGCCGCCGCCGGGAAAAAACACATTCTGCCCGTCATGGAAGTAAACGACCGGATATCGCTTCCACGTGTTTTGGTCATAACCGCGCGGCAGGTAAATCGTTACCGGACGTCCGGGGATGAGATTGACCGTCGAGCCGACCTGCCGGGTCTCGAATCGCGGCGCGCTGATGCTGACCGGGGGGCGGTAGTTGAAGATCTGCTGGTCCTGCACGAAGAAGACGTCCTGCCGCGTCCGGAAATTGTAGGGCGCGGCCAAGCCTTGGTAGGGCACGGGCACGGCCGGAGCCGCACCGTTGGCCGTGCCGGACGGTGGCGCCGGGGCGTTGAGCCATGAACCCGCCCCGTCATTGAAAACAAGCTCCAACTCTCCGCCCACCGCAGCCACGCCGTCCGCGCGAAAAAGTTTCTCCGCGCCATTCCGGCCGGGCCCGACATTTCGCATCGGCACCGTCGTCCAGCTGGTCTGTCCTGCGGTCAGGTCGCGGAAATAAACGTTCGCCTGATTCCACGTGCTGTGAAGCAAGATGGTTTTTCCCTTCCACGGCGCCGGGATATGAGCAGGCACCAGCGCGGTCTGGTTGGTCAGAAGGTCGGTCGTGGGTCCGCTGGACCAATTGGTCGTAGCGTAGGAGCGACGGACAATTTTGAACCCGAGGTTGGCCCCGGCGGGGAGCGCGATGGTGCCGCGCCAGACGTTACCCGTGTTCCAGCTAAGCTTGACCGCCTTGAGCGGGTCGTTCGCGCCGAGCAGCGGATGAGCCCCCATCACGCAGACCTCGTTGCCGAAGCCGACATCGTTGGTCAGGCTGTCCTCCACATCTCGCAACACCGGGCTGGCCTGCAGCGCGACGCCGAGGCAGAGGAGGGCAAGGAAGCTGGAAACGGGGGGGCGCATCCGAACCGCAAATGGAACCCCGAAACGGGGGAAACTCAAATCGAGATAGCGAGGGGGATCCCGCCGTCGCCCAATTTGGCGAGGCTGAGGCCGTGCAGAGCCGGGGTGGCCTCGGCCATTTCCTTGAAGACACCGTCAAGGGTCTGCGGCACCTCGGCTCCGAGAGCGCGGAGGAGGTCGGACAAAACCTCGAAATCGTCGCGGGCCTGCCCCGGTGGCTGGGTCGCGCGGTTCAGTCGTTGCAGGCGGCCTTTCACGTTGATCATGGAACCCCGTTTTTCCGCGAAGCCCGCCCCGGGCAGCACAGCTGTGGCCGCGGCCGTTCCGGTGTTCGGGAGAAGGTCGAGGCAGACCAACAGGTCGAGCTTGGCCAGGTCGTCGGAACTCAGCCCGAGATGACGAGGGTCCTCGCCGAGACAAATCAGGGCCTTGATTTCGCCGCTCTGCACGGCGCGGCCCATCGTAGTCAGCGTGGCCCCCGGCTCCTTGGTGAGGCCGAACATCCGAGCCCCGGCCGTGTTCGGGTTGCCATCGTTGCTCACGAGGATGCCGTCGGCCTCCTGCGGACGCGCCACCACCTCATGCTGGCTGATCTTGAGTTGTCGTGCGAGGCGGCTGGCCAGCCAGAGCTCCTCATTGGTCATGCGGGCCGAGGCCAACAGTGCAGTCTGTCCGTGCGGGACGGCCGAAAGTTTGTCGGCGATCTGACGGATGGCGTGCGGCCAGGTGGAATTTTGCCGCCGCCCGTTCTCGCGCAGGGCCGGCGCGGTCAGCCGGTCTTCGCGGTCAAGGTAGGCGTAGTTAAGGCGTCCGTGGTCGCACATCCAGTAGGAATTGACCTCGTCGTTCTGCCGCGGGGTCTGGCGGATGATTTCATTCTCCCGCGCGCCGATGATCGAGTTGCAGCCGGTGCCGCAGGAGGTGCAGATGCTCTTGGTCTCGCGGAGAAACCACACGCGCATTTTGAAGCGAAAGTCTTTGCTCGTCAGCGCGCCGACCGGGCAGATGTCCACCGTGTTGAGCGAGTAGTTGCTGTCGAGGCGTTGTCCCGGGTGAACGGTGAGGGTGGTGTGGCTGCCGCGGTCGACAAACCCAAGGACATCATCGTGCGCGACTTCCTGCATGAAGCGCACGCAGCGCGAGCACAGGATGCAACGCTCGTCATCCAGGACGATGCGCTCGCCGATATCCTGCCGTTTGGGCTTCTTGACTTTTTCCTCGAGGAAATTGGATCCGCCATGGCCGAACTCGACGGCAAATTCCTGCAGGCGGCACTCCCCGGCCTTGTCGCAGATCGGGCAGTCGAGTGGGTGGTTGATGAGCAGAAACTCCATCACGCCCTGGCGGCAATCCTCGACCAGCGGCGAGTTGGTCCGCACCGCCATGCCCTCGGAAATTTCCAGCGCGCAGGAAATCTGCGGACGCGGCGACCACGCGATTTCCGGACGTCCGTCCGCTCCCAGCACGGGCTGACGGTTCGCGTCCATCTTCGGCCCGCCCAGCTCGATCAGACACATCCGGCAATTGCCCGGCGAAGTCAGGGCCGGATGGTAGCAATAATGCGGGATGAAACTCCCGCTCTGCATGCAGGCCTCGATCAGCTTGGTGCCCTTGGGAAACTGGCGCCATTCGCCATCCACTTGGACGTTGATCATCCCATTGACTGTGGCTGACGCGCTCATGAATCCAAGAATTGCCTCCGCATAAGTTCGGGCAGCATGCCTTGGCCGGACGCAGGGGAAAAGGCGAAAGAGATGGCGGCTTTTGCTTGCGGCTGGGTGGACGGGCTCGATTGGCCGCTCGACCCCGGTCCTCGTCGCTGAGATGGAGAGGCCGACCCAACCCATGAAAAAGCTGCGTGCGCTTCGGCTCTGGCTTTGCTCTCCCCGCTGCCCGCGATGGTCCCGCTGGCCGTGATCTCCTGCACTCTGCAGACATGAAAATTCGTCGGGCCACGATCGACGACCTTGATGTGCTGGCGCCGCTTTTCGATGGCTACCGGCAGTTCTACGCGCAGCCATCCGACCCGGCGTGGGCTCGCCACTTTCTCTCCCTCCGTTTGGAGCGGGAGAAGTCCGTCGTCTTTCTGGCTTTTGACCCCGACGGGCGGGCCGTTGGCTTCACCCAGCTGTATCCGACCTTTTGCTCCGTCGCGGCGGCCCGCATCTTCATCCTCTACGATCTTTTCATCAGCCCCGAAGCTCGAATAACGAGGCGCCCCAGGCTTTTTACGAGCGTGAGGGCTGGCCGCGGGTCAACGAATTCCACGTGTATGCGCTTGCTTTGCTTCCTGCTGGAGGCCCTTGATGGTCTCTCCATTGAAAAACCATCAGGAAACCGCTCTAAGCAAGGTGCCCGAGGTCACGCTGGCCTTTTGGATCATCAAGATCGCGGCGACTACGCTCGGCGAAACGGCGGGGGATGCGGTTACGATGTCCATGGACCTTGGCTACCTGGCGGGCACGGCGATTTTTGCCGCGATGTTTGCCGTCGCGGTCGTCGCGCAAATCAAGGCGACGCGGTTCCACGCCATGTTGTATTGGGCGGCCATCGTGGCCACGACCACGGTGGGCACCACGCTGGCCGACTTCGCCGACCGTTCACTGGGCCTCGGCTACGCGGGTGGAAGCGCTCTCCTTCTCGGCCTGCTGCTGGCCTCCTTGTTCCTCTGGCATCGAACTCTCGGTTCCATCGCGGTGGAAACCGTGAGCACGCCGAAAGCCGAGATGTTTTATTGGCTGACCATCATGTTTTCGCAGACTCTGGGAACGGCTCTCGGCGATTGGACGGCGGATACCGCCGGGCTGGGCTATCTCGGGGCTGGCTTGATTTTTGCCGTCATGCTGGCGCTGGTGGCCGCAGCCTATTTTTGGACGCACCTCTCCCGTCCGTTGCTTTTCTGGGCGGCTTTTATCCTCACGCGGCCTCTGGGCGCGGTCATCGGCGACTTCCTCGACAAGCCCTGGGACCATGGTGGCCTGGCCTTGAGCCGCTATTCCGCCTCGGCCGTCCTGGGCGCTTTCATTGTGCTTGGCGTGCTCCTCATTCCGCAAAGGCCGGCCGGGAAGAGCCATTGAGGGGCAATCGTCGCCTTGGATTCCAAGCGGGGTTTCCCCGGCGGCCGCCCAAGCCTCGCCGGCCTGCCCGGGGATTTGACTTGGGGTGGGCGGGGTGTTCTGCTGCGCTCCCATGGCACGAATCGCTTTGCTCCTCCTGTCCCTCCTTGGTCTGGCCCTGCTCGCGGGGTGCGTCTCGGGCGGTCCAAAATTGCCGCCGCTCAAGACGGTGGACTACGTCGATCTTCCCCGCTTCATGGGCGACTGGTGGGTCATCGGCCACATCCCCTATTTTCTCGAACGCGACACCTATGACTCCAAGGACACTTACCGTGCGCGCGCCGATGGCCGGATGGACAACATCTTCAGCTACCGCCAAGGCGGGTTTGATGGTCCCGAAAAAGTGATGAATGGTCTCGCCTGGGTCGTGGATAAAAAATCCAACGCCGAGTGGCGGGTGCAGTTCCTTTGGCCGATCTCGCTGCCCTACTACGTGATCTATCTCGATCCAGCCTACCGCTTCATGGCCGTGGGGCATCCGTCACGCGGCTATGGATGGATCATGGCGCGGGACAAGCAGATGAGCGCCACCGACTACGCTGCCGTGCTCGAGAGCATGGCGGCTCAGGGGTATGACAAGGCCATGTTCCGCAAGGTCCCGCAATCGGCGAAGTAGTTTAAGGGCTGAGCGATGAAAGTTGAAAGACCGGGCCGCGTCGCCGTGAAAAGGCGCCTACCTCAACTCTCCTGATGTTCGCCTACTGGGTTCACAGTCTCGATCCCTTCGCGGTGCAATTTGGCGGCGGCTTCGGGGTCCGCTGGTATGGGCTGGCTTATCTCGCAGCTTTTGCTGCGGCCTTCTTGATCTATCGGCATCTCGCGCAACGCGGGTTCTCGGTCATTCCGGCCGACCGGGTGGCGGACTTCATCACCGGCTGTGCTGTCTTCGGTGTGCTCGTGGGTGGAAGGCTGGGCTACATGCTGTTCTACGATTTCGACGGCTTGATCAGGAATCCGCTCACCCTTTTGCGCGTGTGGGAGGGAGGAATGTCGGCGCACGGCGGCATTCTCGGCGTCGTGCTTTACACCCTGTGGTATGCCTGGCGGCATGGGGTCAACTGGCCGGGCCTGGGCGACAACCTCGTGGTCGGGGCCCCGCTTGGGCTTTTTTTTGGGCGTCTGGCCAACTTCATCAACGGCGAGCTTTACGGCCGCCCGGCCTCGGTTCCGTGGGCGGTGAAGTTCCCCCACGAGGTCCACGAATTGCCGCTCGCGGTCCAGCGTGAGGTTGTGGCCAGTGCCGAGCAATTTTCCGGAGGTCCGAGGGGATTGGATCAAGTGGTGGAGGCCGCCCAGAGCTCGCCGGCCTGGCGCGAAATTCTCGGCACCTACCTGGTCCCGCGGCATCCCTCGCAGCTTTACGAGGCCACGCTCGAGGGCCTGGTCCTCTTCGCTCTGCTCTGGCTTCTGCGCACCCGCGTGCGCACGGCTAATGGGGTCGTCACCGGGGCCTTCTTTGTCGGTTATGCCCTTCTCCGCAGTTTCGGCGAATTTTTCCGGCAACCGGATGCCGGCTACGTTGGCTGGTTGACCCGTGGGCAGTTTCTTTCCGTTTTTCTGGTTCTCATCGGCCTCGCCTTTTGGGCCGCAGCCCGGCGGCGTCCAGTCTATCCGCCGGCACTGGCCAAAGCCTGATATGGCTAAAATTCAACAGCGTGGCCGGGTGGTTTATCCTCTTGCCCAGCTCCCCGTTGGCCGCTCTCCGTTTCGCGGGCTGGCCAAGCGGTAGCTCGCATCTTTCTCCAGCCTTGGCATGATTTGTGCTTTATACTGTTTTCTCGCGATGGCGGTTCCCGATCCCCACAATGGCGCCTTCGCAAAACAACCAACCCAACCCACACACACATAATGAGTAACCTGTCAGCCCGCTCCGCCGCCGTGGTGGCCATCGCAACCCGCAAAGCGCAGGATGCTTCGGTCAACTTTGTCGAAGAAACGCCAGAAACAGTTTTCGGGGCGAACACCTTCAGCCTCGCCACAATGAAGGACACGCTCAAGCCGGCCACCTACAAGTCCATCATCGAGACCCTCGAAGAAGGTCGCAAATTGCCCGAGGGCGTGGCCGACGAGGTGGCCGAAGCGATGAAGAATTGGGCGGTCAGCCGCGGTGCCACCCACTTTGCCCACGTTTTCTACCCGCTCACCGGCATCACCGCCGAGAAGCACGACTCCTTCTACGACCCCGCCGCCGGTGGTCGCTCGGCTATCTCCAAGTTCAAGGGAAAGACGCTCATTCAGGGCGAGCCTGATGCCTCCTCATTCCCGTCCGGCGGCATCCGCGCCACCCACTCCGCCCGCGGTTACACCGCGTGGGACGTGACCAGCCCGGCCTACCTCATAGAGAACGCCAACGGCAACACGCTTTGCATTCCGACCTCGTTTGTTTCCTGGACGGGCGAGGCGCTCGACACGAAGACGCCGCTGCTCAAGTCCATGCAGGTCCTGGACAAACAGGCCCGCCGCATCCTGAAACTTTTCGGCCACAAGGATATTGCGCGCGTCAGCGCGACCGCCGGTCCCGAGCAGGAATACTTCCTCATCGACAAGATGTTCTTCTACGCCCGCCCCGACCTGCTCTCGGCCGGCCGCACCCTTTTCGGTGCATCTTCGCCCAAGGGCCAGGAGTTCGAGGACCATTACTTCGGCCTCATCCCCGAGCGGGTCATGGCTTTCATGTATGAGGTGGATCGCGAACTCTTCAAACTCGGCATTCCGTCCAAGACCCGCCACAACGAGGTCGCGCCGGGGCAGTTCGAGATCGCCCCGCTCTTCGAGTCGGCCAACCTCGCCGCTGACCACCAGCAGTTGGTCATGACGATCCTCAAGCGCACGGCCGACCGTCACGGCCTGGCCTGCCTGCTGCACGAGAAGCCCTTCGCCGGCATCAACGGCTCGGGCAAACACGTCAACTGGTCGCTGGGCAATGCTACGCAGGGCAACCTCCTTGATCCGGGCGACACGCCGCACGAGAACGCCCAGTTCCTCGTCTTCGCCGGCGCCGTCATCCGCGCGGTCGACAAATTCGCCCCGCTCCTCCGCGCCAGCATCGCCTCAGCCGGAAACGACCACCGCCTCGGCGCCAACGAAGCGCCTCCGGCCATCATTTCGATCTACCTCGGCGACCAGCTCGCTGATGTTTTCGACCAGATCAAGGCCGGCGGAGCCACCACGTCGAAGCAGCGCGGCACGCTCAAGATCGGCGTGGATGTTCTCCCCGAGCTGCCGAAGGATGCAGGCGACCGCAACCGCACCTCGCCCTTTGCCTTCACCGGCAACCGCTTCGAGTTCCGGGCCGTCGGTTCAAACATGTCCATCTCCGGCGCGCTCATCGCCATGAACACCATTCTGGCCGACTCGCTTGACTACGTGGCGGGCAAGCTCGAGGGCGCACCCGACCTGAACAAGGCCATCCAGTCGGTCCTCAAGGAAATCATCGACCAGCATGGCAAGGTCATCTTCAACGGCAACGGCTATTCGGAAGAATGGCATGCCGAGGCGGCCGAGCGCGGTCTGCCCAATCTCAAGACCTCCGCCGATGCGCTTCCGGCCATGCTGGGACCGGAAATCATCGAGGTTTTCGAGAAGTATGGCGTGCTCTCCGAGACGGAGCTCAAGAGCCGCTACCACATCCTCTGCGAGCAATACGAGAAAGTCGTCAACGTCGAGGCCAAGCTCGTCGCCGAAGTCGCGCAGACCAAGATCTTCCCCGTGGCCTCCGCCTACGCCACCGCCCTGGCCGAGGGCGTGACCAAGCTCAAGGCTGCCAAGGTGACCGCCAGCACGGCCACGCTGGAAAAGGTGGCCGCGCTCGTCGCGCAACTCGAGACCGACCTCGCCATGCTCCACGCCGTCCATTCCACCGCCCATGAGCTCAGCGATTGGACCTTCAAGGTCCTGCCCGCCATGCTCAAAGTGCGCACCACGGTGGACGAACTGGAGACCCTGCTGCCCGATGAAGTCTGGCCGCTCCCGACCTACCAGGAGATGCTCTTCATCAAGTAAGCCGGGCCCAAAACCACCTCACCGCACGCCGCCGGGGCCTCCCCGGCGGCGTTGCTGTTTCCCGGGGCCAAGCGACCAAATGTCCGGCGTGGCGACGAGTCGGGTGAGTTGGACTGGCCCGTTGAACTAACCCGGATGTTTCACGCAGGGAGCAAAAATTAGCGAAGTGCCGCAGTGGACCTGCTGTGGCAGAGTGCGGTGGAGCGCAGTGAGGAACCGGCTGGCAGCTCGACGTTGTGCCGCTTGGAGCAACGTGCCGATTGGCCGACAGCTTTGGCCATGTCGAAGGTGCTCTTGGAGTTGTTCATCCAAAGTTTCAAAGAAGCTCCGAGCGAGCTGATCTTGGACTTCGACGCCACCGACGACCGGGTGCATTTCACGGCTACGATGGCGGCTGCTGCGGTGGTGGGGGCCAACCCGCGTTTCATCCTCACCAGCTTGGAGGGCCAGGAGCAGAACATTTACGACCAGACCTACTTCGCGCGCGGGGAGATGGAACCGACCGAAGGGAGATAGACGGTCCGCAGGACCGCCGAGCCGGAAGCCCCGCCGACGAGTCCCTTGGATCCCAAGCATCATAACGGCGACAAAGTCGCGCCCATGACGCGCGAGGGTGCACCCGGAGAAAAGTCGCCCCTCTAGGCGACCTCGTGAGGGACTGTTCCGGCAGGGGATGCCTTTCCTGTCGACTCATGCACACCTCCACCGCTACGTTGCACTAGCTTTGAACATGGAGAGGACCGCGATCGCCAGCCAAACGGAAAAAATCAGCCAGTTGCTTGAACAGTTGAGCGAGGAGTTGGCATTCGCCATTCCGGGGGAAGACACAGGTCTGCTTGCCATCAACCGCTGCCTCATGGACATGGAGGATGCCGCGCAGCCCGATGATCCGGCGCAACTGAGCGCGGGTTTGCGCGACGCACGGCAGTGGATTGATCTCACTCTGGACGGTTCGGCAAAATTCTCCGAGGAAACTATCGCCAACCTCAACGCATGGCATCCGTGGATGTTGCGGGTCATTGACGCTTGGCAGCACGGAGAAGCGATGCCTGCTGCCCCGGCCCTATGGGGAGAAGCTGCCACCACCGCACCGCCGCCGGCGCCAGCGCCGTCAGTCGCAGCCAGCACCATCCAAGCGGCACCCGGCGTCGAGGAAAAGTCGATCACGCTGAATTTGCAGGATGACAGCGAACTCCTCCGCGAATTCCATGGTGAATCGGTTGAGCTGCTGCAGAGCATTGAGGAGGGACTCATTGTCCTCGAGGGCAACCCGACGGACGCCGACACGATCAACTCCATTTTCCGAGCCTTCCACACATTCAAAGGCGGGGCAGGCTTCCTGCACCTCGGCGCGATGCAGGATGTGGCCCATGATCTGGAATCCCTGCTGGCCGCGGCACGGCGCGGTGAACTTTCGATTAGCTCGCCTATCGTTGATCTTATTTTGTCCGGAGCCGACGCCCTCAAGCACTTCACCCGCGAGATCGGCGCGCAGCTCAACGGAACTGGGGCCGGTTCACCCATCGTCGTCCCCACGAGCGCCCTCATGCAAAGGCTGCAGGCGGCCCTGCGCGGGGAGTTGCCTCCCGCCGCGCCTGAACCCTCTCCAGTCTTCACCCCTTCCCCTGCCGACCAGTCCGAAGAACCGCCCGAGATCGATCCGCCGGCCGAGGAGGAAAAGCCCTCCAGCAAGACTCTGGCTTCGCGCGCGGCGCAGCCCCTGGCGAAAAGAGCAGCCTCCGCCCCGGCGACGTCAGCCGGTCCTGCCACCACCGAGACCTCCTCGGGCTTCGTCAAATTAGACACGCTCAAGCTCGACCACCTCGTGGACCTGGTCGGCGAGTTGGTGATCGCCCAATCGATGGTGGTGCAAAATCCGGAAGTGCAAAACCTGACCAGCCGGACCCTTGATCGCTGCCTGCGCCAGCTGAGTCGGACCACCGCCGAACTCCAGCGCAACGCCATGTCCCTGCGCATGGTTCCGGTGCGCGGCGTCTTCCAAAAAATGTCGCGCCTCGTGCGCGATCTGGCTGCCCAGCAGCAGAAGCAAATCCAACTTCTGCTCGAGGGAGAGGATACTGAGCTAGACCGCAACATCGTGGAAAAACTCTCCGACCCTCTCGTCCACATGGTGCGGAACTCGGTGGACCACGGCCTCGAAGGCCCTGCCGAGCGCATGGCGGCAGGTAAGCTTTCCCTCGGCACCATCATGCTGAGCGCGTCCCACCAGCGAGGCGGCATCTGCATCCGTATCCGCGACGACGGCCGAGGCCTCGACGCCTCCCGCATTCTGGCCAAGGCCCGCGAGCGAGGCCTCATCGGGCCGGACGAGGAGCCGGACACGTCCCGGATCTACGAGATGATCTTTATGCCGGGATTTTCCACCGCCGAAAAAGTGACCGATCTCTCCGGACGCGGGGTAGGGATGGACGTAGTGCGCCGCAACATCGAAAACCTGCGCGGCAAAATCGAAATCGACTCGGTTCCCGGCGAGGGCACGACCTTCACCATTATTCTTCCTCTCACTTTGGCCATCATCGACGGCCTTCTCGTCGGCGTTGGCGACGACCGCTACATCATCCCCACCCTCTCGGTGCGCGAATCCTTCCGGGCCAGGCCCGGCATGGTCTCCACCATTCAAGAGCACGGTGAAGTGGTCAGCGTTCGCGGTCGCCAGACTCCCGTGTTGCGCCTGGGCCCCTATCTGGGACGCCCGAGCCGCGCGGTCAAACCGGAGGATGGCATCATGGTCGTCGTCGAGTCCGGCGACTCCTGCCGGGCCCTCCTGGTCGACGAACTGATCGGCAAGCAGGAAGTCGTCATCAAGAGCTTGGGCCAATCATTTCAAAACCAGCACTTGCTCGCCGGGGCGGCGGTGCTGGGGGACGGCTCAGTCGGACTAATCTTCGATGTGGACAGCCTCGTGCGCTTTTCTGATCGCGGCCATGGAACGCCCGCCAAACACGCCCGCCAAGCCACGTGAACACCCCACGCGCAACGTTCCACCCTCCGACGGTCGTGACCGAGGCCAAGCCCGCGCGGTATCTTACCTTCACCTTGGGAGCGGAGTCTTACGGACTGCCTGTGCTCCACGTGCGCGAGATCATCCGCCTTTGCCAGATCACCCCGGTGCCCAACATGCCCCCGCACGTGCGCGGGGTCATCAATCTGCGCGGCACGGTCATTCCCGTCCTCGACCTGCGTGCCAAATTCTCCATGGCCCCGGCTGAATATGGCGAGCGGGCCTGCATCATCGTCCTGCAACTCGGCTCCTCCTCCGGTCGCCCCACCCTCATCGGCGTCATCGTCGATGCCGTGGAGGAGGTGGTCCAACTCGCGGTCTCGCAGATCGAACCTTGCCCGGACTTCGGCGCCTCCTCCTCCACCCGCTACATCCGCGGCGTCGCCACCATCCAAGGCGGGGTCAAGACGCTGCTGGAGACGGAAAAAATCTTTCAGGAAGAAGGCACCATCACGCTCACCGCAGCCGACATCATTCCGCCCGATGCTCAGCCGCGCATTCTCGGGGACCGCTCCTGATTCACGCGACAATACCCGACCCACAATCACCACCACCAACGATCAATCATCAAACAAATATGAATATGCACCACTGGACTATCTCGAGGAGAGTGAACACCGGATTTATCATCCTCGTCTCCATCCTCATGCTGGTCGGCGGCTTCTCTCTGGAGCGGATTTTTCACGTGAGACAAGACCTGCATGCTGTGGTGGACGAATCGCTCCCGCAGGTTGTCACCTATGGAGATATCTCCAACTCGGCCCGCGGCGCGCTCATGGGAGTCATACAACTCATGGAGGCGCCGCCGGAAGCGATCCCCGGGTTGGAGGCCGGCATAAAAAGCCAACGCTCCAAGGTGACAGAGCTACTGGCCAAACAGGAAAACGCTCACCTGCAACCTGAAGAGAGGAGGCTGCTCGAAGCTACTCTTCTCGCGCGCAAAGCTTATACCGTCAGCTCTGACGCGTTTGTCGAAAAAGTGCACCGCTATCATGAGATGCTGCAGACAGCCCCTGCACCGAATGCAGCGGGTGGAGCCGAACAGGGCAGGCAGGCTCTCTTCACCATGATTCAGGAAAGCGTCCAACCGGACTTCGACCGCTACATGGATGCGGTTGATGTGATGCTCCGAGAAAGCATCGACCAGGCCAACCGGGATGGCGCGGACGGGCGAGTCACCGCGCGGAACGCCATCATCTTCGTCTGCGTCGCGTTGGTGGTCGGACTCGCCTTGGCTGTCTGGCTCGCGATCGCCATCTCGCGCTCGACCAACCATGTGCTGCGCGACATCGCGGCCAATCTTCAGCAGGGCTCGGTGCAGACTTCGTCGGCTGCGCGCCAGGTCGCCATGGCGAGCCAGACGCTCTCCTCCGCAGCCAGCGAGCAAGCCGCATCCGTCGAAGAAACCAGCGCCTCCCTCGAGGAAATGACGAGCATGATCCGAGCGACTGCGGATAATGCCCAGAAAGCCAAAACTCTCGCTTTGGAATCCTGCTCGGTCGCCGGTCAAGGCTCGCAAGCCGTGGCGGAAATGACGACGACCATGCAGTCGATGAATCGCGCAATGAACGCCATCGCCTCCTCGAGCGCGGAAGTGTCCAAGATCGTCAAGGACATCGATGAAATCGCTTTCCAGACCAACATCCTTGCCTTGAATGCCGCGGTGGAAGCCGCCCGAGCTGGCGAGGCTGGCGCGGGGTTTGCCGTCGTCGCCGACGAAGTGCGCTCTCTTGCGCAGCGCAGCGCGGCCGCGGCGAAGGAAACCGCGATCAAGATCGATGCCGATCTGGCCAGCAGCCGCGAAGGTCTGGAGAGTTGCCGCCATGGCATGGAGCGCTCGGCCCGCGTCGAGGAGGCACTCAAGCGAATCGCCGAGAAGATTACCTCGACGGATGATCTGGTCGGCGATATCGCCAATGCTTCGCACGAACAATCCCAGGGGATCGGCCAGATCAATACGGCCATCGCCCAGATGGAGGGGGTTACGCAAAGCAACGCCTCCAGCGCCGAGGAAAGCGCGAGTGCGGCCGAGGAACTCTCGGCGCAAGCCGAGACCCTGCAGGATCTCGTCGGCCAACTGCAACGGCTGGTCGGAGGTCAAAACGAGACAACACGGCAGGATTATCGCCCCCTTGAGGCACCGCGGACCAAAACAAAATCCGGGCAGATGGCACGCGCCATCCCCATGCCCGCCGACGAGCACGACTCGGACTTCCGGAACTTCTAACATGAGCCACTCTCCGACGGTCGTGACCGAGGCCAAGCCCGCGCGGTATCTTACCTTCACCTTGGGAGCGGAGTCTTACGGACTGCCTGTGCTCCACGTGCGCGAGATCATCCGCCTTTGCCAGATCACCCCGGTGCCCAACATGCCCCCGCACGTGCGCGGGGTCATCAATCTGCGCGGCACGGTCATTCCCGTCCTCGACCTGCGTGCCAAATTCTCCATGGCCCCGGCTGAATATGGCGAGCGGGCCTGCATCATCGTCCTGCAACTCGGCTCCTCCTCCGGTCGCCCCACCCTCATCGGCGTCATCGTCGATGCCGTGGAGGAGGTGGTCCAACTCGCGGTCTCGCAGATCGAACCTTGCCCGGACTTCGGCGCCTCCTCCTCCACCCGCTACATCCGCGGCGTCGCCACCATCCAAGGCGGGGTCAAGACGCTGCTGGAGACGGAAAAAATCTTTCAGGAAGAGGGCACCATCACGCTCACCGCAGCCGACATCGTGCCCCCCGGCGCCTTCCGACGCCCGAACGGGCAAGCCACCCTCCAAAACTAAGCGCACCAACAACGACCCAACCCAACACACCATTATATTATGAAATCCAACTTCTGGACCATATCTCGCCGCATCATCGCCGGCTTCGCCATCGGACTCCTCATCACCGCAGGCCTGGGAATTTTCGCCCTCAAGCAAATGGAGGCACTGATGCAAAACATCACCGAGCTGAATGATAACGTCGTTCCCAGCCTGGTTATTCTCGGCAACATCTCCAATGCGGCACGCAACACGATGATCGCGGTGGAACAGATTGATGCAGAGATGTCGGCGGATCGGGTCAGGGAACTACAAAAAGAAACGGACGAGCAAAGCCGCCGGATCGAGGAGGGCGCGAAAAAGTATGACCCCATGGTGATCAGCGACGAGGACAGCCGGTTGTTGGGTGAAATAAGAAAGAACCACGCGACTTTCATGCAAGCGAGGGACCGGTTGATCACTGCGATCGCCGCTAACCAGCCATCGGAGACCCAGAGGCGGAAGGAGGAGACCCTGTCGGCCTACGAAAAGCTCATTCAGGCCATCGACAGCCACTTGGAATTCAATGTGCGGTTGGGACAAACCGAGGCCAGCAAAGCGAAGTCGATCGCCGAGCACGGTCTGCGTGCCGTCCGGTTGACCCTCGTCGGCGCTTTGGTGCTGACTGCTTTGCTCGCGTGGCTCATCTCAGGCACGACCAACCGCTTGCTGCGAGGCCTGGCCAACAGCCTCGACCACGGGGCACTGCAGACTGCGGCTGCCTCCCGCCAGGTCTCCGTGGCCAGCCAGAGTCTGTCGTCCGGCGCCAGCGAACAAGCCTCCTCTGTCGAGGAAACCAGCGCCTCGCTCGAGGAGATGACCAGCATGATCCGCTCGACGTCGGAGAACGCGCAGAAGGCCAAGACCCTCGCGGGCGAATCGCACGCGGCGGCCAGCGCCGGCGCGGTCAACATGGGAGAGATGAGCGATGCGATGAAGTCGATCGACTCTTCGAGTGCGGAAGTGGCGAAAATTGTCAAAGACATCGACGAAATCGCCTTCCAGACCAACATCCTCGCCCTGAACGCCGCGGTGGAAGCCGCGCGGGCCGGGGAAGCGGGCGCGGGTTTCGCCGTGGTGGCTGACGAAGTGCGCTCGCTGGCGCAACGCAGCGCGGCCGCGGCCAAGGAAACCGCTGCGAAGATCGCCATGGCCATCGAGAACAGCCGCACCGGCTCGACCAACTCGGCGAAGGTCGCCGACTCCCTGCAGAAAATCGCCGGATCGGTCAGCGCGACAGATTCCCTCGTGGGAGACATTGCCAATGCCGCGCGTGAACAGTCGCTGGGCATCGAGCAGATCAACAGCGCGATGACCCAGATGGAAAAAGTCACCCAGAGCAACGCGGCCAGCGCCGAGGAGACCGCCAGCGCGGCGGAGGAGCTTTCCGCCCAGGCGCGCTCCATGCAGGAGATGGTGGCGAGACTCCGTCGCTTTGTCGGAGGCAAAAAAGAGGACCAAGGCCATGGCCGAATTGAATCCTCCGCTCCCTCACGCGAAACGCGCCGCTCGGGCATTCCCATGCCGGAGGACAACAACGTCCGGGATGAGGACAGCGACTTCCGCAACTTTTAAGTCCCAGCCCTCGGGGACTCCCTGACGTGCATATGGAATGGTCTGCCGAGCCTGTCCTTGACGAGGACGCCTACCGCTACGTCGTCGAGTTGGTCTACGAGCACAGCCGCATCAACTTGGGAGAGGACAAGCATGCCCTGCTCTCCAACCGCCTGCGCAGCCGCCTGCGCACGCTGCAGTTCGCCTCTTACCGGGAATACTGCGACTTGCTGCGTTCACCCGCGGGCGGAGAGGAGATCGACCACCTCGTCGACCTCATCTCGACCAACCACACGAAATTTTTCCGGGAGCCCGAGCACTTCAACTTCCTCGCCAGGCAAGTCCTGCCCCAGCTCGTGCGGACCACACCCGCCACGCTCCACATCTGGTCAGCCGCCTGCTCCTCCGGCGAGGAACCTTACACCCTGGGGATCGTCCTCGCCGAGTTTCTGCGCGCCTTCCCCTCGGTCGATTGGCGGATTCATGCCACGGATATTTCGCGACGCATGCTCACGCGTGCCCGCGAAGGTATTTACCGCAGCGACACCGCCTCAGCCGTTCCACCCGATCTCCTCAAACGCTATTTTCAACGTGGCGTCGGTGCACGCGAGGGATCCTGTCGGGTGAAGGCGGAGTTGCGCGAGCGCATCGCCTTCGAGCGCTTCAATCTTTTTCAACCCCACTGCCCCGTGCCCGCCTCGCAGCACGTCATCTTTTGCCGCAATGTGATGATCTACTTCGACCCGCCCTCGCGCGCCACGCTCATCCAGCGCCTGACCAGGCAACTCGCGCCCGGCGGCTATTTGATCGTCGGCCATTCGGAAAGCCTGTTCGGCATCAAACACAGCCTCGAGCCTGTGCAGCAAGGGGTCTATCGGCTGCCATGATCATCGGGAAAAAAATCCGCGTGCTCGTCGTCGACGATTCGGCTCTCGCCCGCCGCGCCATCTCCGATGCGATTTCCCGCGATCCCGGACTCGAGGTGTGCGGGCTCGCTGCCGACCCCTATGAGGCTCGGGAAAAAATTCTCGAGCTGCAGCCGGACGTCATCACGCTGGACTTGGAGATGCCGCGCATGGACGGCCTCACGTTTCTGAAAATTCTCATGGAGCACCATCCGCTCCCCGTCGTGGTCATCAGCTCGCTGACTCAAACCGGTTCCGCCAAGGCCATGGAGGCACTTGCCCTCGGCGCGGTCGATGTGCTGGCCAAGCCCGACGGCAAACTCGGCCTGGGCGAGTTGTCGCACCGCCTCGCCTTTTATGTCAAAGCCGCAGCGCGGGCCAAGCGGAGTGTGCCGCAGTCCGCCGCTGGCACGCCCGAGGCAAAATCCCGGTTCAGCAGCCCGCCGCCCGGCGGATTTTCCTCCCGGCAAATTCTCCTCATCGGAGCCTCGACTGGCGGAGTGGAGGCGCTCCGCAGCATTCTTCCCCGACTCCCGGCCGGCCTACCGCCCATTGTCATTGTGCAGCACATCCCGCCCAACTTCTCCCGGCTCATGGCCGAGCGCTTGCATGAGCTCTGTCCCTACGATGTCTGCGAGGCCCAGCAAGGGCAGCAGTTGCGTCCGGGGCTTTGTCTCGTCGCGCCCGGCGATTACCACCTTGCGCTGCAGCATTCAGGGCTGGGCTACAAGGTGCGCCTTACTCAGTCGCCCCCCCTCCACCACTGCCGTCCCGCCGTCGATGTGCTTTTCCGCTCCGGTGCCGACTGCGCCGGAAATCATGCCACCGGTGTGCTGCTCACCGGCATGGGGGTCGACGGGGCCCGCGGCATGCTCGCCCTCCACATGGCAGGAGCCAGCACGCTGGCTGAGCATGAGGACAGCTGCGTGGTCTACGGGATGCCCCAAGCGGCCATCAAACTCAACGCGGTCGACCGGGTGGTCACGCTCTCCAACATGCCGGCCGCCATCATGCAATGCCTCCACGATGGATCAAAAAAATGAGCGCGCCCACCAAACCTCACAACCTTCCCTCCCTCGCAGGCCGCTCGCTCGAGACGGTGTTTTCCACCCAACTGAACCGCAGCGTATCCCCGTGCTCCACCCTCACCGAACCGAGTGGCGCCGCAGATGAAAGACTCTGCTTCTCCGTGCCATGGTCGGGGCCATCGTGGCACGGCGTGTTCGCGCTGGCCATGCCTTTGGATTTCGCAGCCGAGGCGGCCGCGCAACTTTTCGGACGACAACCCGGCGAATCGTCCCCCGAGGAACTGGCCGATGTCGCCGCCGAGCTTTGCAATATGGTCGCCGGTCGTTTGTCCTCCGAACTATCGCAACAGGGTTTTGCCGGCCTTCTCCAGACTCCGGTGGTGCGCTCGCACCGACCCGAGCAAGCCTTTGCTTCGCAGGGGGAGCATTGCCGAACGGACTGGACTTGCGGGGGACATCCTTTGACCTTGGACATCGCGCTTTTTCCCTCACCATGAGCGATCCGACCATTCTCACCGTCGATGACAGCAAGACGATACGACTGCTCCTTGCACGCATCCTGCGACCCTTTGCCGTCGAGGTCTGCGAGGCATCCAACGGCGCGGAAGGCTTGGCCGTCGCCGCGGAGAAAGGGCCGCAACTCATCATCCTCGATTACAACATGCCGGTGATGGACGGGCTGACCATGCTCTCCCGCCTGCGCGAGGACGCGGCCCTCAAAGCGACGCCGGTCATCATGCTCACCGCCGAGTCGGGCCGCGCGATCATCTCCGCCGTTGCGCGTCTGGGAGCACGGGACTACATCGTGAAGCCCTTCGAGGAGCAAGCGCTCCTGGGGAAAATCAACAAAATCCTCCCGCTCATGCCCCGAGCGGCCACTGACGACCCGACGCCATAGATCACGGCGAACACACCATGAGTAATCAACAAGAAACAACAATGCCGATTTCCTCGTCGCTAGCTGAACTCACCATCAAGCCCCTCGAGGAATCGGAGGTGCTCGTCGTCGATGACAGCCGGACGATGCGGATGATTTTGATCAGATCACTGCATGAGCTGGGGTTCAAAAAGATCACCGAGGCGGCCGACGGGCGCCAGGCGGTGGGCTTGATCAAGGAGAAGTCCTTCGACCTGATGTTGCTCGACATGGAGATGCCGGAGATGAACGGCATGGAGGTGCTGCAGACCATCAAATCGAGTCCGGAGCTGAGCGGTCTTCCCGTCATCGTTGTTTCCGGGGCCGAACAACTCGAAAATGCGGTGCAGTGCATCGAGGCCGGCGCCGAGGATTACCTGCCGAAGCCTTTCAACCCGACGCTACTGCGCGCAAGAGTCACCTCCTCCATCGAAAAGAAACGGCTGCGCGACCTTGATCGCCTGCGCTTCATCCAGCTGCAGGAGGAAAAGGAATTGCTCGAGCGGACGCAGAAGCGCCTGGCCAAGGAACTCGATGATGCGGCCATGTATGTCCGCAGCATCCTGCCGGAGCCCACGCAAAAGCCGTATGCGATCGACTGGCACTACGAGCCGTCCACCGAACTGGCCGGCGACTCCTTCGGCTACCACTGGATCGATGACGAGCATTTCGCCATCTATCTGCTCGACGTCTGCGGTCACGGGGTGGGCGCAGCCCTGCTCTCGGTCAGCGCGATCAATGCGATCAGGTCCGGCGCGTTGCCCGGCGTCGATTTTCGTGATCCCGGCGCAGTGCTTCAGGCCCTCAACTCCGCCTTCCCCATGGAGCGGAACAACGACATGTATTTCACCATCTGGTATGGCGTCTACCACACCCCGACCCGCATGTTGCGCCACGCCAGCGGTGGCCATCCCCCCGCGCTTCTCGTTCTGCCGGGCGGCGAGATCGAGGACCTCAACAAGTCGGGCCTGATGATCGGCTACCTGGAGAACCTCCCCTACGCCTCAGCCTCGCGCGAGATTCCTCCCGGTTCGCGTCTCTTCGTCTTGTGCGACGGCACTTACGAGGTGGCCAAGCCGGACGGCAAGATGCTCGGGTTCGCGGAGTTCAGAAACTTCATGCAGGCCAACGCCACCGCGCCCGATGTTTTCCGCCGCCTCCTCGATTGGCTGCACGGGTTCAACGGCCCCGGTCCGCTCGACGATGATTTTTCGCTGATCCGAATCCACTTCGCCTAGGGCGGCGCAGCCTGATTAGGCCGGTCGGCAAAGATCGAGTTGAGGGTGGCCGCAGGCTTGCGCGGGTCGGACCCTTGGGCGAGACCTCAACCATTCCGGTTGGACCATGTCATGACCGATCTCCCCCTCGAGGCAGCCTCAAATCATGAGTCACCGACCATCATGGAGCGAAGGTAGGTGGACCCGTCGTTCATGAAGTTGAAGGCGTGCAGGCCTAGCTCCTCCGAAAGATGACTGCAGGCCAAAATGCCCCGCACGCTGTTCCCGCGGTCGTCCAGCGGCGGCGAATAGATGCCGATGCCCAGCTGACGGTTGACCACTCCCATGATGCCACCGCCGACTCCGCTCTTGGCGGGAATGCCGACGCGGAAGGCCCATTCGCCCGAATAGTCATACATACCGCAAGTGAACATGACGGAAAGCGTGTCCTGCACGCAGTGCACATCGAAGATACTCTCGCCGGTGAACGGATTCATCCCCGTGTTGGCCAGGGTGGCGCCCATAATGGCCAGATCGCGCGCGGTCACCAGGATCGAGCACTGCATGTAGTAGAGTTCAAGCGTGTCCAAGGTCGCTGCCTCGTCGACCTGCCCGAAATTCGTCAGCAACCAGACCAGGGCCCGGTTGCGGTGCCCTGTCAGGCTCTCGGACTTGTAGACGCGCTCGTCAATCTTGAGCTCCCTCCCCGCAGCCTTGCTGAAAGTCTTGAGGAGGTTTTCCCGCCGCTCCGCGAGCGAGGCACCCTCGATCAACCCGGTCGCGGTGATCGCGCCGGCATTGACCATGGGGTTGAAGGCTCGGTTTTGCTTGTCGAGATTGATGGAGTTGAAGGTATCGCCGCTCGGTTCGATTCCGACGCGCTGGGTGACCTTGTCCCGGCCGTGCATGGTGAGCGCTCGGGCGTAGACCAGCGCTTTGGAGACGGACTGGATCGTGAACTCCACATTGCAGTCGCCCGCTTGGAACATGGTGCCTTCCACTGAGGCCAGACAGATGCCGAAGTGGTCCGGGTTGGCCTTGGTCAATTCCGGGATGTAGCTGGCCAACTCGCCATCGTTGACACCCTTGTAGCGTGCATGGAGTTTTTCCAGCAACGATTGAATCGTGGACGTATCGTGGCTTTTTTCCACATTACGAGGCTCTAACTTTACCACGCGCAACGCCTTGGCCACCAACTCATCCTCATTGAATGGCTTGGTCACGCAGTCACGCACCCCGAGACGGGCCACGCTGGCCAAGATCTGTGTGCTGGTGTCACCAGTGAGCATAATCACCTCGGTCTTTTTAAACTCCGCTTCCTCCCGCAACTTCCGCAGCATGGTAATGCCGTCCATGACAGGCATGTTGTAGTCGATGATAATGAGGTCCGGCTTCTCCCGCACAGCCACGGAGAGCCCCTCGGAGCCATCAGCCGCCTCGAAGACTTGGCATTGATACTTCCCAAAGAGGCGCGCCAGTAACATCCGGATCGTCTTGCTGTCGTCAACGGTGAGAATTTTTGGATGCATGATTGGTCGTGAGGAGAGATTTGCCTCAATACCAGCGAGTCCAAGTCGCGCGGATGGAGGGTCTTTGCCTTGTGTTTAGGCTTGTTCGGCAAGCTCAATTGAGCAAGTTCCGTGCCTAGAGCTGTGACTAATCCGGAACGATGCAAAACCCACGTGCTCCAGCGTTGTTCTTGCGCAGGTTTTCCAGGAAGCACATGCCGTCCCGCCTCTGTTGTCGGGGCGTGACGGGCGGGACGGCCGTGCCCCTTGGCCAAGACCATAGTCTGAAAGCAGGAAGCGTTTGGTATAATTACAGTGGGAATCGAACCATCCGTGGCACGCATGAGACCCGAGAAAGTGTTCGGGCCTTTACGGGCTATTTTTGGCAATAATCCTCCGAAAGCGATTGATTGTCGGAGGAGGTCGCCAGAGAGGGAATCGAACCCCCGCCACGAGGATTTCCAGCCCTCTGCTCTGCCCACAGGGCTACCTTGAACGGGAGATCTCGGAAGGTGGTGGTTCATGAGCAACATCCATGGACCAGAGCAGGGCGACGGCAGCGCGCTCTTGCAGGGCATCAACACCGCGATCCGCTTGGATACCGGCATCCTTACGACTCGATGCGGCGGTCTGCCGAGTTGTTGGCGTTGCTCCACGATTCGGCGCGGGCGCGGCATAGTTTGGAAGGGTGACCGGTTCGTCAGAAATCCCCTTGAAGGCAGGGGGATTGATGACCGAACGGAACCCCTTGGCTGGGGGGAGTTGGTGACTGCGACTTGGTGCTTTGCCTGAGCCCGCCGCCTTTGACTTGCGGCTGACCCGCCTTGTTGACTAAAATTCTCCACGGTCACAGGGGGTATAGCTCAGTTGGTAGAGCGTCTCGTTCGCAATGAGAAGGTCAGGGGTTCGACTCCCCTTACCTCCAGGTCCGCCGTAGGTGGGGTTGACCCCTCGCCGGCTTATCGCGAGTTCAAGAAAAGTGCAGCCACGGTTTTGGGAGGATTGGAGACGATAGTCAGAGGGATGCTGCGCCGGTGTGCCAGCGCAAAATCATCACCTTGCTCTCTCCGTGGCTATGGCTTTTCCGAAAATGCTCTAATGCTCGAGCAGATCCGCGCAGACGGCTCGGGCGTCAAAATGCTTTTCCGCATAGGCGCGCGCGGCCTTTTTGTGATGCGCATAGTTCGCCGCCACGTCGGCCACGGCCCGGGTGGCACCCTCGAGATCGGAGAAGGCGAGCACCCCATCGCCCGAGGGCAGGGAGTCGCTCCATCCGGTGTCTTGCACGACAACCGGTTTGCCGAGGGCCAGATAGCAGGCGCTGCGGCAACTAAACCAACCGCTGCGGGATTTGACATAGCCGTTTTTGGCGATGCTCCACTCGGCTTTCGAACCGGCAAGGAAATCCCGATAGGTCAGGTAATCGGGGAGATGAATGTCCGGCTCGACGATGCTCCAGCCATGGGACTCCAGCATGTCCGTGGGGCGGCTTTTCCCCACGCCATGGCCCATGGCCAGCACGAAAGACTCGCGGGTTTTCTCCGGCAGAAGAACGAACTTCAGGAACTCCTCGTCCTTCTGACCGTAGGTCTCTCCGTCGAACTCCTTTGGTTTGTAGCTGGACCAGTTCATGACCGTGCTCCAGGCGCCGCGCGAGACGGCCAGGGGGGCTTCAGCCTGTGGATCCCAATGCTCGAGCGCGATCGGCTGGACGGTGGGATGCCAGGTCAACCCGCCGGTGGGAACCAGGCAGCCGGGGCTTCCGATGTTGAGCCCGAAAGAAAAATGCCGGTCATGCATGCGGATCCGCTCCTCCGTTCCGCCATGCGTGACCAACCCGATGTGGGTGAACATCGGGTCGCCATCCAAAAACAACTTGCGGCGAATCGCCGCCGTGGCGTCGGTCAGCCAGGCCGCGCCGGAGACATTGACCAGAATGTCGGCCTCGGCGATCAGCTTCTCCGCTTCAGCCGTCGTAGCGGGACCGTGGTAAGTGCCATCTGCTCCATTGCGGTAGATCCAGCGGTCGCCCATGTCGAAGGCGTTCATGACCCTCGAAAGGTAGGCCACGTTGTGCGAGCAGTCCGCGCTTGGTTCCTGTGCCACGGGGTCGTAAGCCCAGGCGCCCGTATCCTCCAGATACCACACGTCGTGCCCGAGGGCGCGAAACCCCAGAGCGTATTGGATGTAGTCCCAGGTGACGCCGCCGAACGCGTATTGACCGATCAGGCCGGTGACGATGATGCGCACGGTTAGGGGGTGGGGGTGAATGAGGCCGACAAGACGAAGCTCATTTGTCTCTGGCGGTCGTTTAGCCTCGGAGTCGGAAGCGCCCTCAAAGCGTGGCCAGTCCTGGACATGAGCAGGACGCTAAGTGAAATCGGCGGGCAGGTCAAAGGCCCCGCTGGCTCCCGCCGTCTTCGCCGGAACGATGCCGCGGGAGATGGGAGGCACACGCGCTCTCGCGCTTCGTGGGGCCTGCGCTCCCCGGAATCGTAGCCTTCCTGCTGCCTCGCAGCGGCTGGGTGGATTGAGGCTTCCGCTGCAAGCGGAACTTTGTGACATTTCCGATCGTGGCCCTCCACCACCTCGTTTTTGACGTGGTCCTGGCGCAGGTCGAAATCCGAGCAAGATTGGAGCAAGGCCGATTCCCCATCATGCGTGTTCACCCTTTTGCCGCCGCCGCCCTGCTTCTGCTTTCCGGACTGCTCTCCGCCACCGAGATCCAGGAGCACGGGCTGACGTTCGAGCATTGGGTGGCGGACACGTTTTTCGGCGGGCATCGGGCGGCGGGTCCGACGGACAAGTGGGACATTCCCGCCTCGGCCAACCGGGAGCATGGCGGAGTTCCGGTCAATCCGAAGGCGACGAAATTCGGCTCGCCGGTGGGCCTGGGCGACGCTTTGCGGCAGTTCGACATCGATGAGCCCTTTCTCCTGGTCATTGGGTTCTGGCAGCAGGACGGAAGCGGCAAGAGATTTGTGCAATCGCTGACCGCGCGGGTGACCCCGGAACAGTGGCGGGCTCTCTGGGCCCCGGTCACGCGTGACGATCTGCTCGCGCTCGATCGCCTGGTCAAAGACACCTCGCGCCCGCTGGCCGAGGTGCGTCGCGACGCGCTCGCACGCAAACGCCTTCCGCCTTTCTCCGCGGCGGTCATCCAGGTCAATCCCAAGATTGACCATTCCCAGCGGCGCCTCCAATGCAGCATTTCCTTCGCGCGGCTGTTCGAGGCTCTGGCCCCGGGGCTGGACCGTGGAGCAGTGGGCCAGCCCGAGATTTTCGGCCGTCCGATTCCGCCGATTGGCAGCTCGCTGCCGCGGTCAGTTCCCTGATTTGATGATGCCCCGCACCACGGCATCGACCATGCGCTGGCGGTAGCCGGCGGATTTGATGTCCCGCAGTTCGGAGGGGCAGGAGACGAAGCCGAACTCGACCAGCGCGGCCGGCCGCGTGTTGTTGCGCAGCACATGGAAGCGGGCGCGTTTGACCCCACGACTCGGAGTCGCCACGCGGGCGAGCTCGCTCTGGATGTTGGCCGCGAGCGGGTAGGACTTGGCGTTGAAGTAGTAAGTCTCCGATCCCTCGGCCGAGGAACGGCCGGCCCAGTTGTAATGCACGCTGACGAAAATCGCACCACGCTCCCGGTTCGAGATGGCCGCCCGGGTTGGCAGGGGAATGAAGGTGTCGTTCTTGCGCGTCATGATAACCCGATAGCCGCGGGACCTGAGCGCACGCTCGAGCCGCTTGGCCGTGTCGAGGGTATACGTTTTCTCCACCGAGCCGTCCGAGCCCCGGGCGCCCTTGTCGATGCCGCCGTGGCCCGCATCCACCACCACGGTGTGGAAATAACCGACGCCCTGGCGGTTCGCGCAACCCGTCAAAAAGACGGACCCCGTGAAGAGGAGGGTGCCGATGAGGATCGAACGCATCAACGCACGGTAAAAAACGCCGGGCCTTAGGCAAAGCATTTATCTGCGCATTGCACGGATCACCGCCTGCGGTCATCCTCAGCCCATGCTGACCAAGCGGATCATTCCCTGCCTCGATGTGACGGGCGGACGGGTCGTCAAGGGCACCAAGTTCCTCGATCTGCGCGATGCGGGTGATCCGGTCGAGTGCGCCCAGGCCTACGATGTCCAGGGGGCGGACGAGCTGGTCTTCCTCGACATCACCGCCTCGTCGGACAACCGCGCCACCATGGTCGACGTGGTCGAACGCACCGCGGCCCGATGCTTCATGCCCCTGACCGTCGGCGGCGGCATCCGCACGGTCGAAGACATGAAAATCATGCTCCGCGCCGGGGCCGACAAAGTCAGCGTCAACACCTCCGCCCTCCAGCGTCCGAAATTGATCCGCGAGGGCTCGGAGCGCTTCGGCTCCCAGTGTATCGTCGTGGCCATCGACGCGCGGCGGCGTCCCGGGGGCGGCTGGACGGTCTACACCCATGGCGGACGGAATCCGACGGGTCTGGAGGCGGTCGCCTGGGCCTCGCGGGCGGCGGAGCTAGGAGCCGGGGAGATTCTCCTCACCAGCATGGACGCCGACGGGACCAAGGAAGGCTACGATATGGAAATGGTGCGCGCCGTATCCTCCGCGGTGTGCATTCCGGTCATCGCCAGTGGCGGGGCCGGACGGCTCGAGCACATGGCGGATGTCCTGCAGCACGCCGGCGCCGATGCCGTGCTGGCCGCGAGCATCTTCCACTTCGGGGAATACACCGTGGCGGACGTGAAGAAGTTCCTCGCCGCGCGCGGCGTGGCGGTGCGGCCGGCGTAAGGTCAGGCCTTTCGGCCCTGGCCGTGCACCCAGGCGAGCAGGCCGTTGCTCTGAGCCTGCTCTCCCCCATGGTCCTGGCCTTTCTCCTCGGGGTCGTGGCCAGTCTGATTCGCAGTGACCTGAAGATTCCGCCGGAGATTTACACCGGGCTGACCATTTACCTGCTTTTTGCCATCGGGTTGAAGGGTGGGGCCAAGCTGGACGGCGTGGCCTTCGCCGATTTCTGGAAAGCGCTCACGGCCGCGCTGCTTTTGAGCCTGGCCATTCCGGTCTGGAGTTTTGCCATCCTGCGGAAGTTCGGCCGGTTCGACGGCGTCAACGCGGCCGCGCTGGCGGCGCACTACGGGTGGCTGAGTGGAATGGGCATCGGAGGGGCAACCATCCTGGGAACACTGGCGGCCAGCGCGAGCTACATCGCCGCGCCAGCCGCGGTGCGCGGGGCGCTGCCCGCAGCGAGTCCGGCCATTTACCTGACCGCGGCGCTTGCCCTGACCTTCCCCTTCAACGTCATCCTAGGCATTCCCACCTATTACGCCTTCGCGGCCTGGTTGATCGGGAGTGCGGCGGGATGATTTTTTCGCCGGGGCCGGCAGGGTCAGGGGACGGGGCGGGAGCATCTGGACCTGCCTGTCCTGCCGTGGCAGGCGGATGGTCAGACGAAGCCCCTGCCCGGGGGTGCTCTCGATCACGACTTCGCCGCCATGGGCGCGGACGATCCGCTGGGTGATCATGAGGCCGAGCCCGCTGCCGGTTCGCTTCGTCGTGTAGTAGGGTTCGAAGACCCGGGCCATGGCTTCCGTGCTCATGCCGCCCCCGGTGTCGGTGAAGCTGACATCGATCCGGCCCGCCTCGGCCAGGGTGCGAATTTTCAAGAGGCCGCCCTGCTTCATGGCCTCGCTGGAGTTCTTGATGATGTTGAAAAACGCCTGCTTGAGCTGGTTTGGATCGACAGCAAGAGCGGGGAGGCCCGGGGAGAGTTCGAGCTCGAGCAGGACATTGCGCGACTTGAGTTCGGGGCCGAGAAATTCTGCGGCCTCGCGCACAAGCAAGTTGAGGTCCTGTGGAACCCGGTCGAGTGGAGCCGGGCGGATGGCCCGAAGAAACTGGGTTACGATCGTATCCAGCCGTTTGATTTCGTCGCGGGCGATGGCGAGCGGCGGAAGCAGGTCCCCGCGCTGGTCCGCCGGCAGCTTGCGCAGGCGGCGTTCGAGGAGCTGGAGGTGGATGGTGAGGGAGTTGAGCGGGTTGCCGATTTCGTGGGCCACGCCGGCGGCGAGCAGCTGCAGGGCGGCCATGCGTTCGCTTTCCAGCGTTTCCTCGGTGGCGCGCTGGCGCTCCGTGATGTCGCGCATGATCAAGACGTAGCCAGCATGCTGCTGCGGCCCCCCTTCCTCCTCGTCTTCGCTCATCAGCGGCACGACGTAGAAATTGAGGACGCGGTGGGCCGGGTGAAAAACCTCGATGTCCCGGCTCACGATCTCGCGGCCTTGGGCCAGTTCCTTCCAGCGCAGGCCGCTGATTTTTTCCGCGAGGGGACGACCGAGGGCGGAGGCGGGGTCGAGACCAAAGAGCAGGCAGGCGGCGTCGTTGAGATAGACCACCGTGCCGCCGACGTCGGTGACAATGACGCCCTCGTGGATCGCGTTGAAAATGGTCTCGAGGAAACGCTTGTCGCGGGCCAACTCAACGAAGAACGTCTCGACTTCCTCCGGCTGGATCCGGCGGAGGCGGGCCAGGATCTTGTCGAGGAAGGCGCGCTTCATGCGGTGGGACCTCCGAGGTCCACGCCGAGCAACTCGGCCAGTTCGTCCACCCGGCGGGCGAAGAGTTCCAGCGCGCGGTCCACCGGGGCGGAGGAGTTCATGTCCACCCCGGCGGCGGTGAGCGTATCGATCGGATCGAGCTTGCCGCCCGAGCGGAGAAACCCGAGGTAGCGCGAGGCATCGCCGGATTCGAGCACCTGCCCGGAGAGAGCGAGGGCTGCGCTCATGCCGGTCGCATATTGGTAGACGTAGAACGCGCTGTAAAAATGTGGAATGCGCAGGCACTCGAGGTCGAGTTGCGGATCCAGAACGAAGTCCGGTCCGAAATAGGTCACGAGGAGCTGATGGTAGATGGTCGTGAGCGTGTCGAGGGTCAGAGCCTCCCCGGCTTCTTGCCGCTCGTGGATGATTTTCTCAAACTCCGCGAACATGGTTTGCCGGTAAATCGTGCCCCGCAGGTCGTCGATCTGGCGGTTGAGTAAGTGGGCTCGCATCTTCGGGTCACTGGTCTGTTCGAGGAGATGGTGGGTCAGGAGTTCTTCGTTGAAGGTCGAGGCGACTTCGGCGAGGAAGATCGGATAATGATGGTCTTGGTAGGTTTGTGCGCGTTGGGCATACCACGTGTGCATCGAGTGACCGGCCTCGTGGGCCAGCGTGAACATGTCGGAAAACACATCCGGCTTGTAGTTCATCAGGATGTAGGGCGGTGAGCCGAAGCACCCGCTGGAGAAGGCGCCGCTGCGTTTGCCCTTCGATTCGTAGCGGTCGCACCAGCGCCCGCGCAGGCCGGCGGCCAGCTCCCGCGTGTATTCTTCACCCAGCGGGTGGACCGCGGCGATCACGCGATCAATCGCCTCGTCGAAGCTCAGGTGCGTGCTGACCTGCGGGACGAGCGGGACGTAGGTGTCGTAGTGGTGGATTGTCTCAATCCCGAGCGCGCGGCGCCGCAGTTCGTAGTAGCGGTGGAGTGGGGCGAGGTTGGCCCGCACGGCCCCGACGAGGTTGATGTAAACGGTTTCCGGGATGTTGTGGCGGAAGAGGGCGGCGCCGAGGGCGGATGGATAGTCGCGGGCCCGCGCTTTGAAGACATCGGCCCGCACGGAATTGGCCAGGGTGCTGGCCAGGGTGAATTTGTGGTCGGTGAACTCCTCGTAGAATTGGTGGAAGGCGCGACGACGCAGGTCGCGGTCCGGCTTGACCAGAAATGAGCTGAAGCTGCCGAGGCTGAGTTCGCTCTGCTGTCCGTCCGTCCCCGCGATGAGGCCGAATTTGAGGTCCACGTTGGTCAGTTGGGAAAAAGTTTCCTCGTGTCCCTCCAACGGTTGCGAGCCCATGGCGAGCAGGCGCTCCTCGCGTTCGTTGAGCGTGTGCGGCTTGAAGCGGCGCAATCGCGTCAGCACCGTCTGCCAAGGGGTCAATTCTGGTGCCGCGACCAGGGCGGCAAACTTGGCGTCCGGAACCGCCTGCAGTTCAGGGCTGATGAATGAGCAGGTTTCCACGATCTCCGTGTGCAGGTTTTGCAGTCGGGCTTCCCGTTCGAGAAAGGCCGCGTCGGCACCGTTCTCACTGGTCCGGAGGCTCGCGTAGGTCGCCAAGCGCTCGAGCGGTTGGTCGATGCTTTTCTCCAACTCCAGCGCGGCCAGCAGCGACGCCGGCGACCCGGCCAGCTTGCCGCGGAAGTCTTTGATGCCCGGATACCGCGCTTGCAGTGCCGCCAACTCGGCCTCCCAGGCGGCGTCGTCCGGGTAAAGGTGGGTCAGATCCCAGCGGTCGGCCTCGGGGATTTCCTCGCGCGTGGGAACACGTTTGATCTGTTGGGCGGTGTCGGGGTTGGGATTCGGCATGGCGGGATTGTGCGCGGGTCAGAATTCCGAGCAATTGAAAACAATCCGGTAGCCGCAGACCGCGCTGCGGCACACGACCTTGCATTTCTCCTGCGTGAGGATGCGGCCGCAAACCGGGCAGACCGTGTCGGGATCTCCACCCGAAGCCTCCGGGCGGGCCGAAACCACCGCCAGCATCCGCGCGAGCGTGGCCACGGCTGCCGATTCGTGCGCGGCCGACAGACTGACGCGCAGGCGCGAGGTGCCCTTCGGCACGGTGGGGGGACGGATGGCTGGAACGAAAAACCCCAGTTTGGCCAGCGATTCCGAGGCTTGGAGGGTGTTTTCCTCGCCGCCGAGGATGAGCGGATGAATCGCGGCCGGGAGGTTTGGGGTCACGAGGTCGGCGAGTTCGCGGAGTTTGATCCGGCGTCGGTCGCCCTCGGGGCCGGCGCAGATTTCCAAGGCGGTCGTGGCGGCCGCGGCGGACGAGGCGGGGGCGGCCGTGGAAAAAACAAAACTGCGCGCGCGGTTGGCCAGAAATTCCACCAAATGCCTCGACCCCGCGATGTATCCCCCGGAGCTGCCCAGAGCTTTGCCCAGGGTGCCCATCTGCACCTCGATGCGTTGGTCCAGCCGGCATTGGGCGGCCAGCCCGCGGCCGCCGGGGCCGAGGACGCCCACGGCATGCGCCTCGTCCAGCACCAGGGCGGCACCATAGCGGTCCTTCATTTCCACGATCGCCGCGAGCGGGGCGGTGTCGCCGTCCATGCTGAAGACCGACTCCGTCGCGATGAAAAGCCGGGCCAAGGGATGCCGCGCCCGGGCCCACCGAAGGTGATGCTCGAGGTGGTCGAGGTCATTGTGGCGGAAGGGGCGCAGCGTGGCTCCGCTCAGTCGCGCGCCATCCACCAGACAGGCATGGCTCAGCCGGTCGAGGAGAATGACATCGTTCTTGGTGGCCAAAGCAGACAGCGCGCCTGTGCTGGTCGCATAGCCGCTGCTGAAAACAAGCGCGGCCTCAGTGCGCTTGAAGGCGGCGAGTTGCTCCTCGAGTTGGCGGTGGGGGCGCTGCGTTCCGGTGACCAGGCGCGAGGCCCCGGCCCCGGCCCCGAAATCCCGGAGCGCCTGCACGGCGGCCTCAACTACGCGCGGGTTTGCCGCCAGTCCGAGGTAATCGTTCGAGGCGAAATTGTGCAGCGTTTTGTCCCCCATGTGCACGAGCGGTCCGGTGGGCGCATCCGACACGCGGATGCGCCGGCGCAGGTGGCGGCGCTCGAGGTCGGCGAGGGCGGATTGCAGGAATGGCTCGAGCATGGAGGTTGGGGCGGGTGGGGATTTTTCACCAGAGGGCCGCGGGAGTCCACGGAGTATTGCCTAAACGTCGTCCCGGCGGCATTTTTCCATTTCCATGTTGCACCTGCCGGATCCGTTGCACCCCTTTGCCGTCCATTTTCCCGTGGCCTTCCTGCTCCTGGGCATGGCGGCGGTGCTGCTCTCCCTGCTGTGGCCCCACCGCCATGTGCTACGCTTCGCCTTGCTGCTGATGCTGCTCGGTGCGCTGGGCGCAACTTGGGCGCACACCACCGGGCGGGAGGCGGCGGTCGAGGTCCGCTATGTCGGAGAATCTGTCGCCGCGGCCGTGCAAAATCACCAGAGCACCTCGGGGCTCATGCTCTTTGCCGCCTGGTTCTCCGCCGTGGCCGCTGCCGCCTGTTTTTTCGGCGGACGCATTCCCGGCGTGTCGCTGCTTGCCCGGCTCGTCGCCGTGGCGGCTTGCATTTTTCTGCTCTGGACCATGCAGGCCGCCCTGCACACCGGCTCCGAGCTGACCCACACCTTTTTCTTCGGCCCCAACGCCCCGAAGCCGTTGCCCGGCACCGAGGAAGTGCTCCGGCTGAAAGTCGAGTAGTCGCCGGGCGAAGAGCATCGCGATAACCCCTTGCGCCCACGCCCACGCGTCAGGCCCGCCACGGCGGGCAGCCCGCGAGCCGAGCGCAGGGCGAGGGCGTAGCCCGAGTCAAGGCCAGGAGACAAACTGCCGTGAACATAACTCACCCCGAAGGATCCGGGCCTGACTCCTGCCATCCCCATGAGGCTATTGTCGTGATGGGCGCGGAGGAAGGGAACAACTCGTCGCGCCAGACATGGAATTCGTTGCCGCACCCCTCAGCCGTGTCACGGCGCGATGGCCCGGCCGGCGTCCTGCGGTTTGCGGAAGAGCGCGATCATCACGCCCTGGATGACCAGCTCATGGGCGGGGATGAGGTCGGGATACTTCGGGTTTTCGGCCCGGAGAAAAGGGCGGCGTTGGCGGGTGAGGTAACGCTTGAGTGTGGTTTCACCGTCGATCAGCGCGGCCACGATGTTGCCGTGGTTCGGCTCGCGCAACTCGAGCACGACAATGTCGCCGTCGACGATGTGCGCTCCGGTCATGGAGTCGCCGCGGACCCGCACGGCGAAGGTGCGGGCGGTGCGGCGGATGTCGAGCGAGTCGAGGTCGGCGTAAACGCAGCCGTCCGGGCGTTGCTCACGGGAATCGGGAAAACCGGCCGGGATGTCGCCGTAAATCGGGATGCCGGCCACCTCGCGGCGCTCCTCGCCCGGCAGGGTGAGTGCGCGGGCCGCGCCGGGGGCACGGTGGACCAGACCCTTTTTGGCCAAAGCCCGCAGATGCGAGGCGGCGGCATTGGGGCTGGCAAAGCCAAAATGATGCTGGATCTCGCGCACCGTCGGCGGCACGCCATGGCGGGTGCGGTGACGACGGACGTAGTCGAGAATCTGGCTTTGGCGCGTCGTGGGCAAGCTGGACATGTGTCCAGCATAAGACGGACGCACAACCGGTCAAGCGTCCGGGGTGCCGGCCAGCAGTTCCTTGCGGCGCCGCTTGGCTTCCTTGCGCTCCTGCTTGAGTTGGACGTAGAGCGCGTCGCGCTGCTCGGCCGTGAGTTTGGCCACATCCGCATCACCCGTCTCGTCGAAGTCCAACGTGGTCACGGCGACGGGGCGCAGGGCCACGATGTGATGTCCGCAAATGATGCCGATATTGCCACCGTCGACCGCCTCCTTGAGGTAGGCGCCCAGGTGTTTTTTCGCCTCGGTGATGGTCACGGTTTTCATCAGCGGGGAGAGGCCTCCCGGGTCGTCGTGGAGAGTAGGCAACGGATCATGACGGCAATTTAGCCCGCGCCGGTGAATTGCCCAAGCGAAAGCGGAGGGCTTGCCCGCGGGGCGTCGGGGAGGTTTGCTAGCAGGAGTCATGACCAAAGCCCTCGCCCTTCGTCCCGCCGGAAAGCATCCGTTGCATGTGGTGCGGGAACTTGAGGTCTGGCCCGTGACGGTGGGACTGCCCGAGACGCTGCGCACGCGGGTTCTGGCCGGCTTGCCCCGACTGGAGAAAGCCCCGACGGCTTGGAGCGGGCGGAATCTGGCGGCGGACAAAGTGCTGCAGGAAATTTTTCATACCGAAGAGCGGATCACGCCGGCCGATGTGCCGCGGCTGTGTTGCGGTTTGCCCGGCATCGAGAGTTGCCTGCTGCTGCATGGTCGCGAGATCGCGGCCGCTTGGAACATGCCGGTCGATTTGCGCCCCGAGGTGCTCCTCACGGCGGCCACGGGCGCGATGGATCGCGCAGCCGAGGCGGGCGGGGCCGGTTGGGGCGAAGCGCGGGGCATCACCCTGCATCTCGAGGTGGCCAGCGCCAGCCTGCTACGCTGCGGGGTCCTGCAACTTCTCGCTCTCCATGAAAAACGGGGCTTCGCGCCCGGCGTGCGGGAAAAGTTGACCATGGCCCTGGTTGCCGTGGCCCGCTCGGTCAAAGGCTGAGGGTGAGGCTAAGCCTTCGCGGCGACAAACCACTCGGCGGGCAGACGCTCGGCCTTCGCCCCCGGCATGCGGATGAGCGCAAGCGATTGGCGGCAGGTCGCGAGCACTGTGCCGTCTTCCGGACGGATGATCTCGAAGCTGACCCAGAAGCGCACGCGGCCGAGTTCCGAAACGCCGCCGCGGACAAGGAGAACCTCGCCGACGCGGCCGGGCGAGCGGTAGTCGATTTCCGTGCGGAGGACGACCGGGTAGAGCCCGGTATCGACCATTTCGCGCAGGGGCATGCCCATTTCGCCGGCCATGAGGGTCCGCGCTGTCTCGATGAAACGCAGATACGCGAGGTTGTGGACCACGCCCGCGCAGTCCGTGTCGAAGAACATTACGGTGACTTCATGCTCAATCCGGGGCAGGGCGGGGCGGCTCATCGGCGGCAGTCTGGACGAGGGCAAAATCCGGCCAAAGAAAATTCCGCAAGAATTGCGGTTGATCTTGCGGCCGTGTGGCCGTATTAGCGCGCTCGCCTAATGCAAGACTGGGACATCTCCTCCGCGCTGGCGCTCTACAATGTGGAGCGCTGGGGTTCACCTTATTTTTCCATCAATTCGCACGGTCATGTCGTGGTTCGTCCCGACGGCGAGCCCGGAAGGGAGATCGACCTGATGGAGTTGGTCGAGGAGGCGCGCTCCCGCGGGCTATCGTTCCCTCTGACCCTGCGCTTCCAGGATTTGCTCCGGCACCGGGTGCGGACGATCAACGAAGCGTTCAGCGAAGCCATTGCCGGCGCCGGTTACGGGAATGTTTACCGCGGCGTGTTTCCCATCAAGGTGAACCAACTGCGCGAAGTGGTGGAAGAGATTGTCGAGGCCGGTGAGCCATTTCACTTCGGTCTCGAGGCCGGGAGCAAGCCGGAGTTGCTCGCCGCTTTGTCCATCCACGCCGATGCGGAAAGCCTCATCATTTGCAATGGCTACAAGGATGCCGACTACATCCGCAACGCCATGCTCGGGCGCAAGCTGGGCAAGCGGCTGGTCATGGTCGTCGAGAAGGTGGAGGAGTTGGCGCAAATCATGGCCATCGCCCGGACCATGGGCGTCGAACCATGGATCGGGGTCCGCGTCCGCCTGGCGACGAAAGGTGCGGGCAAATGGGCCACGAGCGGGGGCGAAGACGCCAAGTTCGGCCTTTCCACCGCAGAACTGGTTGACGCCAGCGAACTCCTGCGACGCGAGGGCATGGCGCATTGTCTCAAGTTGGTTCATTTTCACGTGGGCTCGCAGATCCCCGACATCGGGACGATCAAGCGGGCCGTGCGGGAGGCGGCGCGGTTCTACGCCAAGCTGCACAAGCTGGGGCACGAACTCGGCTACCTCGATGTGGGTGGGGGTCTGGGCATTGATTACGACGGCTCGCGCACGACCTTTGACAGTTCGGTCAACTACACGCTGCCCGAATACGCCCGCGACGTCGTCTCGGCCGTCCAGGAGGTGTGCGACGAAGAAAAGGTCGCGCATCCGGTGCTGGTCAGCGAAAGCGGCCGGGCCATTGCCGCGCACCATTCAGTTCTGATCGTCGAAGCCTTCGGCTCGATCGAGAAGGTATCCCGCGGGCCCGTTGTCGCGGCCGCCCCGGGCGACCCGACGGTCGTGCAGGACATGATCGACATCTACGCGTCGCTGGCGAGCAAGCACCGCTTGGAGAGCCTGCATGATGCACAGGAGATTCGGGAGAAGGCCGACTCGATGTTTGCCCTCGGTTTGCTCGAGCTGCCGGCCAAGGCCCGGCTCGAGATGGTCTACTGGCAGATCGCGGCCAAGGTCGTCGAGTTGTTCCGGGGCATGCGCTATGTGCCCGAGGAGGTCAAGGAACTGGAGGTGTCCCTCGGTGACCAGGTTTTGTGCAATTTTTCCATCTTCCAGTCCCTCCTCGACCACTGGGCCCTCGGGCAGTTGTTTCCCGTCATGCCGATTCATCGGCTGAACGAAGCGCCGGACCGGGAGTCGACCCTCGTTGATATCACCTGCGATTCGGATGGGAAGATGGCACGCTTCATTGACCTGCAGGACGTCAAGCCGACCCTGCCGCTGCACCGCGCCGAGGAGGGACGGCCCTATTACCTCGGGTTCTTCCTCGCCGGGGCCTACCAGGACATCATGGGCGACATGCACAATCTCTTCGGCCGGGTCAACGAGATGCACCTCTTCCTCGATGAGGATGAGGAGAGCGGTTACTACGTCGAAGAAATCATCGGCGGCAACACCATCGGCAGCGTGCTGGCCCTGACCCAGTGGGAGAAGAGCGAGTTGGTGAGGCGGGTCAAGGTCCAGGTGGACGCCGCGATCAAGGAGGACCGGATGAAACCGAATGAGGCCATGCGCCTGCTTGATGAGTATGAAAAGGCCCTCGACGGCTACACCTACCTGAATTGCTTCACGCCGCCCCCGTCGGGCGGAACCAGCTAAACGGGATGGCGCCGTGCGCCAGCAGGCGGTCGTTGAACTGCCGTAGCGTTCCGCGATGGGTGGCGAAAAGTTTTTCCACCTGGCCGCGGCCGAGCAGGTAGCTCATCGGCACAGTAGGTGAGGCAGTATACCAGTTGACGTCGGCCGCGGCGCGCGTGCGGGTGAAGCCGACATGCTCGACCAGATGCCGCGTGGCCCCAGCGTGAGAGAGTCCTCCGGTCTGGAGGCCGATGTCCACCAGGATGCGATGGGCCCGCCAGAGCGCATCATGCAATTGGATCAGGCGCGCATGCGGGGCGCGGTAAATCTTGCGCTCCACGCAAAGCTTCTCGCACCAGAGCGTCCACCCTTCGTAAAAAATCGCGTGGGAAAACATCCGGCGCAGCCGGCTGGGGTGTCGGTTTTGGATGATGAACTGCAGGTGATGTCCCGGATAAGCCTCGTGGGCGCAGGTCAGTTCGAGTCCGAAATGCTGGGCCACTTCCGCCTGGCGTGCCGCCGGAGTGGAAGCTGAATTCGACAGGTCGTTGACCCAGAATACTCCGGTCTGATCGAGATCGAACGGTCCCGGCGCGCTGTAGGCGGCCGTCGGGAATTGCTCGCGCAAGAAATCCGGCACCGGGACGACCTTCAATCGTTCCCCGCGCGGCAGGGTCACGATCCCGGAGTGGTCAAGGTGTGCCTTGATCTCTTTCGTGATCCGGCGGTATTCGGTGAGAAGATCGGGGGCGGACGGCCGCCAGTCATGGCGCAGAGATTCGAGGAGGTCGTGCGCGGAGCGACGACCGAAGCGCGCGGCCTCGCGCTTGAGTTCATGGCCGACCGACGCCACGAGGCGCTGGCCCTCGTGGAGCAGTTCGTTCGCGTTCGCATCGGTGCCGAGTCGCTCCCGCAGGAGAAACTCGAAATGTTCGCGCCCCACGGCAAATCCGCCGGCCGGGCCGGTTTTGATCTTTTCCAGACGCTGCGCGTAGTCGCGGAAGGCGTCCGCGGCGGCCGCAAAGAGTCTCTGCGCGCGCTGGGGGGACGGGGCCAGCGGCGTGATTTGCCCGGCGGCTTGGGCGAAAAACGTGGCGGTGTGCCGGCCCGAGCGAATGGCCAAGCGCGTCCAGAGCGGGACGGGGCGCCGCAGGCAGGCGTAGCCCTCGTCGAGAAAACGCGGAATGTCCGCGAGGAGCGAGAGGATGTCCGGCGTGGCCGCGCGGAGATTGTCGGCTTCGCGCACGAGGAGGTGGAACACGCTGTTGACCGCGGTGCCGCTGTGGCTTTGGGGGTCGAGTTGCCAGCGCGGATGCGTGGCATGAAAAAACAGGCCGGTGCGCAGGCTGGCCAAAAACGCCCGGCGATCGGTCCAGTCGTCGCCCTCCCCCGGGGAGAGCGCCTCCACGCGGGCGAGCGTGTGCGCGAGGCGGGCCGCCTGTCGCTGGTGCACGGCCGGATCGTTCGGTCCGAGCCGCCCACGGTATGCCTTCAGCCCGTGCCCGGCTGCGTCCTGGGGAAAGTCGGCCCAGGTGGCGCGAAAAAAATCCTCCGCGGACCGGTGGAGTTCAGGCGCGCGACTGCGCGGGGGCGGACGAAAGACAACCGGCATGACGTGCGGCCGGTCGCGGCTAGGGGGCCTTGATGATGCGCCCCTCGTTGTCCACCTGGGCGGACATCGTCTGGGTGATTTCGATGGCCAGATCGCGCATGCGTTGGACTTCGGAAAGCGAAGGTGGCCGTCCCGAGGCTTCGGCCGAGATGGCCCGGATAGTCTCCAGACGCGAGGTGATGCCGGTAACCACCTCGGTGTTTTTGATCCGCGGATTCATCGTCTCGAGGCGGTCGAGGTAGTAGTTCATGACGTCAGGTTTGACCAATCCGGCGGCCCGCTGCGGGCTGTAGTTCTCCGCAGTGACGATCGTGCTGATCTCGAAACCGCGGAGCCATCCCCCCAGGCTGACCATGTGGGCCATCTCTTCGTCGCGCAGCTCGATCATGGCCTGTTCGACATCGGACTGGGTCTTGATCAACTCGAGTTTGAGTGCGGCCCAGTCCCCGCGCTGGCCCAGTTCGAGCAGGCTGTTGGCGTGGGTGGAGAGCCGCTGGCCGACCGCGAGGCTTTGGGCCTGCCGGAGCAGGGAGCGGCCGACTTTTTGGATCAGCGGCTTTTGCTCCCCCAGCACCGCAAAAAATCCGTCGCAGATCAGGGCGCCAAAATTCAGCGAGGTTTGGAAGCGGTTGTTGTAGACCCGGTCGAAGTCGGTCTCGGCAATGAGAGCGATGGGGATGGGTTTGAAGGCTTCCAGGTCAGAAAAAAGTCCCTGGATGGACGGAGCGGTGAGTTCGTTGACCCCGAGCTCCTCGCGGGCAAAATCGTCGACCATGACCTCGTTCGTGTCCTCCCCGTGGACGGTGGAGGCGAACAGGGCGAGGATTCCGATCAGAACAGCCGCAGTCATGTGTTTACTCCTCCAAAGTGCCATAAAGCCGGCGCTGTGTCCATCGGGCCGTGGCCTGATTTCTCGCTGGCCCCGCGGGGGGGACGGGCTGATATTGCTCCAATGAAAATGGTTCTGGTTCCGGTGGATTTCAGCGACTCGGCGGGCGGTCTGCTGGCCGCAGCGGCCGAGGAGGCCGGGAGGCGCGAAGCTGGACTCTTCCTTCTCCATGTCATCGAGCCTGTCGCCGGGGTGGCCGGTTTTGAAACCGATCCGGAGATGATGCGGTTGAGCTCGGGAACCGACTTCGAAAACGAGAAAAGGATTGAGACCGCCCAAGTCCGGGAACTGGCCAGCAAGGTGCAGGCCCAAGGTCTGGCTTGCGAGTCCGCGGTGCGCTTCGGCCTGCCCGCTGATGAAATCATCGCCGCCGCCGGCGAATGCAACGCGGAGCTCATCGTCATGGGCTCCCATGGTCACGGTGCGCTTTATCATCTCTTCACCGGCAGTGTGGTCAACGGTGTGCTCAAACACGCGTTGTGCCCGGTGCTGGTTGTGCCGCTCCGGCTGGCCGGCCGCTAAGGGTCCCCGTTCTCGACGACTGCACATGACCACCGACTGGCCAAACTGGGAGCCGCGCGAAAGGGCCAATCTATGCTTCATCACCCGGGGCCACGAGGTTCTGCTCATCCACAAGAAACGCGGGTTGGGCGCAGGAAAGATCAACGGCCCGGGCGGCCGGCTCGAGCCGGGGGAGACCGCACTGGAGGCGGCGGTGCGCGAGGTCGGCGAGGAACTGGGTGTCGTGCCCTGCGATCCCCGCTTGCGCGGCGAACTCAGCTTTCAATTTGCGGACGGATATTCTTTGCACTGCGCGGTGTTTCTCTCGGCGGATTGCGAGGGCGAACCGGTCGAAACCGACGAGGCCATTCCGCTCTGGGTGCGGGTGGATGAGATTCCCTACGACCGCATGTGGGCGGATGACCGCCATTGGCTGCCCGGTCTGCTGGCGGGACGGAGCTTCCGCGGTTTTTTCGAATTCGACGGTGATCGCATGGTGGATCATCGCTTGGATTGGTTGGTGACGGAGGCGCCCGCCGGAGCATGACGCTGTGGCAGTTTGTTCTCGGCCTCGGTATCGGCGCGCTGACCGGAGTTCTCGCCGCCCTCTGCGGGGTAGGGGGTGGTCTCATCATGGTCCCGGCTTTTGTTTTTTTCATGGCCCTCGACCAGAAATCCGCCGTGGCCACATCGCTCGCCGTCATCATTGTCGTCTCCCTCGTGGCGACCGCGAGGTATTCGGCGGCCTCCCTCGTCAAATGGCAAATCGTTGTCCCCGTCGTCATCGGAGCAGCCTGCACCGCGTGGTTGGCCACCGATTGGCTCAAGCACCTCTCCAATGAAACCCTCGCCCGGGTCTTTGCCATCCTTATGATTCTGATAGGGATTCGGATGCTGCTGTTCAAGTAGGTGCCCTATCTGCATCTTGTTACCCATTCGTAACAAAGCATAAACAATTATGGACAAACGGTTTAAATGCCATACCGGCGACGAGCGAAGAAACTCAAAAAAAAACCTTGCGCCCGGGGCACCACTCGTTAATATACCTACATCTGTAGTAAAGATTGTTCTGGGGGGAACAGCAGCCCTTCTCGTCATTCGACGAGGAGGGCTGCAACTTTTTAGGGGCATCAACTCCGTTCCCGCCATCGGCGAACAGACTGCGACATGACCGAGTCCGCTGTCTCTGCATCCCCTCCTTCCCGCCAGCGCCTCGCCCGTCTTGGCTTTGTCCTCGCGGTTCTCCTGGCCGTGGCCATCAGCCAGACGGCGATCCTCAGTTGGGTGGCCGGGCACCTTGTCCCTTGGGCGGCCGCGCGGTCGGGTTACAATCTGAGCGCGGAGCGGGTGCGCACGGCGATTTCGCGGCCGTTGGTCTTGGAGAAGGTGAGGGTGAACGCCGCGGACGGAACCAGCCTGCAGGCGGAGCGGGTCGAGGTGTTTTTGACTGCTCCCTGGCACTGGCTGCAATCACCCTGCCGCTTGCTGCAAAAGGTCGAGGTGCGCGATCTGGCTGGGAACATTGCGATCGAAGAGCCGAAGGCCTCGCGAGCGAAAACCTCGGGTCGTGCTCTTGGTGCCCCGTTCACCTCGCTTGCCCTTGTGCCGCGTGTACTGGACATCACGGCCTCGAAACTTTCGTGGCGCCACGGGGTGCACAGCCTGACCATGGGCGGGGTGGAGGGACGTCTGGACGAAGACAACCCCGGCGTCTGGCAGGCGCGCAGCGTTGGGTGGCGCAGTGGCGATTGGCAGAAAGACTGGACTGATCGGCAAGCCGTCACCGGATGGAGTGGCGGCAGCCTCTACCTGGCTGACTTGGATTTGGGCGATAATGTCGCGGTGGATTCGTTCTCCCTCGCCCTGGTCGGTCCGCCGGAAGCCACTTTGGCCTCGACGGCGTTCGGCGGTTACATGCAGGCCGACTTGGCCTTTGAGGACGCGGCCATAAAGGTCGCGGTCAATGCATGGAATCTATCGCTCGACCAGGCTGGCCGCTTTTTCGCCTGGCCGGACGGTTTGCAGGGGCGGGTTGATACGACGAAGTTTATTTTCAATGGCGATCCGCAGCATCCGGCGGATGCACAGGTTGCCCTTCGAGCCGAGGTGCGGGATTTTGCCGCAGGTCCGCGAGCCTTCGCGGAGGCCAAACTCGGCCTGAGTCTGGCCGGGCGTAAATTGCAGGTCGACCAGTTCCTCCTGCAACAGCCCGCCAATGTGGTGGATTTGTCCGGATGGGTGACCCTGCCCGCCGAGGGTGGGGCCTGGAGCGAGGCTCCGTTCCAAGCAGCCTGGCGGCTGGAGGTGGGCGACCTGAGCGCGCTCGCGGCTCTGGTGGGCGACCGCGGAAAAAACTCGGCGGGTGCCGTGCAGGCGCATGGGGCCGTCGCTGGGACGGCACGTGATAGCAAAGGCTGGTCCAGCCTGCGCGGCTGGAATCTGCGTCTGCGGGGTATGCCGGTGAATTGGCTCCAAGCGGATGCCTTTTCCAACGGTCGCGACATTTCCCTCGCAGGCATCGAGGCGTGGAGCGGGGTCAATTTTCTCCGCGGCGAGGGCCTGGTCTCGATCTCGGACAAACTCGCCTACCAAGGGCGCCTCGAATTGCGCGTGCGCGAGATTGCCCGCTATCTCGAGCCCATTGGCCGCTTTGCCCCCGATTGGGCGCGCGAGGGCAGTGTGCTGCTTTTCTGGGAGGGGGATGGAGCGGGCGATGCACACTCGGGGGTGGCCAGCCTCGAATTGGTCAAGTTCACCGGAGATCTCAATCCCGTGCCGGTCAACGCCAACCTGGTGGCAACCTATTCGCCGGGGAACATCTACGTGAGCCGATTCCTGCTCGACCGCGGACCGCTCTCTCTCTCATCGGTGCTCTATTTTGGAGCCAAGGGATTGTCCATGCAGGACATTCAATTGTTCAGCGGCCGCACGCGGTTGTTGCGCGGCGAACTTTTTCTGCCGGTCTCTCTCGATGCCGTGCTGGACCGCCGTGCTTGGGGCGAGGTCATCATGCCCTCCAACGACGTCTATGCCTCGGTGCGCTCGGAAGACCTCGAGCTCGGCTCGCTGGTCGAGTTGTTTGGTCAGGAAACCACGCTGCGCGGGCGGGTTGATCTTCGCCTCGATGCGAGCGGACCGTGGGAAAATGCGGTGGTGGACGGCCGTCTTTTCATCGCAGGACTGCGGGCCAAGCTGCCCAGCTTCTCGCTGCCTCCGTCCCGGGCCGAGCTAACCCTGCAAGCAAAGGACTGCCGGGCCTCGCTGGCCGCCAAGTTGATCCCGGAAGGCGGGGAAGAAGTCCAGCTCACCGCAAACCTGCCCTTGATGGGCGAGGGGGCTGATGGCGGTTGGACCATGATTGATGGTCTTCAGCCCTGGGACATGCGCCTCTCGGTTCCTTCGCTCGACCTCGCTTCCTTTGGACCGAAGGTGGGCGTTTTCCGTCTCGCCTCGGGTGAGATGCGCGCCGAAATCAAAGCGTCGCACACTCCTTTCGAGCCGCATTTGGACGGCACGATCGAGTGGACAGAAGGCCGGCTTGAGGCGGCGAAAGGTTGGGAACCTCTGACCGATGTGCAAGCCAAGGTTGTTCTGGCGGGAACACAGGCCGCCCTCGAGGGCACAAGGATGAAGATGGGTGAGGGGACGCTCAGCCTTGGCGGCCAGATGAGTTTTGGCGAGATGGCTCGGCCCAGCTACGATCTGTCCGCCCGCGGAGCCAACCTGCGATTCTTCCGCAACGACGACCTCCTGCTCCAGGGCGGTCTGCAGCTGACGGCGAAGGGTGGAGGCGAGAGCGGGGCGGTGGATGGCGTGGTGGATTTGATCGGCAGCCGCGTGCTGCGTCGGTTGGTGGTCACGCCCGAAACACAGCCCGCCCCCACTGCCGGGTGGCCCGTGCCTCCGGGCTTCAGCCTTGCGCCATTTTCCGCCTGGAACACCACGATTCGCCTGACCGCGAGCCAGCCGGTGGCGGTCGGGCCAGATCGGAACTCCGGGCTCCTGCGACCCAACCTGCAAATCGAGGGAACCTTGGGTCAGCCGCTGCTGCTGGGGGATGTCGGTGTCGAGAACCTGAGCGTGATCTTGCCCTCCGGCGTCTCGCTCCACACCCACGGAACCTTGCCATTCACTCGAGATCTGCCGTGGCAGCCGCTGCTCGATCTAACCGGTGCAGGGGCGGCCGGCGCCTTCCAGATCGCAGCCACGGCTTCGGGTCCGCTGGCCGGGGGCGCGCTGGCTCTCTCGTCCTCGCCCTCGCTGACCGCCCGCCAGCTCGTTCTGCTGCTCAACACCGGCATCGTGCCGTCCACGGCCCGACTTGAAATCGGTGCCGCCTGGCCTCGCCTCTCTGCCGGTGCCCGGCCCCCGGAAGAATTTCACCTGAACAGCCCGGCGGAGGAAGTTGGCTTCCGCTGGAGCTTTCGCTGAGGCCGATTACTCCGGGCTCTCGGCGGCGGCGAGAGCGGGAGGTTCGGCTTCGTTCTTGGTCTTGAACGCAAGTTTCTCGCCGTCCCGGACCACGCGGAGTTCCTGCCCCGGCTTGTAACTGCCGCGCAGAATCTCCTCGGCCACGGGATCCTCGAGGTAGCGCTCGACCGCACGGCGCATCGGGCGTGCTCCGTATTGGGGATCGTAACCCTTGCTGATGAGGAACTCCTTGGCTGCGGGCTCGAGCACGACGGTGATGTCCTTCGCTTTGAGGCGGTCAATGACCTTGCGGACCTCGAGGTCCACGATGTGCTCAAGATCTCCCTTGGCCAGCGAGTGGAAGACAATGATGTCGTCGAGCCGGTTGAGGAACTCCGGTTTGAAGACGCGTTTGGTTTCCTCCATGACCTTGTCCCGCATGCCCTCGTGGCTTTCGTCGAGCTTGGCCGCGCCGAAGCCGAGCGAGGTCTGCTTCTTCAGCAACTCGGCCCCGACGTTGGACGTCATGATGATGATCGTGTTGCGGAAGTCGATTTTGCGCCCGAGCGAGTCGGTGATCTTGCCCTCCTCGAGAATCTGGAGAAGCAGGTGCATCACATCGGGGTGGGCCTTCTCGATCTCGTCGAACAGAACGACCGAATAGGGCCGGCGGCGCACCGCCTCGCTGAGTTGCCCGCCTTCCTCGTGGCCGACGTAGCCCGGAGGCGACCCGATGAGGCGCGAGGCGGTGAACTTCTCCATGTATTCCGACATGTCGATCTGGATGAGTGAGTCGGCGTCGCCGAACATGAATTCGGCCAGCGTGCGGGCCAGAAAGGTTTTTCCCACACCGGTGGGGCCGAGGAAAATAAACGAGCCGATCGGTCGGCGTGGATCCTTGAGGTCGGCGCGGGAGCGGCGCAGGGCCTTGCTGATGGCGATGACCGCCTCATCCTGACCGATGACTTTCTTGCGCAATTCGCTCTCCATCGCGAGCAGCTTGCGCGTCTCGTTCTGGTCCATGCGGGAAAGCGGAATGCCGGTCCATTTAGAGATGACATGGAGAATGTCGTCCTCGCCTACCACCACCTCTTTCTCGTCCCGGCTGGCCCGCCAGTCGTTCATGATCTGGTCGAGTTTCTCGCGGGCGTGCTTTTCGCTGTCGCGCAGGGCGGCGGCCTTCTCAAAATCCTGGGCTTTGATCGCCGCTTCCTTCTGCCCCCGGATTTCCTCGATCTCGACCTCGAGCGTTTTCACGTCGGGCGGACGGGTCATGTTCTGAATCCGGGCCCGCGCGCCGGCCTCGTCCATCACATCAATGGCCTTGTCCGGCAGGAATCTTCCGGTCAGGTAGCGGTCGGAAAGCTTGGCGGCAAACTCCAAAGCCTCATCGGTCAGCTTGGCCTTGTGGTGCGCCTCGTATTTCGGGCGGATGCCCTTGAGGATGAGGATGGTCTCGTCCACGCTGGGGGCTTCGACCTTGACGGTCTGGAAGCGCCGCTCGAGGGCCGAGTCCTTCTCGATATACTTGCGGTATTCGTTGAGGGTGGTCGCGCCGACGCACTGGAGTTCCCCGCGGGAAAGGGCCGGCTTGATGATGTTGGAGGCGTCCATCGCGCCCTCGGCCGAGCCGGCCCCGACGATGGTGTGCAGCTCGTCGATGAAAAGAATGATGTTCTTGCTCTTGCGGATTTCGTCCATCACCGCCTTGATCCGTTCTTCGAACTGTCCGCGGTATTTGGTCCCCGCCACCATGAGGGCGAGGTCGAGGGTGATGACGCGTTTGTCGCGCAGAAGATCGGGCACGTTGCCGGCGATGATTTCCTGGGCCAGGCCCTCGGCGATGGCGGTCTTGCCCACGCCGGCTTCGCCGATGAGGACCGGATTGTTTTTCGTCCGGCGGCAGAGAATCTGGATGACGCGCTCGATCTCGCTGGCCCGGCCGATGACCGGATCCATGTTGCCCTTGCGGGCCATCTCGTTGAGGTCGCGGCCGAAGGCGCGCAGCGCCGGGGTTTTGACCTCCTTCTTGCCCGCGGGTCCGCCGCCCACCTCGGCGGCTTCCATGTCCTCGTCCTCCGGGCTGAAGTTCGGATTAAGCTCGCGGAGGATTTCGTTGCGGGTGCGCTCAATGTCCACATCGAGGTTCTTCAAGACCTTGGCGGCCACGCCATCGCCTTCGCGGAGAAGTCCGAGCAGGATATGCTCCGTGCCGACATACGAGTGGCCGAGGGCCTTGGCTTCCTTGCCGGCCAGGGCCAAAACTTTCTTGACCCGCGGTGTGTAGGGGATGTTGCCCACCATCTTGGTCTCCGGGCCCGAGCCGACCTGTTTTTCCACCTCCATGCGGACCGTCTCGAGGTCGAGACCCATCTTGGCCAGCACATTGATGGCCACACCCTGACCGAGCTTGATCAAGCCGAGGAGAAGGTGCTCGGTGCCCACGTAGTTGTGGTTGAAGCGGTCCGCCTCCTTGCGGGCGAGGGCGAGAACCTGTTGGGCGCGTGGGGTAAAGTTGTTCATTGGTCTTTTTTCCGGCCGTTCTTCGCCGGGCCGACTTTGGCGATGTTGGGCTCGGGGATAATTTTCACTTTTGCACGGACCAAGTCGGCGCGCAAGGTGTCGCGTTCCTCGGGGCTCAACTTTTCCTCCTGGGCCCCGAGTTGCAGGTGCGCCGGCTGGGTCGTGATGAAAAGTTCGTCCACCGCCAGTTGGGTCGGTTCGGGGAAGAGCCCGAGATCGGCTCCGAGTTTGAGAATGGAGAGAAGGTTGAGCGTTTCCTTGGAGGCGATGGAACGGGCGTGGCCGAGGATGCCGTAGGCGCGGCCGATCTGGTCGAGCAGCATGTTGGCCCGTCGCTCGAGGAGGGTCTGCCGCGCGTTTTGCTCATGCTCGATGACCTGCTCAATGACCTTGCCCAGCCGGTCGATGATTTCCTCCTCCGTTTCGCCCAAGGTGGTCTGGTTGGAAACTTGGAAGAGGTTGCCCAAGGCTTCGGTGCCTTCGCCATAGAGGCCGCGCACGGCCAGTCCGATTTTGCCGACCGAGTTGACGATCT
>JBMOJP010000152.1:0-3422 GCA_049315725.1 Chthoniobacterales bacterium | reverse complement strand
GACCTGCCGCATCCGGAGGTCAGCCACCGACCGCCGCCCGCAGAATCTCGGCCGGGTGCATGGCATGGCGGCCAGTGCCGTCGTGCACTTGGTGTCGACAGCTGGTCCCGGGTGCGGCGATGAGATCGTCTGGCGGGATCTGCCGAACGGTGGGCATCAGGACCAACTCGCCGACCTTCATCGACACCTCGAAGTGCTCAGCCTCATACCCGAAAGATCCGGCCATGCCGCAGCAGCCCGAGGGAATGGTCTTTACCGTGTAGTTGCGGGGAAGCGAGAGCATCTTGACGGTCGGATCGACCGAAGCCAGGGCTTTTTGATGGCAGTGCCCGTGGAGGTGAATGGTCCGCGCCTGGTCGGTGAAACAATCCGGCGTAATGCGTCCAGCATCCGCCTCCCGGGCGATGAGTTCATCCAGCATGAGGCAATGCGGGGCGAGCGCGCGGGCAGCCTCGCGCAGGGCGGGGTCGACGAGGGCGGGGTATTCATCGCGGAACCCAAGGATCGCGGATGGCTCGATGCCGATCAGGGGTTGGTTGCGGGAAACCAGACCGGACAGCAAACGGACGTTACTTTCGGCAAACTTCTTCGCCCGGCGCAGCATCCCCTTGGAAAGCGACGCGCGACCGCTTTCGACATGCTCAGGAATGATGACCTCGTAGCCCAGAAGCTCGAGCAACTCGACCGCGGCGATGCCCGCTTCAAGGTCGTTGTAGTTGGTGAATTCGTCGCAGAAAAGATGCACGCGGCCTCTTCGCATTCTGAGCGGCGCTAACGGCCGGCGTCTTTTGAACCAGCGTCGGAACGTAATGCGGTTGAGCTTGGGCAAGGTTCGCTGCGGGTGGAAGCCGACCAACCGGTTGAAGACTCTCCGGATGGGGGGCGCCTGAAAGAGCAGGTTGTAGAGCCCCGGCCAGAGCAAGCCCAAGCGAGCGCCGTCGGAAAACCCTGCGATCAACCGCGACCGGAAGGGCACCCCGTTCGCATCGTGATAGTGCTGGAGGAACTCGGCCTTGAGCTTGGCGATGTCGACGCTCGACGGACACTCGCTCTTGCAGGCTTTGCAGGAGAGGCAGAGGTCCATGACATCTTTAATTTCCGGACTGTCGAAAGGCTTCCGCGCGTCGGCCGGGTTGTTGAGCATCTGCCGCAGGATGTTGGCCCGCGCGCGGGTCGTGTGCTTCTCTTCGCGGGTCGCCATGTAGCTCGGACACATCGTTCCTCCGGCCAGCTGCGATTTGCGGCAGTCCCCCGATCCGTTGCATTTCTCCGCCGCGCGCACCACGCCCTGCACATCGCTGAAATCAAACACCGTGGTGTAATCCGGCGTCGGCGCCCCCGGGGTGTGGCGCAAATGGGTGTCCATCGGCGGGGTGTCGATAATCTTTCCCGGATTGAAAATGTTCCGCGGATCGAAGGCGGCCTTGACCTCCTTCATCATGTCATAGCACTCGTCGCCGACCATGAGCGGTATGAATTCGCCGCGCAGCCGCCCGTCCCCGTGCTCCCCGCTCAGGGACCCCCGGTATTTTTTGACCAGATGCGCGATATCGGTCGCCACGCCGCGGAAGGTCTTGAGCCCCTCCTCGGTCTTGAGGTTGAAAAGCGGGCGGGTATGCAACTCGCCGGACCCCGCGTGGGCGTAGTAGACGCAACCAAGGCCGTATTTTTCGAGGAGCACGGCGTTGAACTCGGCGATGTAATCGGGCAGGTCGCGGACATCCACTGCCGTGTCTTCCACGACCTCCCGCGGCTTGGCGTCGCCGACCACATTGCTCATCAACCCCTGCCCGGCCCGGCGCAGCTCCCAGACCTTCGCGCTCTCCTCCCCTTGCAGCACCGGGGCCGCATAGCCGTAGCCGGCGGCTTTCCAGCGTGTTTGCAGGGAGGCGATGCCCTGCTCCAGCGAACGCGCGTCATCGCGCCGCAATTCCACCACGAGAATGGCTCCGGGGTCGCCGACCACAAACTCGCGGTTGCGCTGCTGCGCGAGGTTCGACTTCGTGCACTCGAGGATGTGGCGATCGATCAGCTCGCAGGCCGAAGGCGCGTGTTCGATGGCGATTAGGTTGGCCCGGAGGGCCTCGTTCACGGAGGCGAAATGCCCGCAGACCAGCGCGGCGTGAGGCGGCGGCAGAGGATCGCAGTCCAGCTCGAACTCCAGGCCGAAGAACAACGTTCCTTCCGAACCGGCGATCAACCGGCAGAAATTGAAATCACGGGCTGAAGCTGGATCGAACGCCGATGCATCCATGAGCAGGTCGAGGGCATAACCCGTGTTCCGACGCGGGATGGAGGCACGGGGAAAGTTGTCGGTGATCAAACGCCGGTTGCGCTCCAAGGACAGAAGATCGCGCACGCGACGGCAAACTTGTCCCTCCATACCCTGAGCGTTGGCACACTTGGCCTCGAATTCCCCCACCCCCAGCGCACGCAGCGTCCCTTCGGTTCCGTCGCTGAAGAACCCTCGCACCGAGACAAGGTGTTCCCGCGTGCTGCCGTAGATGATGGAGTTCGATCCGCAGGAATTGTTGCCGACCATGCCGCCGATCATGGCGCGATTGGCTGTCGAGGTCTCGGGACCGAAAAACAACCCGTGCTTGGCCAGTTCGAGGTTCAGTTCGTTGCGCACCACGCCCGGTTGCACGCGTACGCGGCGTGTGGCGCGGTCGATTTCCACGATCGCATTGAAGTGGTGCGAAAGATCGACCACGAGGCCGTTGCCGACGACCTGGCCAGCGAGCGAGGTTCCCGCCGTGCGCGGAATGACCCCGATGCCGTGCCGTCCGGCGAAGAGAATGATTTTCCGCACATCTTCCTCGGTTTCAGGAAACGCCACGGCCGACGGCATCTCCTGGTACTCCGAGGCATCGGTGGCATAAAGCCGGCGCATGACCGGACTGGTGGACAGTTCGCCGGAAAGCTTCAACTCTTCGAAAGGAGGTGGCTTCATCAATCAGTCCTGCGCGGCCGAAGTCTGATGCTCCCAGGTGCGCAGAAATTCCTGCAGCTCGGAACGGCTCGCACTCCGGGCCTGACGCACGAAGTAGCCAGCCGTCGCGCTGCCAAGCACAAGGCAATCTTCCAATGTGCCGCCGGCGAGAAGTCCGAGAATGTAACCGGCGTTGAAGCGGTCCCCCGCCCCTGTGCTCTTGCGGGGCCGGGCGCAATGCGGCCCTCGGATGATGCCGCGGCTGTCGCTACCGGCGGCCACGGCAAACCGGTTCCGATGGATTATCACATGGGCAAGACGCAGGTGTACGCGTAACTCACCGGCCAGGCGCAGGCACTCGTCCGCCTCGGTGGCCGCCTCGCCAAGTCCGGTCAGGCGCGCGAGGATGTTCGCCTCATTGCCATTGAGCCCCAAAGTGACGGGGCCGTGGGCCTCGAAAGCAGTCAAGGCATCCAGCATCGACAGGATG
>JBMOJP010000151.1:0-3441 GCA_049315725.1 Chthoniobacterales bacterium | reverse complement strand
CGTAGGTCACCGTGGTGGCCGATGTTTGAGATGGGAAACAAACAAAAAACAGCGCGATGATCGCGGCGAAAAATGCGGTCTGTCGCGCCGATTGGAATTTAGGTGCGAGGTAGTGCATCGGCAGAAATGGCAGCTTCATGTCGTTGGATTTCAAGTGGGGATGGCAGTTTGGGAACGGATTCATGTATTCGAAACGGAGCAACTTTAGTGACAGATCCGTGACAGGGCAAGGAAAAAAAAACGCGTTTTTGAACATTTTTTCGCGAACACTTCTGAGACACGGCTCGCATGGGTAAAATGCTCTGTAGCAGGGAGCGAGGAGCCTGGAGCCGGATGATAAGAACGCGGCTACGCGCCCCTCGCTCATCGATTTCTTGTCGAGCCCGGCACAGACCGTGGTGCCGGAGGTGGAGTTGGATCTGCAACGAGGCCGACCCGATGATGCAACTCTGACCACCAAACTAAAAAAACTGGTGGTCGCTCCGGCTCAGCCGGACCCATGTAATCAAGCCCAATACCGTGCACTGAGCCGGATCCATGCAGAAGAATTTAACCACGAATAGCACGGATGGCACTGATCACAGAGTGTTGTGAGACAGCGAGTTTGGGGGCAGAGATCTCACCATTTGGTGAGTGGATCTTAAAGCCAGTCATTGATCGTCATTCCTCTGAAAACCATCCGTGAAATCGGTGTAATTCGTGGTTCAAATGCATGGTTCCGGCTGAGGATGGAAGGCATGATCCGCAGATTGGCGCAGATTCGCGCAGATTGAAGAGCATGGCATTTCAACCACACGAAGTTCACGGGTGGTTCAGAGCGCGAAATGGCAGATCCGGCGTTGACGCGCGGAGCATATGCGTTATTTTTATGCGTTATGAAGACCATCTCGATCATGGAAGCGCAGCACAACCTAGCCGCGTGGGTCCGCGAGGTGGAAGCCGGCCACGAACTGGCCATCACCCGACGCAAACAGACGGTCGCCCGGTTGGTCCCCCCCGCTGCGGTGGTGAAGGTGGCATTTCCCGATTTCAAAGCGCGGGCCCGGAACACCTGGTCAACCGGATGGAAGGGGGCGGGAGCCGATGCGCTGCTTGACGAAACCCGCGGCGCGCAGTGAGCCGCTACTACGACACCGGCGTCCTCCTGAAGCTTTACACAGAGGAGCCTGCCTCGGACCCCGTGCGGGCGCACGTGATTCGGGGCGGACAACCGTTGCTCTTCACGTCATTGCATCTGTCGGAATGCGTGTCGGCCCTGCAACTCAAGGCCTTCCGTGGGGAATGCGCTGTGGCTGATGCGGCCGCGGCGGCTCTGGATGTGGAGGCGGATCTGGCATCGGGTGTGCTGCGGCGGGTGGGCATTGATTGGGAAGCCGCGTGGGCGCAATGCAGGATTCTGTCGGCCGCCCACACAGCGGAAGCAGGCTGCCGGACGCTCGATGCGCTCCATGTGGCCTGCGCCTTGCAGCTGGGTTGCCGCGAGTTTGTCGCCTCCGATGCGAGGCAATCGAAGCTGGCCGCCAGAGCCGGCTTGCGCCTCTCGAAGATCGTCTGAGCCCGGAGCTTGACCCCGGCGATGCGGGGCGGGCTGGAAGCATGCGGGCGCGCTTCGCGCGGGACCGCCACGGGTGGGACGGGGGCGTCCCACCTCCTTGAGGGTTATACAAAACGTTTCACGCAATCAGACTTTGATTTTTTGGTAGGGACGACCGGCCTCGGTCGTCCGTTCTCAGTGCGCGGACGATCCGGCGGATCGTCCCTACCCTCTGCAAAGTCCACGGGACGTTGGTATGAATTGCAGTCAGTCGGCTCCTGTCCTCAGTCCCGCCTTACCGAGCTCGGTGGGGGCCGCGAACTCGGTCAGGGATTCGAGGAGGCGCGGAGGAACCGTGGCGACCACGCGGGCCACAGCCTCCTCGTAGGCGATGGATTGCACCTGGGCCTCGCGGTGGAGGCGGGCGAGGAGGTCGGGGCGCGCAAGGGGGAGAAGGAACTCGACCGGGGCGGTCTGGGTTCCGACCAGGCGCGCGAGGCGCCCCACCAACTCGTCCAAACCATCGCCGCGGTGGATGGAGATAAACACGGCCTCGGGGAAATCCCGTCGCAAGCAGATGCGGGTGGCCTCGTCCTCGACCAGATCTATTTTGTTGAAGACGACCAGGGCCTTGCTCGTGTCGGCGCCCAGGCTTTCCAGCACTTTCATGGTGGTGTCGTAGAACTCGAGCACCCGGGGATGCGAGGCATCAAGGACGTGGATGAGAAAATCGGAGAGAGCGGCTTCCTCGAGCGTGGCGTTGAAGGATTCGATGAGCCCGTGGGGAAGTTTGCGGATGAAGCCGACCGTGTCGGTGAGCAGCAGGGGCTGCTTGTTGGGCAGGGCGATCTTGCGCGTCGTCGTGTCGAGGGTGGCGAAGAGTTTGTCCTCCACCAGAACCCCGGCCCCCGTGAGTCGGCGGAGGAGGGAGGATTTGCCGACGTTGGTGTAGCCGACAATGGCGGCATTGGGCACGGGGGCGCGCTTGCGGTCCTTGCGCTGGGTGGCGCGCGAACTGCGCACCCCGGCCAACTCGCGTTTGAGCCGGTCGATCTGGCCGCGGATCTTGCGGCGATCCTGCTCAAGCTGGCTTTCGCCCTCGCCCTTGGAACCGATGCCGCCGCCCTGCTTGCCGAGGTGGCCCCAAGCCCGGGTGAGACGCGGCAGAGAGTAAGCCATGCGGGCGAGATCCACCTGAATGCGCGCCTCGCGGGTCCGGGCGCGGGCGCCGAAGATGTCGAGGATGATTTCCTGACGATCAATGACGAGCACCCCGGCCAGCGCCTCCCAGTTGCGCTGCTGGGCGGGGGTGAGCTCGTTGTCGAAAATGACCACGTCGCATTCGAGTTGGCGCATCCGCTCGCAGATTTCCTCGGCTTTTCCCGAGCCCAAAAAATACCGTGACTGCACCTCGCGGGCGAAGACGACTATTTTTTCGACGACCGGAACCCCGAGGGTGCGGACGAGTTCCTCGAGCTCCTCGAGCAGATCCTCGGCGTCCGCGCGTCCGCTGGTTTCGGTGTAAACGCCGACGAGCAAAGCCCGCTCCACCATTTTGTCCCGCGGCCTGATTTCAAACATGCGACCACGATCCTAGCACAGATCCCGACAGAAAATCCCACGGCTTCTCGCGGGGCGGCAGCTTCAGAGGGAGAAATCCGCAGATTTACGCCGATGGGCGCAGATTTCATTTCGGGAGAAAACGAGCCGTCTGTATTGGAGCGAGGAAGTTCCGTCTCCGTATCCCGTTTCCCGCTGTCTGAAAAATCTGCGCTCATCGGCGTGAATCTGCGGACCATGCCGTGAACTCCTTGTTTGATGGGACCTTTCTGCCGACCGGCAGCAGGCGGCAAGCTTCAGAGGGAGAAATCCGCAGATTTACGCCGATGGGCGCAGATTTCATTTCG
>JBMOJP010000150.1:0-3474 GCA_049315725.1 Chthoniobacterales bacterium | reverse complement strand
GTTATCCGCTCAACGGCTCCGACCTCTCCCCCGACCGCACCCCGCTCGAGGCCGGCCTCGGGATGTTTGTCGCCTTGGACAAGCCCGGCTTCATCGGCCGCGAAGCCCTGTTGGCCCAGAAATCCGCCGGCCTCCCGGCGCGGTTGGCTGCGATCCGCATGACGGACAAATCCCCCCCTCCCCGCGCTCATTATCCGGTGCTTGTTGATGGCTCGGTCGTCGGCGAGACAACCAGCGGCGCCCTCTCGCCCAGCTCCGGTGACGGCATCGCCATGGCCTACCTTCCGCCGCGTCTGGCCACGCCGGGCCAGGTCGTGCAGATCGACATTCGCGGACGGCTCTTCGCTGCCGTGGTTGAAAAGAAGCCCTTCCATCGTCCAAACTCCAAGGCCTCGGCGTAACCTCTGCGCCGCGCCCACCCAACTCTCATGAACGTTCCCGACAACCTCAAGTATGCCGAATCCCATGAATGGATCCTCGTCGATGGCGACCTCGGAACCATCGGGATCACGGACCACGCGCAAAACGAATTGACCGACATCGTTTACGTCGATCCGCCGAAAGTCGGCGCGACCGTCTCCGCCGGCCAGGCGGCCGCCGTGGTCGAATCCGTCAAGGCCGCGAGCGACATTTACGCCCCGGTCGACGGCGAAGTCGTGGAGGTCAACGAGGCGCTGGCTAATAGTCCGGCGCTGGTCAACACGTCGCCCTACGACGAAGGATGGCTTTTCAAGGTCCGCCTGACCAACCGGGCCCAGCTCGAGGCACTCAAGTCCCCCGACGATTACCGCACGCAGATTGGCTGATCCGACCAATGAGCCAGCCTGCCTCCGCCCCGCTTCCCCCTTTTGCCCGCCGTCACATCGGACCCGATGAGGCGGAAATCTCCCGCATGCTGGACCTTCTCGGCTGCGGCAGCCTCGACGCTCTGATTGACGCGACCGTGCCGGAATCCATCCGCCGCCGCACCCCGCTCGACCTGCCCGCGCCGCTCGACGAACACGCTGCGCTCGCGGAGATCCGCCAGCTGGCCGAGGCCAATGAAGTCCGGACGTGCTACCTCGGCATGGGCTACCACAATTGCCACACCCCGCCGGTCATCCTGCGGAATATTCTGGAAAACCCGGGCTGGTATACGGCTTACACCCCGTATCAGGCCGAGTTGGCCCAAGGCCGTCTCGAGGCACTGCTCAATTTTCAGACGATGGTGACCGACCTCACCGGGATGGAGATTTCCAACGCGTCGCTGCTCGACGAATCCACCGCCGCGGCCGAGGCCATGGCCATGGCCCACGGGATCAAGGGATCAGGGGACAAGTTTTTCGTGGCCGACAATGTCCATCCGCAAACCATCGCCCTCCTGCGCACGCGAGCCGAACCGCTCGGGTGGGAGATTGTCGTCGGCCCGTGGCGCGACGCGGTGCTCGATCCGTCGTTCTTCGGCGCGCTCGTCCAATACCCGGCGACCGACGGGGTGATCGACAGCTACGCGGATTTCGCCCCGCGCGTGCACGCCATCGGCGGGGCCTTTGTCGTCGCGGCCGATTTGCTCGCCCTGACCATGATCAAGCCGCCCGGCGAGTTCGGCGCGGACATCGTGGTCGGCAGCGCGCAGCGCTTCGGGGTGCCGCTCGGCTATGGCGGTCCGCATGCGGCCTACCTGGCCACGAGCGACGAACACAAACGGCGCCTGCCCGGACGCCTCATCGGCGTCTCGAAGGACGCCGCCGGCAACCGCGCCCTGCGGCTTTCCCTCCAGACCCGCGAGCAACACATCCGCCGCGACAAAGCCACGAGCAACATCTGCACCGCGCAGGTCCTCCTCGCGGTCATGGCCTCGATGTATGCCGTTTACCATGGACCGGAAGGACTCACGGACATCGCCCGACGCACCCATGACCTTGCCTCCACGCTGGCCTCGGCGCTGAACGCGGGCGGGCACAAAGTGCACCACGACACTTTTTTCGACACCATCCGGGTCACGCCGCAAGGAGTCACGGCGGCCGAAGTTCTGGCCCAAGCTGAAGCGTCGGCCATCGTGCTCCGGGATTTTGGTGACGGATCGCTTGGGATCGCCCTCGACGAGACCGTGACGCTGGACCGGGTCAACGCTCTCCTTGGACTTTTCGGCACGGGGCCGACCTCCGCCACGGCCGAGGCCGCTCTGCCTCCGGCCGTCGCTCGCACATCGGGTTTTCTGACCCACCCGGTTTTCAACTCGTATCGCACGGAGACGGACATGATGCGTTACCTCCGTCGTTTGGAGGGCCGCGACCTTGCGCTTAATCACAGCATGATTCCGCTGGGTTCATGCACGATGAAGTTGAATGCGGCCGCCGAAATGATCCCCGTGACGTGGGCGGGCTTCGGGGGGTTGCATCCGTTTGTCCCTCCGACCCAGGCGACCGGCTACGCGCGGCTTTTTCGCGACCTCGACCAATGGCTGGCCGAAATCACCGGCTTCGCCGCCGTTTCCCTGCAGCCCAACGCGGGTTCGCAAGGCGAATACGCCGGGCTCCTCGTCATCCGGGCCTTCCACCAATCCCGAGGCTACACGCACCGCCAAGTTTGCCTTATTCCCACCTCGGCCCACGGCACCAACCCGGCCAGCGCCGTCATGGCCGGCATGACCGTGGTCCCGGTGGCCTGTGACAGTCAGGGCAATGTCGACCTCGCCGATCTCCGCAAAAAAGTCGAAGCCCACGCCTCGAACCTCGCCGCCCTGATGGTCACCTACCCGTCGACCCATGGCGTGTTTGAGGAGGGAATCCGGGAAATCTGCGACCTCGTGCACGCGGCCGGCGGACAGGTCTACATGGACGGCGCCAATCTCAACGCTCAGGTCGCGTTGTGCCGTCCGGGCGATATCGGAGCCGATGTCTGCCACCTCAACCTGCACAAGACCTTCTGCATTCCGCACGGCGGCGGCGGTCCGGGCATGGGCCCCATTGGCGTTGCGGCCCATCTCGCACCCTTTCTGCCCGGGCACTCGGTCATTCCGACCGGCGGCGAGCAGGCCATCGGCGAGGTGTCCCAAGCTCCCTGGGGCAGCGCGAGCATCCTGCCGATTTCTTGGATGTATATCCGCCTGATGGGAGCCGCCGGACTCGAGCAGGCCACGAAGGCCGCCATTCTCAATGCCAATTACATGGCCCGCCGCCTCGAACCACATTTTCCGATCCTCTACAAGGGATCGCGGGGTTACGTCGCCCATGAGTGCATTCTTGATCTTCGCGAATGGAAGACCCGCGCCGGGATCGAGGTCGAAGATGTGGCCAAGCGCCTCATGGATTACGGCTTTCACGCCCCCACCATGAGCTGGCCAGTGGTCGGCACGCTGATGATTGAGCCAACGGAGAGCGAGTCAATTGATGAGCTGGACCGTTTTTGCGACGCAATGATCGCAATTCACGGCGAGCTGGTCGCGGTCGAGGAGGGACGTTTGGACAAGGCGGATAACCCTTTGAAGAATGC
>JBMOJP010000149.1:0-3497 GCA_049315725.1 Chthoniobacterales bacterium | reverse complement strand
CGCACATCACCCCGCAAGTGGCCAAGGCCTGCGCCGACGCGGGCAAAGTCCTCGTAGTCGGCACGACGGGCCATGAACTCGCCGAACGGGAACAAATCAACAAAGCGGCGGAACACATCCCCCTGGTCTTCTCGCCCAACTACAGCGTCGGGGTGAATACCCTCTTTTGGCTGACCCGCAAAGCGGCTGAGATCCTCGGCCTTGGCTTTGACCTTGAGGTCGTTGAGATGCACCACCGTTTGAAGAAAGACGCGCCCTCCGGCACCGCGCGTCACCTGGCTGAAATCCTCGCCGAAGTCCGCAACCTCGACTATGCCGAGGCGGCACGTCACGGCCGTGCCGGGATTGTGGGGGCGCGGACGGAGAGCGAAATCGGCGTGCATGCCATCCGCGGCGGTGATGTGGTCGGCGACCACACGGTCATCTATGCCGGAGCCGGGGAGCGGCTGGAGCTGACGCATAAGGCGTCGAGCCGGGACACCTTCGCGATGGGCGCCTTGCGCGCCGCCAAATGGGCGGCGCAGCAGCCGGCCGGGCTTTACGACATGCAGGACGTGCTGGGATTGAAGTAGCGGGCGGAGACTGCCGCTGCAGCAGACCTGGGGCATGGCGGAAGCATCGCGAGAGGGACATCGCGATCCGCCTTTTATCCTAAAACCGTGGTTGAGATTTGAGGGACTGAGCGGTTTCAGACATCCTGACCTCTCTGGGAGATGGGCAGGAGGGCGAGGCCTCGCAAAGCGAGATTTCACGGGTCTTCGGTGTGCCGCTGGTCACCGAGGAGGTGGCCGCCGAGCCGCTGTCACGCTGGTCTTTGACCGGGAAGGCTACTCGCCGGATCTCTTTTCCCGACTCAAAGCCCAGCGCATCGCCGTCCTCACTTGCCATAAGCACCCCGGGGCCGACTGGGAGAAGAGCGAGTTGGCCCCGCAAATTCTCACCCAGCCCAAGGGCGAAAAGAGCAGGCTGCACCGACTGGCGCGCCCTCGATAGCAAAGTGCGGCGCGCCGCCGCAGAACTCAGCCGCGCACGGAATCTGCGCCCCGTTTACCGCTCAATCAGGTCATCCGCTTTCCCCAAAAGTCAGGATGTCTGAACTTGAATTTGCCGCATCTTCGGCGAAATTGCGCGGCACACAGATGCGTTCCCCCATTTTTCCCTGGCTGGCGCTCCTCTGCGCGACCTTGGGCACGGCGGTTGCCGCGCCTGCGGAGGACGGCCTTTACGCGGTCTTCCAGACCAGCCGCGGCAATTTCACGGCCAAGCTCGAATTCGAAAAGGTCCCCGTCACGGTGGCGAATTTTGTCGGACTCGCCGAAGGATCGCGCCCCTGGCTCGATACGACGGCCGGCGCGCTGCGCCAGACCCCGTTCTACAACGGCCTGACCTTCCACCGGGTCATTCCCGGATTCATGATCCAATCCGGATCGCGCAACGGCCTCGGCACGGACGGCCCCGGATATTCGTTCGGCGACGAATTCCATCCGGACCTCGCCCACGCCGCCGCCGGCGTCCTTTCGATGGCCAACTCCGGCAAAAACAGCAACGGCGCCGGGTTTTTCGTGACCCTCGAACCCACATCCTGGCTTGATGACAAGCACTCCGTCTTCGGCCGCATCGTCGAGGGGATGAATGTCGTGCTGGCCATCGGCGCGACCGGGACCGCGGGCGGGACACCCGTCGAAACAACCACGATCGAAAATGTCACCATCGTCCGCAACGGCGCGGCGGCGGAAGCTTTCAGCCCGCCGCAAGTTGCGGGACTGCCGGTCCTGCGGGACGCGAAACCGCGGATGAAACATCAAGCGGGGCAGTTTTCACTGGAATTTCCGCGCCCATTATTCCATCGGCATGATGTTTTCCGCTCGGCCAATCTCGCTTCGTGGGCCTTCCATGCGGCCGAAGTCGATCTCCTCGCGCCCGCGGAGCAATCTCTGGATGTTACCGCCAGTGCCACGGGGAAACAAAAGGAGTTCTACCGCGCCGTCTCGTCCGCCTACCCGCACCAGCCTGCTGCACTCACCGGGGTCTCGATCTTGCTTGAGTTGACTAGCGCACCCCAGTCACTCCGCTTCGACTTCACGGCCGATCAGGGGGCCGGTAAGTTGCCCTCCTACGGCAATTTCTACATCAACGGATCCGGGCCCGGAAACATCAACAGTTACTTTTTTGCGAACACACTGAACGCGCTCTACCTCGACATTGGATTGACCGGCCCCGTCGCCTATTCGTTTTCCTTCCACTTCAACTCTGCGGTTGGTGGTTGGTTCACCGCGCAGGTCTACAGGTCAACCAACGGCTTCTGGCCCATCTTCGGCACGTTCCGCATCGAACCGCTGCCTTGACGGCGGCGGCTCGCGGGGACGCTCGCCCTCCAGGCGGAAATGTGGCTCCTACGGCGCCTCGATTTCGAGGCGAAGGAACCGTTGGCCGTCTTCGGAAGGCACGGGAACGGTCGCCCTGCGCATTTGGTAGGTGCCGTGATCGCTGAGCAAGACATCGGTCACGCCATTGGTGGACCAACCCACCGCGTTGGTCAGGTTCGGGTGCCATTTGACCACGCCCGTGACGCCGGTTGCGGTCTTGCTCCGGCGGTAATCCAGGGTCAGGACCCTCCCTTCAAAATCAAAGGTCAGGCCGCGGTCGGAAACCGAAGGGTCAAGACTCATGAAGTATTCCAAGAGGTTTGACGTGCCATCTTTCTCCGGATCCCCACCGCGCGTGGCGTCGGACAAGCCGGGATAGCCGAAAATCCACGTCTCGTAGGACGTGCCAGCCGCCGAGATGACCAACTGGTAGGTCTGGGTGGCCACATCGCCCAGCGAGTTGTAGCGCTCAAGGACAATGGTGTAGGTGCCAGCCTGCGTGGGCTTTCCACTGAGCAAGCCTGTGGCTGGGTCAAGCGCCAGACCCGGCGGCATCTGGTGGCCCGTGCCGGTGCGATAGAGCGGTGCCTGGCCGAAGATCCCCGCACGCAAGTTGGCGATGAATTGGGTATTCGCCGTGGAGTTGCCGGCACCGGGCGTGACGCCCTCGACCGCTGCCTCGTTGTCGGTGACCGTGACCTGCACTTGGGCGCCGCCATAGCCCGAGGCCGCGGCGGAAATCGCCACCACCTTACTGCCGTCAGAGACGAGGTTGCCCACGGCGGCGATCGGGAAGGTTGCGTTAGTGAGACCCGCGTTGATCGTCACGTTGGTCGGCACAGTGGCGGCGTTCGTGTGGGCCGAGGTGAGAGTGACGAGGACATTGCTTCCCACGGTGGCGGGGATCGTCACCGTGACGGTCGAGGCGTTCGTCCCGGCCGTCTCGGTGAAGCTCGTGGGAGAGGCCGCCGCTGGCGCTTTCGTCCGTGATTTTCAGGCGCCAGGTGCCTTCCAACGTGGCCCTGGCGGAGGTCAGCGGTCTGGTCCGCGCCGCCCGCGAAGGACACATGACCAGGGCGGAGCAGTTGCACCGGCGTTTGTATCCGCTGTTCAAAAACCTCTTTATCGAAA
>JBMOJP010000060.1:0-15708 GCA_049315725.1 Chthoniobacterales bacterium | reverse complement strand
TTTCCTCGATCATGTGCATGGGCACGTGGCCGGGGCCTTCGTTCATGACCTGCACGCCCTTGGCCCAGGCGCGGCGGGTGAGTTCGCCCTGGGTTTCGAGTTCGCCAAATTGGGCGCGGTCGTTCGCGTCGGCAATCGAGCCGGGGCGCAGACCGTCGCCGATGCTGAAGCTGACGTCGTAGGCGGCCATGATGTCGCAGATGTCGTCCCAGTGGGTGTAGAGAAAGTTTTCCTTGTGATGACTGAGACACCACTTGGCCATGATACTGCCGCCGCGTGACACGATGCCGGTCATGCGGCTGGCGGTCATGGGCACGAAGCGCAGGAGAACGCCGGCGTGGATGGTGAAGTAATCGACCCCCTGCTCGGCCTGCTCGATGAGGGTGTCGCGGAAGAGTTCCCACGTGAGATCTTCGGCCTTGCCGTTCACTTTTTCGAGGGCCTGGTAGATCGGCACGGTGCCGATGGGCACGGGCGAATTGCGGAGGATCCATTCGCGGGTGGCGTGGATGTTCTTGCCGGTGGAGAGGTCCATCACGGTGTCCGCGCCCCATTTCGTGGCCCAGCGCATCTTTTCGACTTCCTCCTCGATCGACGACGCGACGGCGCTGTTGCCGATGTTGGCGTTGATCTTCACGAGGAAATTGCGGCCGATGATCATCGGCTCGAGTTCCGGGTGATTGATGTTCGAGGGAATGATGGCGCGGCCGGCGGCGACTTCGTCGCGGACGAACTCGGGGGTGATCTCTTTCGGAATTAGTTGGGGGAAGCGGCGGAAGACGCTGGGGATGAATTCCGAAGAGTTTTCAGGGTGCAGTTTGCAGTTTTCAGCGAGTTGGGCGCTGCCAGCGTGCTGTTTGTCGAGGTCGTTGCGGACGAGGTCGTTGCGGAGGTCTGAACATTTTTCCCTGCCCATGTTTTCGCGGATGGCGATGTATTCCATCTCCGGCGTGATGATCCCGGCGCGGGCGTAGGCAAGCTGGGTCACGACCTGGCCCGGCTTGGCGCGCAGGGTGTGGCGGCGGCGGACGGTCAGACCGGGGAATTCGAAGAGGCGGTTGCGCTCGGCCTGGCTGGCGTATTCGGCGTGCTTGCCCGAGAGGTAGCCGTTGTCCTTCGGTTGGACGGCGCGTCCTTCGATTTCTTCCACATCGCCGCGCCCGCGGATCCATTCGGCGCGGAGGGCGGGCAGGCCTTCCTCGACCGTGCCGGCAAAATCCGGATCGCCCCACGGGCCCGAGGTGTCGTAAACGCGGACCGGATGATTCGGGGTCAGTTCTCCGCTGAAGTCGCGGGTGGGGGCTTGGTCGATTTCGCGGAAGGGAACGGCCACCGCAGAGTGGAGGGTCCCGCGGGCGTAAACACGGCGGCTGTTCGGCAGGGCGGAGGTCGAGGCGGCGGCGCCGTTGGAGGACGGGTCGGAGATCATGATCGTGGTGCTGGTTCGCCGGGGAGGGCGGGCGGCCAAGATTTTCTCCGCTCCCTGCGCCGGCATGACCCGGATCAGGTTCGAAGGGTCACCCGCCGCCTGCGCGGCAGGACTCTCAGCCTTACGGCTCCCCTGCTTGGATAGCTTTTAGGCGGAGTGACCGCGGGCGACAAGCGGCGAATGGCGGACCACGCTTCCCATCGGGGGGGCGGGCTCGTTAGACTGCACTACCTATGGCAAAGCCCGCACTTGGCCGGGGCCTCGGCGCCCTGATTGCACCCTCCAAAGCCGCCGCTGCGGCGGTGGCGGCCGTCGAGGCTGCGGGCGAACGGGTCCTGAGCGTTCCGCTGCACAAGGTCGGGCCGAGTCCGCTGCAGCCCCGGACGACCTTCGCGGCCGAGGCCCTCGGCGAAATGGTCGAGTCCATCCGGGCCAACGGCATCATCCAGCCGCTCATCGTCCGCCAAGTCAACGATCTGCTCGAACTCATCGCCGGCGAGCGTCGCTGGCGTGCGGCCGGCCAGGCCGGGCTCACGGAGGTTCCGGTCATCGTGCGCGAGGCGACCGACCAGGAGGTGCTGGAATTCGCCCTGATTGAGAACCTCCAGCGCGCCGACCTCAATCCCATCGAGGAAGCGCAGGCTTACCTGCGGCTGACCGACGAATTCAAACTCAAGCAGGACGAAATTGCGCGCAAAGTCGGCAAGAGCCGCGCCGCCGTGGCCAATACCATGCGCCTGCTCGATCTCGATCGCGAAGTGCAGGTGCACTTGCTGCAGGGGCGGCTGACCGTGGGCCACGCCAAGGCTTTGCTCGGGTTGCGCACGGCGGATGAGCAGCGCACGTTCACCGCCCAGGTCCTGCGCCAGGGGCTCTCCGTGCGGGCGACCGAGGAATTGGTCAACGCCCACCTGACCAAGGACGGGCGCCGTCGGGTCGGCGGCCGGAAACGTCCGGGCCGCGAAGTTTCGCCGGTTATCCGCCATCTCGAAAACCGTCTGCAGCAGCGGCTTTCCACGCGGGTCGAAATCCGCCACAGCGAGCAGAAAGGCCATGTCGTCATCGAGTATTACGGCAACGACGACTTGCACCGACTCCTGGGCGAGCTAGGATTGCCTGAAGATTCTTAAGATGCCCGTTGCTTCCGTCCCGCCCCTCCGCCGCATCCTCCGCCTCATCGACAGCGATCATTTTGTCGGCGATCCGGAAGTCATCCGCAATCAGCCCGAGCGCATGGAGTGGAGCCGTCTGATTCCGTTCCTTATTTTGCATTTGGGCTGCCTCGGCGTCATCTGGGTCGGCTGGAGTTGGGTGGCGGTGGGCACGGCGGTGTTTCTTTATTTCGCGCGCATGTTTCTCATCACGGGATTGTATCACCGGTATTTCAGCCACAAGACCTTCCAGACTTCACGGGTGGCGCAGTTTGTTTTTGCCTTTCTCGGTCTCACCGCGACCCAGCGCGGGCCGTTGTGGTGGGCCTGGGTTCACCGGCATCACCACAAGCATTCGGACGAGGAGGACGACTTCCATTCGCCCGGCGTGCAGGGTTTTCTTTGGGCGCACATCGGCTGGATCACGAGCAGCTGCAACTTTCCGACCGACTACTCGAAAATCAAAGACCTGGCCAAATATCCCGAGCTGGTTTTTCTCAACCGTTTCGACCTGATCGGCCCGATCTTTCTCGCCGTGGCCATGCTTGGCTGGGGTTGGTTCCTGCAAGCTTTCTTCCCGGCTTGGGGCGGTTCGCCCTGGCAGATGCTGATCTGGGGATTTTTCATCAGCACGAGCTGCCTTTTCCACGGCACGGCCTGCATCAACTCGCTGGCCCACGTGCTGGGGCGGCGGCGCTACCAGACGCGGGACGACAGTCGCAACAGCCTGATTCTCTCCCTCATCACGCTGGGCGAGGGATGGCACAACAACCACCACCGTTACCAGGCGGCGACGCGGCAGGGGTTCTACTGGTGGGAATTCGATCCGACCTACTACATGCTCAAGACGCTTTCCTGGCTCGGCATCATCTGGGACCTCCGTCCCGTGCCCCCTTCGGTCTACCGCGAGGTCGAGGAGGGGTCGGGTCAACCGGCGGCGTGAGGCCGCGGTGAAAACGCTTGCGGTCATCGGCGGCGGCATCGCCGGCCTCGGAGCGGCCTGGCTGCTGCGGCGGCGCTACGAGGTCACGGTCTTCGAGCGGGAGCACCATCTCGGCGGCCACGCCAACACGGTCGAGGTGGAGGAGGATGGTCGGCGGCTGCCCATCGACACGGGGTTCATGGTCTTCAACAAGGTGACTTACCCCTATCTGGTGCGCCTTTTCGACGAGCTGCGCGTGCCGATCAAGCCGACCGAGATGAGCTTCAGCGTGCGGCACGATGGCCTTGGGGTGGAATACAATGGCATGGGGCTGAACCGGGTGTTTGCCCAGCGGCGGAATCTGCTGCGTCCGCGCTACCTCGCGCTCCTCGCGCAAATCCTACGTTTTTTCCGCGCGGCCAACGCGGCCCTTGATGACCCTGACCTTGAGTCCATGACGCTGGGCGAATTCACCCGTCGGCATCGCTTGGGGGATGATTTTCTCCGGCTCTACCTCGTGCCGATGAGCGCCTCGATCTGGAGCATCACGCCGGGCGGTGCGCTGGATTTTCCCGCCGCCTCGCTCGTGCATTTTTTCCACAACCACGGATTCCTCGGCGTGAGCACTCACCATCCGTGGTTCACCGTGGACGGTGGTTCGCGGGAATACGTGAAGCGAATGCACGCCGACCTGCCCGGTGCGAGGGCCGCTGTCCCGGTCCTGGCGGTCGAGCCCGGCGGGGATGGCGTGACCGTGCGAACGAAGGACGGGGCGGCCGTCGTCTTCGACCGCGTGATCATGGCCGCGCACGCCGACGAGTCCCTCGCTCTGCTCGCGCCGCTGAGCCCGCACCAGGAAAAATTGCTCCCCGCGTTTCGCTATCAGCCCAACATGGCCGTGCTGCACACCGACGAGACGGTCATGCCGCGCCGGAAGCTGGCCTGGGCCGCGTGGAATTACCGGATGGATCCGGGCGCGGAGGGTGAGCGCCCTTCGACCCACTACTACATGAACCGCCTGCAGGGGGTGTCGGAGCGGCGGAATTATTTCGTCAGCCTCAACTACGCCGATCGCATCGACCCGGCGAAGATTCTTTGGCGCACGGAATACACGCATCCGATCTTCGACCGGCCGGCCCTGGCCGCGCAGCATCATCTGGCCTCGATCAACGCGGAATCGCGGGGTCAGCGGGTCTTTTTCTGCGGGAGTTATTTCCGTTATGGCTTCCACGAGGATGCGCTGTCCTCGGCCGTGCAATGCGCCCATGCGGTGTGCGGGGAGGATCCCTGGAGTTGAATTCCTGCCTTTACGAGTGCGAGGTCTTCCATCGTCGCTTGCGGCCGAAGTCCCACGAGTTTCTTTACCGCGTCTTTTACTTTTATCTCGATCTCGGCGAGCTCGACGAGATCTCGCGGCGGCTGAAATTTTTCCGGGTCAACAGCCCGGCGGCCTACAGCCTGCGGGACGGAGACCACTTTCAATACGCGGCTGATGGCTCGGGTCAGCCCGCCCCGCAGGACCAGGCTCCGCGGCCGATGGCGGACAATGTGCGGGAGTTTCTGCGCCGCGCCGGGGCACCGCTGGAGGATGGGGGGGCGATCCGCATGCTCTGCTTTCCTCGGACCTTCGGCTACGTTTTCAACCCGATCACGATCTACTGGTGTTTCCGGGCCGACGGCGCGCCGCACGCCGCGGTCGTCGAGGTCGGCAACACCTTTCACGAACTCAAGCCCTACCTCGTGCCGTGCGCGGTTGGGAAGGGGGTGGCTGATTTCGAGGTGCGGGTGCCGAAGGAATACTACGTTTCGCCGTTCAGCCCGCTGGACTTGGAGTTCCACTTCCGCTTCCACCTGCCCGACGGGCGGTTGCGGGTCTTCATCGACGATTACGACGCGGCGGGGAAGGTGCTGGTCAGCACGTTGACCGGTCGCCGCGCCGAACTGTCAGACGCCCGGCTGGCCTGGCTGACCCTGAAGTATCCGCTGCTGACCCTGCGGGTTATCGGGCTCATCCACTGGCAGGCGCTCAAGCTCTGGCTTAAGCGGATGCCGTTTTTCTTGAAAGAGGCAAGACCGAGCGATCAGCGTGGGGTGTTTCGTCCCCATGCGTCGCTGAAGAAAAAAACCTGAGGCCGCCTTTACAGGGCGGCGAGTTTGCGGGCGAGGGCGCTCTTGCGGCGGTTGGCTGCGTTGCGGTGGATCGTTCCACGCTTGACCGCGCGGTCGAGTTCCGAGCTGAGGGCGCGCGCTTGGGCGGCGGCGGCGGTCTTGTCCTTGGCGGTCAGGGTCGCGGCGGATTTTTTCGATAGGGTTTTCAGCGTGTTGAGCACGCTGCGGTTGCGCGTGGTGCGCACGACGGACTGACGGGCGCGCTTGGCGGCGGATTTGATGTTGGCCATGGGATGAGTTCGGGTCTGGGCCCGCGGGGGATACCCGCGAGCGAAGGACAAATCTAGCGGCCGGATGGCCACAAGTCCACTCCGGACTTTGCCGGCCGTGTGGCCCCCTGAGTTTGAATTTCGATCCGGCCTGGGTGTCGTAAAGGTGCCTCCGCGGCCCACGATCCCACTTCTATCCGCTCCTACGAAGATCTCGACGCCCCGCGCGCCCTCGCCTTCGAAACGGTCGAAAACGCCAAGGCCAGCAGCCCGAATATCTCGGGGCAGGTGATGGAAAACGACGAAGCCGGCTCCTTCATGGCCGACTTCCTTGTGTTCTCGGAGGAGGGGAGCGAACCCTCGTTCGCCGAGTGGAACGTTTGGCGGATCGAGAAAAATGGCGACGTCCTCCAAGCCGTGCCATAGGCCCGGTGCTTTTACCGGGTCACCGATGCGACCGCGCAGGAAATCATTGGCATGCGGAAAAAAGCCGCCCCGAACTCGCCACCCTCGAAATTCCCGTTAAAGCCGTCGTGCCAGAGGGGAGAATCGAACTCCCGACCAAGGGCTTATGAGTCCCCTGCTCTACCGCTGAGCTACCCTGGCGGATCGACGGTTCCGTCGCGCGGGCGCACCACGAACGGTCGAGAAATGTGCGACGCACGCGCCCCAGTGACAAGGGAATTTTGCAGAATCCGAAGCGCCGGTTGCCGCAGGTTCAGGACAGAGGTGACACATGGGGCGGTCGGCTTGCCCTCAAGACTTGGTCTCCCCTTCTCACGGGCGCATGCCGCCCCCCACCACGGGCACAAACTCGAACTTCCGCCCGTCAAACAACCCCAGATCACTCAATTTCAGCGCCGGAATGACCAGCAGGGCGAGAAAGCTCAGCGTCATGTAGGGCGCATGCAGGCCGCTCCCGAGAGCTTTGGCCTGGGCCGTCAGCCGCGCATACCCCGCGGCCGCGTCCTCCGCAGAGCCATCACTCATCAGTCCTGCCACCGGCAGCGGCAACACATCCTCGAGGCCACCCGGCCCGACCACACTGATTCCTCCCTCATGCGCGATGAGCAAATTCACGGCCCGAGCCAGGTCCTCATCGCTGGCTCCCACGGCCACAATGTTGTGGCAGTCGTGCGCCACGCTCGAAGCCATGGCCCCGTGCCTCATGCCGACGCCGCGGACAAACGCCACGGCCGGTGGCGTATCCTTGTAACGATTGACGACCGCAATCTTGAGCAGATCGCGCGAGGGATCCGCCAGCACTTGCCCCTCCCGCACCAAGGCGCTGGCTTCTCCCGCTCCGGTCACAATCTGTCCATCGAGCGCCTCGATCACGCGCACCGTGCAATCCAGCGGCCATGGTCCATGCCCGTCGCCCCCGACCGATTCATCTTCCAGCGAGAGAACGCGCTGGCCCGGCTGGCCGCGGCCTCCGGCCGTCTCCCTGACGACAAAATCCGCCGCCTGCTTGGCCGACACATGGAACTTATTCACCCGCGGCGACCGGCTTTTCGGCAGGAGTGACACGCCATCGCGGGCCACGCACACCCCGTCAATCCAGGTCTCCATCACGCGAAAGTCCACAAGGTTGTGCAGGCGGATGACGTCCGCCGGGTCGCCCGCCCGCAGGAGTCCGCAGCGCAGGCCGTAGTGCTCGACCGGATTCACGCAGGCCGCGCGCAGCACATTGAACAGTGGCACACCGTGGGCCACGGCGCGGGCGCAGAGTTGATTGATGTGCCCCTCGAGCAAATCGTCCGGGTGCTTGTCGTCGCTGCAAAGCATGCACGACTCCGGGTGTTCCCGGAGCAGGGGCCAGAGTTCCTCGAAATTTTTTGCCGCCGAGCCCTCGCGGATGAGAATCTTCTGCCCGAGCGCGAGTTTCTCCCGCGCCTCATCGATTTGGAAACACTCGTGGTCGGTCTGAATTCCGGCCGAGACATAGGCCTTTAGCTCCTCGCCCCGCAGTCCCGGCGCATGGCCGTCAATGCGCTTGCCGTAACGTTTGGCCAGGGCGATTTTTTCCATCACGATCGGATCGCGGTGGATCACGCCGGGGAAGTTCATCATTTCGGAGAGATAAACGAGCGAATCATCGCGGCAGAGTTCCTCGACCTCCGCCGGCCCGAGCGTGGCCCCGGCCGTCTCGAAGTTGGTCGCCGGCACGCACGAGGGGATGCCGAAATGAATTTTCACCGGCGTCTGCGCGGCCAGCTTCTGCATGTAGCGCACACCCTCGAGGCCGAGGACGTTGGCAATCTCATGCGGATCCGACACCGTGCCGGTCGTGCCGTGAATGACCGCGATGCGCGCAAACTCCGGCGGGGTCAGCATGGAACTCTCAATGTGGACATGGGCGTCGATGAAACCCGGGCACAAGTATCCCGGTTCCGTCACCGTCTGGTCCTCGCGCACCGCCGCAATTTTTCCGTCCGCCACCTCGATGACCCCGGGGAAGATGCGTTGATTGGGAATGTCGAGGATTTGGCCGCGGAGGTGCATGGAGTGAGAGGTGTTCAGTGGTTCAGTGTTCAGTAGCAAAGGCTCTCGTTGCATTGCGTGGCTGCCGCCATAAAAAAACTGACACACTGAAAACTATTCCGGTGCGCTTCAACGAATCACCCGCTGAGGTTCAAGCAGTCGGTTTTCACGAAAGATGACTCCTTCCTTTGCCAGGAGGCCGAGCTTGTTGGCCAGGGCCGGACCGCTCGTTTTTCCGCGGAAACCGCCCGGACTGAAGTCCGAGGCGATGACCCGATGACAAGGCACCTCAGGCGCGAACGGATTGACCCGCAGCGCCTGCCCGACGGCCCGCGGCGAGCCGCAGCCGATCCGCCGTCCCAACGCCGCATACGTGATGACCCGGCCCGTGGGAATCTTCCTTAACGCCGCATAAAGTCGCCGGGCGAATGGAGAGACGTCCGGACATTTCATCCCGCAAGCAAACACGGCCTCGCCGCCCGAATCAAGAGCAGCCCTCCTTCCGCCCAAGGGGCGCAGCCAACTGAACGCGAAAACCCCCCGCTCCAAGCGCCCTGCTTCCTCAATTCCCCGACACATCCTCCGGCGCGTCGGCCAGAACGCGATACATCGGCCCGAGGCCCTCCATGATGCGCCGCCAGGTGTCGTCGTTCGCATCGGCCCGGAGCAACTCGGGGTGGGGGCGGATGACCAGCCATGAATTGAGGGCAATCTCACGCTCGAGCTGGTTCTTCGACCAGCCGGCGTAGCCCAGAAACACCCGCAGCTTGTCATCCGTGAGATTCGGCAGACCCAGTTCGCCCTCCGGCCGCTCCATCGGCTCAAACTTGCACGCTCCGGCCTCCTCGTCCCAATGGAAGGTGGCGACAATGACCTGGTTGCGTGAGACCGGGCCGCCCTCAAAGATGGGCACATGGGCGATGCTTCCGAGTCCGGCTCCGACATCCAGGTCGCCCGCGCGGCGTCCGAGGGGCCGGTTGATGATGAAACCCAACGCCCCATCCTTCGCGCTGTGCTGCGACAAATAGAGGATAGTGTGCCGGAAATTCGGGTCGCCCATCATGGGATGCGCGACGAGGAGCGAACCCGAAAGATCTCCCGCTTGGGGCAGGCGTTTCATGGCAACGCCAAACTAATGCGCCGCGAGCGGTTCTGCAACCGTCTCCATCAAGGCCGCGAGCGAACTGTCCCAGGCGTGGAAAAGCCGGTCCACCGGCCAGGACCAGGTCTGGGCCCGTAGCTGGATGCTTAGCTCGGTTCCGCTCGTGGTCCCCAACTTGCGGGCGGGCAGACGGCAGAGAGAAACCAGATCGTGAAAAGCTTTCTCGTCGTCTGGCCCCACCGTGACCAGCACCCGCCCGGGGGCTTCGTGGAAAAGGGATTCGTCATCCCGCCGTTCGTCGTCGGGCAGATGAATCTCCGCCCCGACCAAGGCGTGGCCCGAGATGCAGCATTCGGCCAGGGCCACCGCGATCCCTCCCTCCGCACAGTCGTGCGCGCTGCGGATCAGGCCGGCCCTAATGCCATCACGCACGGCCTGATGCAACATGACCTCGGCGTCCAGGTCGGTTTGCGGCGGGCGGCCTTCCTTGCGGCCGTGGACGATGAGGAGAAACTGCGAGGCGTCGAGTCCGGCCGAGCGTTCGCCGAGGAGCCAGACCGAGTCGCCGGCACCGCGAAACCCCTGGCGCGTGATATGGGCTTCGTCCTCGATGATCCCGACCATGGCCACCACCGGAGTCGGGTCGATCGGCCCGGCCGGGCTTTCGTTGTAAAGACTGACATTGCCGCCTGTGACCGGCGTGTCGAAGGCGCGGCAGGCTTCGGCCATGCCCTCGACGGCATCGCGCAACTGACGGAAAATCTCCGGCTTGTGCGGGTTGCCGAAGTTGAGGTTGTCGGTCGCCCCGAGTGGCACCGCTCCCGAGCAGGCCAGGTTGCGCGCCGCCTCGGCCACGCAGCGCCGCCCGCCCTCCCTTGGGTCCAGCGCCGTGATCAGCCCGTTGCCGTCCACCGAGGCGGCCAGAAACTTGCCGCACTCGCGGGCCAGAAAAACCGCGGCGTCCGAACCGGGGGCGACCACGGCCCCGTTGCGCACCATGTGGTCGTATTGCTCCCAGATCCAGCGTTTGCGGGCCAGGGTCGGGTGCGAGAGCAGTTGGGGGAGCGCGGCCGTGAGGTCGATTCCCGGCACGGTGCTGATGTCCAATTCCGCCGCCGGCGTCCACTCCGCCGCTTCGCGGTGGTAAACCGGGGCTTGGTCCGTCAAATCGGCGGCCGGAACTTCCGCCACCACCTGCCCGCCGGCGCGGATGCGCATGATTCCATCGTCCGTCACCTGGCCCACGCAGGCGTTGGGCAGATCCCACCGGTCAAAAATCTCCCGCACCCGGTCTTCCTGGCCGCGGTGGACGATGACCAGCATCCGTTCCTGCGACTCGCTGAGAAGAATTTCATACGGCGTCATGCCGGTTTCGCGCTGCGGCACGAGGTCGAGGTCCACGTCAATCCCGCTGCCGCCGCGGCTGGCGGTTTCGCAGGTCGAGCAGGTCAGACCCGCCGCGCCCATGTCCTGAATTCCGGCGACACAGCCGCTGGCCAGCAATTCGAGGCACGCCTCGAGCAGTAGTTTCTGGCGGAACGGATCGCCCACCTGCACGGCGGGGCGGTCTTCCTTCGATTCCTCGGTCAGCTCACGCGAGGCGAAAGCCGCCCCGGCCAACCCGTCCCGGCCGGTTTCCGCGCCGACGTAAAAAACCGGATTGCCCACGCCGCGGGCCGCGCCGCGGGCGATCTGGTCATGGCGGAGGACGCCGAGGCAGAACACATTGACCAGCGGGTTGCCCGCGTAGGTTTGATCAAACCACGTTTCCCCCCCGATGGTCGGCACGCCGATGCAATTGCCGTAGTGAGCGATGCCCGCAACCACACCGGTCAACAGATGCCGGTGCGCTGCCGCGCCCGCCGCCCCGCGGCTGATCGGACCAAAGCGCAGTGAGTCGAGGAGGAAAACTGGACGCGCCCCCATGGTGAAAATGTCGCGGATGATCCCGCCCACTCCCGTAGCCGCGCCTTGGAACGGCTCGACCGCGCTCGGATGGTTGTGGCTCTCGATCTTGAAGGCCACGGCCCAGCCGTCGCCGACGTCGAGGACCCCGGCATTCTCCTCGCCTGCCTTGACCAAAATGCGCGGGCCCGTGGTGGGAAACTTTTTCAACTCGGGTCGCGAGTTTTTGTAGGAGCAGTGCTCGCTCCACATGACGGAAAAAATCCCCAGCTCGGTGAAGTTCGGGTCGCGGCCGAGAATCCCCTGGATGCGTGCATATTCCTCCGGGGTGAGGCCGTGCTTGGCGATGACGGCCGGGGTGATGACGGGATCTTTCATGACACGGAAGCGACGGCGGTTTCGAGCAGGCTGGCAAAAACCAACCGCCCATCGGTGCTGCCCAAGCGCTCCTCGCAGGCGCGCTCGGGGTGGGGCATCATACCCAGAACGTTTCCCGGCCCGTTGAGCACGCCGGCGATGTGACGCATCGAGCCATTGGGGTTGCCTGCGGGCTTGGGCGTTCCATCCGGCCCGCAGTAACGAAAGGCCACGCGGCCCTCGCCCTCCAGTCGGTCGAGCGTTTCTTCATCCGCCAGATAACACCCTTCGCCGTGCGCAATGGGCAGCCGCAAGACCTCGCCGATCTGCCCTGCGCGCGTGAACGGCGAGGTGTTGTTCTCCAACCGCAGGTGGACTTGACGGCAGATGAAATGCAAGCCGTGGTTGCGCACCAGCGCACCGGGGAGCAATCCGGACTCGCACAAAATCTGAAACCCGTTGCAAATCCCCAGCACCGGCGTCCCGCGCCCGGCCGCCTTGCGCACGGCCGTCATGACCGGTGAATACCGGGCGATCGCTCCGCAGCGCAGGTAGTCGCCGAAGGAAAACCCGCCCGGCACGATGATGATATCGTAGCCGTCGACCGAGGTTTCCTTGTGCCAGACCGGCTCGGCGGCCACCCCGAAGCTCTCCTGCAGGGTGCGCAGGCAATCCTGGTCGCAGTTCGAACCCGGAAAGCGCAGGACGGCGAATTTCATCAGGCGCTGAACTCGACGGAGTAATCTTCCATCACCGGGTTGGAGAGCAGGTCTCGGCAGATCGCGTGGACCTTCTCATCATCCGGTCGCCCCTCCGGCGCCTCGATCTCAATGATCTTCCCCACCCTCACGCGTCCCGGGTTGGTCCATCCGAGATGCTTCATCGCCTGCGCCGTGGCCACTCCCTGCGGATCGAGGACGGAGGACTTGGGTAGGACGGAGACACGGATTTTCATCGTTTGAAAGACTGGACAAGCCGCGGGCTTTTGCAAAGTCGGAAGAGGGGGGGGCTTGGAAGGCCGGGGTGACTAGTGACAAGTGACGGGTGAGAAGGGATTGGCTCGGGCGCTGACACCTCGTCACTTGTCACCCGTCACGTCACTGCCAGCAAACTTTTTCCCCGCCCGACCGAGACCGCGGCTGCTCCCAACGTGACCACCAGACACAGGACCGAGAAGGCTTCCCCGTGCCTCATGTAGAAAGTGCTCGGCGGGTCCACCGGGACATCAACCTCCGCCAGCATCATGCCTTCCCCGAACGTGTCGCCGTCCGGGCTCTCGAGGGCCTGACGGACCCGGCCCAGATGGTCGATCACGCAGGTCACGCCCGTGTTGGCGCAGCGCACCATGGGCCGGCCGGTCTCGGCGCTGCGAAAAATCGCGTGGGCCAGATGCTGACGCGAGCCCGCGCTGCGCAGGAACCATCCGTCATTGGTCACATTGATGAACAGCTGTGCACCGAGTAGCGCGGCTTCACGCGCGAGGTCGCCCAGGGTGTCCTCGAAACAAATCAGCGGGGCCAGCGTGATTGAGGGCGAGGCCAGTTGAAAGATGACCGGGCCTTCCCCCGCATCGAAATCCGCCGGGACGAGGTGGCCGACCATGATGGCAAAAAGCGGGAAGCTTTGGCGGAAGGGGATGTATTCGCCGAACATGACGAGGTGGGTTTTCGGGTAGACCTGCGGCTCGGTCTTCGTCCCTTGAACCAGCACGGCCGCGTTGTAATCGGCCGTGGGCCCGAGAATGAGCGTGCCAAAGAGTAGGGAAAAATCGCCGCGGGCAGCCCATTCGCGGACAAAGGCATTCGCCACCGGATCCTCAAAAAATCCACGCGGGGTGGCCGCCTCGGGCCAGAGAATGAGGTCTGGCTGAAGCGCCACTGCGGCAGCCGTCTGCCGCTCAAGGGTAACGTAGATGCGGTCCTCGAACGCACTGTTCCATTTTTCGATTTGCGGGATGGCCGGTTGCACCGCCGCGACGCGCAGAGGGGTTGTCTCGATGGGGGCGGAGATCTGGCGCAGGCCGTAGGCGAAGCTGATGACGATGAGGGCCAGCGTGAGAGTGAAGTCGAAATGCGCCCTAACTTTTCCGTTTTTGGCCTCCAGCATGAGCCGTCGCACGGTGGCCACGGCGATGGCCGAGGCGAGGACGGCGAGGAAGGAAAGCCCGCCCACGCCGGTTAGGGAAGTGAGCTGGATCAAGGGCACGTTCTCGTGGAGCGCGATGCCGAGGGCGTTCCAGCTGAATCCGGTCATGACCGTGCTGCGGAGAAATTCCACGGCTACCCAGGCGGCGGCGGTGAGCAAGCCGGCAGCCAGATTGCGCCAGGAACTCAGCCAGACCGAACGCGGCGCGCCTTCCGGTTCGCGCGGAGTGGCGAACACGAAGACCAGACCGGCCCACAGCGCCGGATACAGCGCGAGGTAGAGGCAGAGAACGAGCCAGCCGGGCACCGTCACATTGGTGACCCAGGAGAGCGAACCGAGGAAGTAAATCAGTCCGGCCACATAGCCGAGCTCCGCCTTGCGCAGCAGTGGATGCTTCGCCGGCACAGGGCCAAACCAGATGGCGGTGAGCAGCGGGGCCACGGCGACCCAGACCAGCCAAGCCTGGTCAAATGGCGCGAAACAGAGAACGAGCAGGCCGCCACTCAGTGCGGCGGCCGCCCAAGGCCAGAGATGGAGAGGAAAGCGCAAAATATTTGGGGGTTGAGACCGTGCGCGTCAATGCGCCCGCCGGCACAGCAGAAACGGAAACTTTGAAAACTGAAACACAGAAAACTGCGGCCGCCTCACTTTCCCCCGAACGAGCAGATCTTCAAAATGGTCTTGAGCAAAATTTCGACGTCGAGCACGAGGGAGTAGTTCTTGATGTAGTAGAGGTCATAGCGAAGTTTTTCCACGGCGTCGTCCAGTCCTGTGCCGTAGCGGAAGTTGACCTGAGCCCAACCGGTGATGCCCGGCTTGACCAAATGGCGCAGGTGGTAGCTGGGGATCTTGGTTTCATAGTCGGCCACGATCCGCGACCACTCGGCCCGCGGGCCGACCAGACTCATCTCGCCGCGGAGGACGTTGAAAACCTGCGGCAGCTCATCGAGGCGAATGCGTCGGAGGAAACTCCCGACCGGGGTGATGCGGGTGTCCTTGTCCCTCGTGTAGGGATAATCTTCGGCTTCCCGCACATACATGGTGCGGAACTTGAGCAGGGTGAAGCGCGTTTCGCCCCGCCCCACGCGTTCCTGACGGTAAAGGATGGGAAAGCCGCTGTTCAGCACCACGGCCGCGGCAATGATCGCCATGAGGGGCAGCGCTACCGGCAGCAAAATCAGGGCAAGGGCGTAGTCGCTCAAGGTTTTCAAATACCGATAAGCCGAATGGCGGGCTAATTGGAAGCTCTGGCGCAGCGCCCAGGAATGGTCGAGGCGTTGGACTGATTCCTTGCGCCAGATTTCACTGAAAAACGTGTCGGTGCTGTAGACCGGGATGCGCAGGAAATGCAGGCGGGCCAATTTTTCCAGCAGGGCGGCTGGATAGGTCTCCGGCTGGTCGGTCAAGACGATGCCTTCGAAATCCTGGGCATGCCGGGCCGCCTCCCGGGTGTGCGGAGACAGCTCCACGTGTGCGGCTTCCTGCAGGACGGTGCGGGGTGAAACCCCGGCGGCTCGCGCGTCGGCGTCCATCAACTCGCGGACCACCCGCAGATTGTGGTCGGCCAGGACGACCGGATTGTGGAAATCCATGCCATGGCAGTAGTGCTCAAAGCGGGCCAGATCCTGCGGTGCACCGATGGCCAGATAAGGCACGCGGCGGGCCCGGCGGGTCCACATCGCCGCAGCAAGGAGGCGCAAGCCCAGAGCCGGAATCGCATAACCCACCGCAGTGTAAAAAAGCACCACGCGGCTCTGGGCGCTGTAAAAGTCTGTGGTGGAGAAAAAGACAAAAAGGACAAATGCCCCGACGGCCGCCCCCAGCACCACAGCAAG
>JBMOJP010000148.1:0-3540 GCA_049315725.1 Chthoniobacterales bacterium | reverse complement strand
CCACGGTTCCGCAGGCGGAGCATCCCGGTTTGGTTTCGTGAAAATTCGTGTGGTTCGTGGTTAAAGCAAAACGCTGGGGCTAAAAGCAATACTGTTTACTTAGGGAATATTTATCCGCAGATTTACGCAGATGAACACAGATTGTTTTTTATTCAAATAGCTACCAGGCAATGAGTTGTGATTTGAATCTGCGAAAATCTGCGTCCATCTGCGGATACTTCGACTCGTGCTAAGTTAACGGTATTGGGGCTCAACGCGCCCGGGCTAAAATGAGGATGTTGATCTTCCACCGGCCACGGATGGCGGAGGATTGGTTCGGGCGGGGTGCCGCTCGACGTCATTCGGTTACCACGGTTCCGCAGGCGGAGCATCCCGGTTTGGTTTCGTGAAAATTCGTGTGGTTCGTGGTTAAAGCAAAACGCCGGGGCGCTCAGCGCATGCCCTGTTCGGCCAGCACCTGATTGAAGGACTTGATCGAGCCGTCGCCGAAAACAATGAGGGCGCCATTTTCGTGAGCGTCGGCGCGTTCGATCAGCCAAGGCTGATTCAGGGGATAGGTGGAGAGCCGCTTTGCTGTGTAGGACTGGTCATCGAACATGGTGGGGCTGTAATGGACCGCCCCGCCATCGATGGGCGCCCGCTCACCCCGCCTGAATTGGGCCGCGAGGGTGGGACATTGCCACGTCTTGGCGGTGATCCCGTAAGGCTCGAGGGTCGTAATCCAGAAGTTGGCCCAGGCCGACTCTTCCTTGGGCGAGGGGCCCTGCGGCCAGACTTCCCGGTGGTCGTTCAGGTAGCCAAGCAGGCCGACATGGATGGCGCGCATGTTGGCCATGCACTTGGCTTCCTGGGCCCGGGCGATCCACGTGGAGTAATTCGGGACAACGAACGACGCGAGAATGAGGAGGATGATGACCACCGCCAAAATCTCCACTATGGTGAAGGCACCGGTGCAGGCAGAACGAGAGGGGCGGGGGCGTCCCGCACCAAGATCTGGCCAGATGCCTTTGCTTCGTTGGCTGGTGCCATGCGGCGTTGCGTCCGTAGAAAGCGGGCGGCGGGCGTGGTGTGGAGAGGTCTTCATGCTTGGAGACTCAAGGAGCTGGCCCGCCCTCGGGCCATGGGTGAAATAGTTGCCGCGCGGGTCGCGGTCGGATAAGTCAAGTGGGACGAGGGCGTCCCACCTCCTTGGCTACTGTCCTGTCGTGGCCGTGCTGGAGACCGTCAGGCTGGTGGAGAAGGAGGTGCGCAGGCCGTTGACGAAGAATGGAACAGTTTCGGTGACGATGCCGCCCGCGACCTGAGTCCCGTCTGTATTGGTCGCGAGATCAACAGTCTGCTTCTGGGCGGGCGAGCTTAGTTGACCGTTGCCAGTAAAGTTCATGTAGGCACCCTTGTTTTGCAGCTGGGCCTGAAACCCTCCGCTCACGCCGCGATTGAGGACGGGAAGTGGATCGAAGACGTTGGTCGTGCCACTGCCGTTGGAGACGCTGAAAGCAGAGGAATCGCTGGTGACATTAGTATTCGTGAGGAACACCGGCGTGGAGTTAGTGATGAGTTGGGGGGAAGCGGAAACAATGTTTGTGATAATTACCTGATTTGATCCCACGACGACGCCCGCATCGTTGGTGATCGTAATCGTGTTCGTGATGAACGTTTGGGTGAACCCACCGGCGTTGGTCGTGATAACGGAGTTGGAGAAGCCGTCAAGCGTTGTCACCTCGACATTTGTGATGAGCTTCTGGTCCGGGAATTTGAAGGGCAGGGTGTTTGTTACGAAACCAAAGGCCGGCTGGGCACCAAGAAGTGAGCCGACCACGGTGTTGGCCAGAGGATTGACCGAGGCCACGGCCAATCCGGTATAAGTGCGCCCTTCGACAAAGATCACAAAGTAGTTTTGCGTCGAGTCAAAGATAGTGCTCGCCGTGGTGGCTGCTTGGATCGTCGAAGCTGCTGCGTTGGAGTCCTGCTGGTTTTGGGCGGTCTGGGTCGTGGTTGAGAGTGTTCCCGGGCTGCCTTCGCGGATGGAGAAGCCGATGACGCCGGTGATGTTGCTGCCGGTGACGGAGGCCTGGTATTTGCCGTCGGTTCCTCCCGGGTAGTAGGAGCCGCTGGCCCATGGTCCCGGGCCGAAGGAGCCCGCGAAGGATTGGGCCAGGAGGGTAGAGGAAATGACGAGGGGGAAGAGGAGTTTTTTCATGGCGGCAGGTTGTTGTGTTTGTCGCTTCAACGGCTCATCAGAGCAAGGAAAAAAGCGGCGACGGTTCGCGCAAGCCGACCGGGATCACAGCATGGTGCGCAGCCACTGACCGAGCGTGGCCAGGTCGAGGAAGCCTTTGACTGGTTCGGTGCCGGGTCCGATGGCCACGACAAGGTTGTCCTCAGCCACGATCTGCGGACGGTCGGTCCGGCTGGCCACGGGCTCAAGCACCACGGTATCGGGAGAGGCAGGGGATCCGGGGCCGGTGGACCAGGTGATGGCCGGGACACCGGCCGGGCTTGAACCAAGGACGGCGATGCCGCGGTCGGGGGCGAAGGAAAAGGCGTTTAGATTGAGTCCTCCGGTGCTGGACAGACCGGCGACAAGAATGACTGAGTTTTCGCCGGCATAGTCGAGTGCGGCGCCGATGGCATCGTCGAGTTCGCGCATTTCGCGCAGGAGGGTTTCGCCGCGGCCGAGTTCGGCGGCGCGACCGGCGAGGCCGGCATTGACGACGAGGAGGTAGCCCTTGCGGTTGAATTGGAGGAGCTCGATGCCGCGACGGACGAGGTCGGCCAGGCGAGGCTGGCTCGTGTAGCGGGACTGGTCTTCGACGAAGGCAAGGTCGCCATCGGCAAAGACGCCGAAGACTTGAGGGCTGCGCCAGCCCGGCGTGTTGTCTAGTTCCTCGCGGGTGCGGACGATGTCGAAGCCGCGTTGTCTCAAGTCGAGCAGCAGGTCCCGTCCGTCGGCCCGCGCCCCGCCCTGAGCCGCGGGCACGAGCTCGTTCATGCCACCGCCCAGAATGACATTGAGCGCGGAGCTTTCGACCAGTTGCAAGGCGAGAGCCGGAGCATCATCAGCCGTGGTCGCGCGGGCGTAAAACGCGGCGGCCGAGGGCGAGGTAAGCGTGGTGTTGGAAACCAACCCAGTGGCCCGGCCGGCGGCGCGGGCGGTTTCGAGCAGCGTGGTCAACGGATTGCCGTCCGGGGCGAGACCGAGGCTGCCGCGGTTGACTGTCCGTCCACTCGCCAGCGAGGTGGCGGCGGCGGCGGAGTCGGCCACGGCGTAATCCGCCGCCGGGGCGGAGGCCAGGGCGGTGTGGGGGAGGGATTCCAAGCGGAAGCGGAAGCCCGCGCCACCGGTAAAAATGCGCGCGGCGGAGATTTGCGAGGGCCCAAAGTTATCGGCGACAAAAACAATCACCGCAAAGGGCTTCTGCACGAACCATTCGCGGTAGAGGAGAGCTCCGAACCCGGCGAAGGCGAAGATGCAGGTGAGAAAGATGATCTTGTTGCGCAGGCGGGTGGACATAGGTGCAGAGCAGAGTGTTCAGTTTT